>DATAXI010000113.1:0-11320 GCA_036266845.1 Chthoniobacteraceae bacterium | reverse complement strand
TCTAAATTTTCCGCCCCCCTTGACTCCACCAGAAAAATCTGCTATTTCTGTTAATACAGAAACAGGAGACGCCAATGACCCTCACCCCCGCCAAGCAGAAATTCATCCTCCATTGGGGCGAAATGGGCACCCGCTGGGGCATCAATCGCACGGTCGCACAAGTCCACGCCCTGCTCTTTATTTCCGCCAAGCCGCTCACCGCGGACGACATCGTGGAGGCCCTCTCGGTCGCCCGCTCGAATGTCAGCACCAGCCTCAAGGAGTTGCAGGGCTGGGGCATCGTCCGGGTGGTGCACGTCATCGGGGATCGGCGCGACCACTTTGAGTCCATGCACGATGTCTGGGAAATGTTTCGCGTGATCGCCGAAGAGCGCAAGCGCCGGGAGATCGATCCCACACTGCTCCTCCTGCGCGAATGCATGGCGGATGCGGAGCGGTCCAGGAACGCTTCCGACCAGATCACACGGGAGCGGCTGGGCGACCTGCTGCAATTCTTTGAGACGATGACGGGTTGGCATGCCCAGATGCGCAAGGTATCGACGGGAGCGCTGCTGAAGGCGGTGAAGCTGGGAGACAACATATTCAAGTTTTTGGGAGGAGGAACCCGGTGAAAAATTTTTGCCCACCTGTTTCTGTGAATACAGAACTGTCAGATATTACGATAGGTAACGGACGCGTCTTCTTCGATCCCGATTGTCCCCTCTGCGCCTCCCTCGCTGCCCGCTTCCGCCCGATCCTCCGCTCACGCCGCTTCTCCCTGCTCCCGGCCCTCTCGGGTCCCCTGGGCGTGCCCTTGCGGGAAATGCTTCTCCTGACTCCGGATGGCCGCATCTATGGCGGTGCGGATGCGATTCTCCACATCGCGGGATACTTCTGGTGGGCATTTTCGCTGCGGCTCCTGGCCGGAATCCCCGGCATGCGCGAGCGGCTGCGCAGCCTCTACCGCTGGATTGCGGCGCATCGCCGTTGCATCGGCGGCAGGTGCGCATTGCCGCGCCGTCCGCATTGGCCCGGCTGGCTGCCGCTGCCGGCGCTACCCGTGCTCGCCTTTGCAGCCACCGCCCGCGCGCCGGCCTGGCTTGATATGTGGGCGATCGCCGGAGCGATCTTCCTCGGCTGCAAGTGGCTCTCCTGGTGGGAGGGACCACGCGCGCCGCTGGGCCGCACGCTGGCGTACTTTATCCTATGGCCCGGCATGGACGCCGCCACGTTTCTCGATTCGCGCAATGTCCCCGCGGCGCCGGCGCTCGCGGAATGGCTCCTTGCGAGTGCAAAAACAGCTCTCGGCGCGGTGCTGATATGGGGAGTGGCGAGCCGCGTGCCCGGGAGCGAGCCATTGCTCGCCGGCTGGATCGGCATGGCCGGCCTCATCTTCCTTCTGCATTTTGGGACGTTCCACCTGGCCGCGCTCGGCTGGCAGCGGCTCGGCATCCAGGCAGAGCCAATCATGTGCGCGCCCATTGCCGCGCGGTCGCTCGGCGATTTCTGGGGGCGCCGGTGGAATCGCGGATTCAACAATCTTGCGCAGCGCTTCGTCTTCCGGCCCCTGCGCCGGCGTGTGGGCGCTCCCGCGGCGACCCTGCTCGCCTTTCTCGCTTCCGGCGTTGTCCACGAGGCGGCCATCTCCATCCCCGCGCGCGGCGGCTACGGGCTGCCGACTTTCTACTTTTTAGCCCAGGGCGCGGGCCTGCTGCTCGAGCGCTCCCGCTTGGGACGCCGGCTGGGCCTGCGCAGGGGAGTTGCCGGCAGAGTGTACGCGCTCATCGTGGCCGCCGCGCCGGCCTATTGGCTCTTTCACCCGCTGTTTGTCGCGCGGGTCATCCGTCCGTTCCTGGAGGTCCTATTATGAATAAACTCGAAAACCTGCTCCGGCTTGCCGGGGCGCTTCAACTCGCACTCCTCACTGCGAGCGCGCTGGTGCCGGGCGTGCTGGATTGGCGGCGCAACCTGGCGCTGCTCCATCCCTTCCTGCGCAGCCTCTTCTGGGTGTATGGCGCTTTCATCGTGCTGGTCATCAGCGGCTTTGGCATCCTCACGCTGCTCGATGCCGGCGCGATGGCCGCGGGCCAACCGGTGGCGCGGTCCCTCGCCGCATTGATCGGCCTCTTCTGGCTGGCCCGCCTGGCCGTGCAATGCTTCGTCTTCGATTGCGGGGATTTTCTCAAGAACCGCTTCCTGGCGCTCGGCTACCATTGCCTGACGGTCGTTTTCATTTATCTGGCGCTCGTCCTGGGCTGGGCGGCGCTGGCCCCCACGGCCGGGAGGGTATTATGAAAACGCTCCTTGAAGACACCCTGCTGCTCGCCGCGTTCGGACAGGTTTGCATCGCGGCGCTCAATTACTCACTGATCCGCATCATGGGCTGGCGGGAGCCGCTGGAGCGCCTGCCGCTGCTGGTGCGCGAGGTGTTTCAAGTGCATGTCTGGTTCATCTCCATCACGCTGCTCATCTTTGCCGCGTTTACAGTCCGCTTTGCCGGTGCGATGGCCGCGGAGCCGTGCCGCTGGATGGCCTGCGCGGTCGGTGTCTTCTGGGCGATCCGCACCGTCCTCCAGGTGGTCTATTACAGCGGCAGTCATTGGCATGGCCTGCCGGGGCGGACGGCGGTGCACATCACCCTGCTGGCCGTGTACGGTGGATTTGCAGCGGTCTATCTGACCGCGGGGATACTGGGATGAATGCGGCGGCTGATAGGCCGGCAGGCGCCCTGAGCAGGCAAGCCCGCCTCCGCATGGCGGGCCCCCTCTTTCACGCCGATTGGGTGGAGGCGATCTTCCTGCATTATGAAGTGGAGCCCGCCGCGCTGCAGCCGCTGACGCCCTTCCCTCTGGATCTGCGCGACGGCAAAGCCTGGGTCAGCCTCGTCCACTTTTTCCTGCGCGGCATGCGCTGGCATTCCCTGCCGTGGCTTGGCAAATGGATCATGCGCCCCTTGTCCGATCATCCCTTCCTCAATGTGCGCACCTATGTCCGGCATGGAGGCGAAACCGGCATCTATTTTCTATCGGAGTGGCTTCCGAATCGGCTCGCCATTCCACTTGGGCGTCCGATCTTCGGCTTGCCCTACTATTTTGGCAGATTTCACGGCCGGCACGATCCCGCTCGCGGCCGCGTGGGCGCCACCATCTCCGGAGCGCCCGGCGTCTTGCGATACCGGGGAAAAATCGACGGCGCCCCGCCCGCGCCATGCCGGCCGGGCTCGCTCGATGAATTTCTCCTCGAGCGCTACACCGCGTTTACGCAGTGGCGCGGTGTGCGCCGATTCTTCCGCATCTGGCACGAGCCGTGGCCCGCCGTGCCGCTCATCGCCGAGATAGAACTCGATAGCCTGCTCCACGGTAACGGCTCCTGGGCCGGCGCCGCGCGGTACCACGGCGCCCATTACTCATCCGGCGTGGCCGATGTCTGGATGGGCCAGCCCCAAATCCTATGAAAACCTCAGCACTCCATACCGTGCGCCTCGTCAAAATCGCCTCCCGCGTCTCCCTGGGCCTCGTTTGGTTCTACGAAGGCCTTATCCCAAAAATCCTCTACCTGGGTGCGTACCCCGAGCAGACGGAACTGGTGCGCAGATCCGGCTTCTATTGGTCCAGCCCGGAGCGCACCCTCATTGTGCTCGGCATCGCGCAGGCCGTCATGGGAATCGTCCTCATCCTTGGATTGGCCGAACGCGCGGCCGTAGCGCTCGCGACGCTCGGCATGGGCGTCCTCATCGTACTCGTCGCCACAGGCCGGCCCCTCATGCTTACCGATCCCTTCGGCGCGCTGGCCAAGGATACCTGCCTCATCGCCTGCGCTCTTACCGTGTGGCTTCTCGCCCCCATCGTCGCCGGCCTGCCCACGCAACGAAGAGAACGCCCGTCCTCACTTCAACACGATTCCAAAACGCGCCAGTGACGTCGGGGCGCCTAAATCCGGGATCAATCCCCTGGGGAGAAATTCCATCTTCCGTAGCAAGGAAACCTTAACCCCGCACGAGAACTCACTCCCATCTACCGGTAGTTCCACCACGTGCAGTCGATTCCCCGGCATCCCCGGTTTGGGCGCGAAGCCCCGCCGCAGCATCCCCGCAGCCGCTTCGCTCCCGCGCCCGGCCTCTTCCGCGCCGCCCCTCCTCCTCCAAAGCACCCCGGCGCCGCTCCTCCGTCCCCCCTCCGGACATGACCCCGCGTCCAATCCCCCGCCAAATGCGCTTGCCACCCCCCAAGACGCGTGCAAATTAGCCTCCGGCTGGATTTTCGAATTCAGCCTCAGCCCAAGCCGGTATAGCTCAGTTGGTAGAGCAGCTGATTTGTAATCAGCAGGTCCACGGTTCGAGCCCGTGTGCCGGCTCCCTCAATACCAACGACTTATAGATCGAACGAAGAGGCAAACGTGGGCCATTGTACCCCCATTTTGTACCCCCTGGCGAAAAGGGATCAAATCCTGTCGCTGGAGCCATTCTATAATAAGCTCATTGTGAACCAGTTATCCCCGTCGATTGGGCGTCACAGGGAGCATTTGCCAGCAGAGAGAAAATCCACCAAAATTCGCCCAACTCTCCGGCTACTCGGTAACGCGGAGCCCTTGTCACGTGCTATCTCCTTAACCGAGAAATGTCATTGCTGCTAAAATACCGACTGAATCGGTGCAACATACGCCGGATTCTATTGGCAGGAGAACCGAATCGCCGAGCAAGGGAGCCTCAGGACGAAGGGCAAGTGCGAAGCGGCACCCTCCTCCACGCCATGAAGGAAGCGGGTGCTCTCCCCGACCGCTCAGGAAAAGCGCTAGCTGAGTCCCAAGTAATTGATGGTGAGCCGGGTACGGGCTACGCGAATTGTAAAGGTTTTCTCGACCATGAGCGCCGAGGGCTTAACATGACGGCGGACAATATCCGCCAAATCCCACTTTCCGTGTAATGCCCACCAGCTCTCCAGATTTTTCCGCCGCGCCAAGCGCTCTGGGATACCTCTACCAAGTGCGCTACGCTCTGGTTTTGCTGCTTGAGGCCAAAGATGCAGACAGCGTCATTTCTATCGAAAAGCTGGACGACGTTGCATTTGAGGAGGGTGGTGATCCAACCCAACTGTTGCAATTTAAGCATCACATCAGCCACAGGGCTGTTATGACGGATTCCAGCGCCGACCTCTGGAAAACCTTGAGAATATGGGCAACAAAGGTGCGAGATGGTTCTCTGGATCTGTCCAAAGTGATCCTCTCTATCGTGACCACGTCGCCCGCGCCGGCTGGTTCCGCCGCCCATTTGTTGCGAGACAGCGTGGACAGGGACGAAGTGTCCGCGCTGACGAAATTGCAGAAGGCCGGTGCGGCGTCAGAAAACAAAACGGTCAAGCAAGCGTGGGCAGATTTCGACGCACTCAGCCGCGAGGCTCAAGAAGCACTTCTGAGCCGCATCCGGGTTCTCGACGAGGCTCCCGATATTCAGCGTGCTCGCAACCTTCTTGAGATGACCCTGCGATATAGCACACGGCCTCAGTTTCTCGCCGGGCTGTGTGACCGCCTGGAGGGATGGTGGTTTCGCCGGGCTGTTGAACATCTAAAAGACCCTGCGACATATTCCGGAATTTCTCTTCGGGAAGCACAACTTGAAATCACAGACTTATCCGAACAGTTCCGATTGGACAATCTGCCAGTGGATTTTCCGATCGAACTGGACGTGGACGAATCGCGTCTGCCGCCCGACGAGCGGCTTTTCGTGGAGCAATTGCGACTGGTGTTAGTCAGCAATGAGCGGATCAAAAAAGCCATCAGCGACTACTGGCGAGCTTTCCAACAGCGTTCACGCTGGGTGCGAGAGGATCTAATTCTTGATAAGGATCTGGAGGAATACGAGGACCGGCTGTTGAGGGAATGGGAAGAGCTATTTCTGATAATGAAGGAAAAGCTCACCGAAGGCGCGGACCATGCCGTAGAAGGCAGGAACTTATATAACCGGATCGTCATCGAAGGTAAACACATAGCGATCCGTCCGTCCTTTCCTAATCCGTTCGTGATGCGCGGCAGTTTTCACATGCTGGCTAATACGCTCAGGGTTGGATGGCACCCACAATTTAGGGAGCGCTTTGCCAATGTTATTAACAAGGCAATGCGAGCGGCATCATGAAAACGTGGGAACAAAGGCCCCAGGAGGTAGCCAACCTCCTCAACCCCGCCTTTTGCGGACGTGTAATCTATCAATGTATTCACGGACATGCGAGCGAGGAAGCGAAGCCCATGCCATACGCATTGGGGTTCGTCGTATTGCCGCTGGTTTTGCATCCGTCCACCCGAGCGACCATGCAGGGATCCACTCGTCATTTTCAAGTTTGGCTGAGCGGGAACCAGGAAATCAAACTGGGACTTGCGTCGCGCGCCCGCTCGCTGCTTCCTCATGCACACGAAGCATTCGTCTTTCTCTGGCAAACCGGCATGATCTCCGCGCAGCCGCCCGACGCCTCGTTGGTCATCATGAAGCGGCTGCGCAGGACTCCGAGAGGTGCATCTCCAATGAGTGACGATACCAAAGATTGTTTAGCAAAAGCGGCCTTGCTGGGGAAATGGTTCGCCCGAGCGAATTCCCCCGCCACTGTTTACACCTTGTTGGGATTGATGCCCTAGACTGGATGAGCCATGCAAATTCTTGAAATCGTTCTTTATAGCCGGTCTGGAAAAAAGCGGACGGTCAAGTTTCGCCCCGGCGAGGTAAACATAATCACCGGACAGTCCCATACCGGAAAGACTTCACTGCTCCCGATTATTAGCTACTGCCTCGGAGGTGGCGCGTTCCAAGTTCCGGAGGGTCGCATCCTGGAAACGGTGGCCTGGTTTGGCCTGCTCCTTCAGATCGGCAGGGAGTGCATTTTTGTGGCTCGCGAGAATCCACACCCGGATCGCTCTTCCACTTCGACGGCTTACCTCTTGCGCTCCGTTAGTGAGAGTCCGCCAGCGGCTCCGGCACAGCCTAATGTTAACATCGACGCACTTGAGGACGCCTTGTCCTCGCTCTTGGGAATTGCTCCAAATCTCAATGTGCCGCCTCCAACGAGTACCCGTCCGGCATTGGCGGCCAACATCCGCCATTCACTCATTTATTGCTTCCAACATCAGACGGAAATCGCGACCAACCAGTTTCTCTTTCACCGGCAATCTGCCGATTTCCTGACGTCGGCGATCAAAGATACCTTACCGTATTTTCTGGGAGCTATTCGGGAGGAGGAACTAGCACTGGAAGAGCAGTTTTCCATGGCGAAGCGCAATTTGAAGCTTTTGGAAATAAGGCAAAACGAAAATCAGCAGATCGAGGGGACTGGAGTCTCCAAAGCCACGGGGCTTCTCCGTGAGGCAGTAGCCGTGGGGCTACTTGCGAACCAACCGTTCCCAGAAACCATGAGCGAACTGCGCGAGTTAATGCTGCAGACCATAACATGGACTCCAGAGCAGGGTACATTCGCGGGTGCGGATGAGATATCCCAACTCCAACAGGAGGTCGATGTCCTCAAGGAACAACGTGGCAAGCTCGCGGAAACAATACGTGCGGCCAAGGCCATGTCGGGCGAGGCTCAAGGCTTCGTCGACGAGGCGCGGATTCAAGCAGAGCGTTTGGAATCCATAGGGCTCTTCGACGACAGCGCGGATCATTCGGCCTGTCCCATTTGCGCGCAGCACCTATCGGCTCCCGTACCAGGCGCTGCAATGATTCAAACTGCTTTGTCAGAATTACAGCACAGCCTCGCAGCAACAGAACGGGAGCGCCCACGTTTGCGTGAGTATATCCAGGAGCGCAATACTGAGATGGAGGCGATGACTCAGCTTCAGGCGGAAAAGGAGAATGCGATAATTGCACTTCAGAATGAGCAGGCGGCCGCCCAACAAATTCGGGACCTAAACTCCCGGCGGGCTAAAGTGATAGGACGTCTGAGCCTTTACGTTGAAAGCGTGCAGCCAGTCGCCACCGATGATCGACTGTCTCGCGACCTCGCGGCGGCCAAACGGGAGGTAGAACGTCTGGGCAGCATGCTCGACCCCGCCCAGAAAGAACAACGGCTGACCTCTATTCTCAATAGATTGGGGCTGAAGATGTCAGAATGGGCACGGCGTCTTCAGCTAGAATTTGCCGATTCTCCGGTACGGTTGGACGTGTCGGCTGCTACTCTTTTCGTGGACACTCCGGCCCGTCCAGTCCCACTCCTGCACATAGGCAGCGGCGAGAACTGGATCGCTTACCATTTGATTGCCCATCTAGCGCTGCACCGCCACTTCCGTCAAAATGATAGACCAGTGCCGAGCTTTCTGTTCCTTGATCAGCCCTCCCAAGTCTATTTCCCGGCTGACGAAGATCCCGAGGAAACCGGTGACACGAGCGTCTTGGCAGAGAGTGACCGGCAGAAGGTCGCGCGACTGTTTCGACTAATTTTCGACGCCGTTGCGGAGCTAGCGCCAAATCTTCAGGTTATCATCACAGATCATGCAGACCTTCGGGATGATCCGGACTTCCAGCGGGCTGTTATCGAAAAGTGGCGCGGTCCGGGGCGGGCGCTTATCCCGGACGATTGGTAATGAAGCTATTGTATCCAAGCTTGAGCGGGAACCCTACCGCTGGAGGCAAAAATGGTGGATTCGCCGGCAAACAGGAGTGAAAGAGTCGGTGTTAGAAGTGACCGAGTACGCTCGATTTTTGGTTATTTCCCATCTTTTCAACAGGTATAAGTTACTCCACAACAGTAAGATGGGACTTCGCAATCCAACCGCTGGAGCGTTGCCGTCACCTTAATTCATCTTGGGCAATAGTCACATCGGCACCATTGCAGCGGAATCCGGGAGAGCCGCGAGGCGAATGCCTTCCGATTTTCCCTCCAGGGAACATCTTTGCCATCAATTTTTGAAATCATGGCTGCCGTTCGCCATGCAGCAGAAAGATGAGTCCCCGTGGGAAGCCACCTCCGTTCAGAATCTCTTCCGGTATCGCCCATCGGGAACCTATTTTGCTCGCTTCAAGGTCGGCGGGAAGCCGATCCGACAAAGCCTCGAAACCTCCGTCTTTTCGGTCGCCAAGCAGCGATTGCCCGATAAAATGCGCGAACATCGGACGCTGCACGATTCGGCGCACGCGCTTGTGAATGGCAGGATGACGGTGGATGACGCGGCACAGGTCTTCCTCACAAAAGTCGACGCGAACGTCTCCCTCAAACCGCGAACGAAGGGCTATTACCACATGCTCGTTGACTTCATCAAGCGGTCCTGGCCGACGCTTGCAGAGTCCGATGTCCGCAGAATCAGTGATCGCGATTGCGAAACGTGGTTTGCAAAATATCAAGGGCAGTATGCTCCCACCGTGGTAAACAATAGTATCGCGGTTCTGCGCGCAATTTTCCATGAGGCGGTACGCGCCGGCGCTCGCTTTAATAATCCCACTGCGGAACTCTCACGGGTGAAGCTTCGGCCTAAGCGGATGGAACTGCCTTCGCGGGAGCAGTTCCTGAACTTCGTCAATGAAATCCGCACTGCCGGCGCGAGACAGTCCAAGGATTGCGCGAACCTCGTCAAGTTTCTTGCGTATAGCGGAATGCGAATTGGAGAGGTCAAATTTGTGACGTGGTCGGACGTGGATTTTTCCAAACACCAATTGTTCGTCCGCGGCGACCCGGAGACGGCCACCAAAAACGGGGAAACGCGCCACGTCCCGATGATCCCTGAACTGGAGAAGATGCTGACCGAACTCCGCTCGGAACGCAAAAACGAGCCATCGAATGCGACCGTGATGCGAGCATTTGAATGCGAGCACAGCATGACAAATGCGGCGGCGAGGATCGGAATGAAGCGAATCACTCATCACGACCTGCGGCATCTCTTCGCGACGATCTGCATCGAGAGCGGAGTGGATATTCCAACCGTTTCACGGTGGATGGGGCACAAAGACGGTGGGGCGCTTTGCATGAAAACCTATGGGCACCTGCGGCAGGAACACAGCTTCGCCCAAGCCCGCCGTGTAAGTTTTGGCGTTGGTGTCACCCCCCGGGTGTGAATACCTTCCCGTCAAATACAATTCGGACCATTATGCGCTCATCCGTGGCACCGACGACTCTGCGGAGTTTAGGTCGCCGAATCGGCAGCGCCCTCGACGGCGCGGCGGACGTTTTCAACGTCGAACGCGCATAGCCACCAAATGTAAATGGAGGCGACTTCCCACTGTTGATAAAGAGCCAGGAGTTTCGCACAGAACTGCGTATAGAGTATTTCCCCAGTTACAGAGGCCGCATTTTTGGACTCATTTCGATACTCGATGGAATCCTTTGCCACATCGTAGTGTGCCGCATTGTGACCGATGCCATTCCGCAGTCGGCTGCTGCTCAATTCCGAAAAGCAATCGCCAATAACCATGTTTCGAAGGACATCCCACTTCGAACCGTTGTCCATCTTCTTAAAGTCTTCCAATCGCTTGTCGCCCTTTTTGGCCGGATATTTGAGTTCTCCATTGCGAAGAATCCCCTCGATTCCCACGGAAATAACCGATATTCGGGCCAAAGATTCAAAAACGTCGATATAGAATGGCTTTAGATCGCCAAAGCGCTTCTGAGCAAGCTGGTATTCGGCGAGCTTGTTTTTCGAGGAATCCCAGTAGAGCGGCATGTACACCGGGCTAATCATGTAGAACACGGCCACCCAGCTTTCCTTAATCGCAAAGAATTGGCTTTCCAGCAAATCATACCAGCCTATTTCGTGAAGCCACCGCCGCAATTCATAACATAGCTTTGCAGAAGTGCTTTCCGCTCGCCCAAGTCGCTCCTCCAGCAATTCTCGCTGTGGCTCCGAAAATGGAGTAAACGGTTTTCCAAAATTACGGTAATATCGAAAGAGTTGGTCACGGTTGACTGCCGGTCCTGTTGACGTAAACTTTGGGTTAAGAATTTCCATCTGCTGGTGGAATCGCCGCCAATCCTCATTTTTGTAGTACGCGCGGCAATTTTGAAGTACATCCCAAAATTTCCCAAGGTAGGTGAATCGTGTTTCTCGATCCGCGTGGAACTTCTCGGGATCGATTGGATTGAATGAGGTGGCAATAAATGGACTTATGTGTGCGGGCAAGTCCTTATGCATTAGGGTCTCAGAGTCATGATTGACCATGAAAGGCGACGGGGCCAATCCTTCCAACCAGAAAGCGTTAATAATTTTTGTGTACTGAATGCCTGCCTCTTTCTGGTGTCAGCGGGCGGTCAAAGTGTACCACGCAGGGTCGAATCAAAATGTACCACCTTGAGGGCGAAAACGGCCCCATTTGACCGTCGGCAAAGGACGGTTGGAATGGGGCATGTCCAACGTCCTGAAAGTGAGCCACCAAGAA
>DATAXI010000226.1:0-4852 GCA_036266845.1 Chthoniobacteraceae bacterium | reverse complement strand
ATGGCTTTGGGGTTAGTTCTGAAGACTTGCGGCGGATTGCTCAGGCGCAAGGTCAAATTGCACTTGAGCAAGCATTTCATCGTCAACCATGATTTTCTTCCCTCGTTGCCGACTCCTCGAGCGAAGCTGAAAAATCGTTCTCAAAGATAAGGAATTGGATCCCGGTATGCCGGCATGATCTCTCTGCCCGGCGGCAAAGCCATGGCGCCTTTTACCAAGTCCATGACTCACTCTCCGTTGAGAAGGCTGTACCGCCGGTGGATGCGCAAAGGCGATGAAGGCGACGAGGGGAGCGCAAAGCAGAAGCTCCGCCGACGTCTGAGCCATGAGAGGATTCCGGGAAAGATTTTCACAGGGAGGATAAGGTCCAAAGCTACCCGTCAGTTGCGGGGGCTCGAGAGCTATTTCCAGTTACTGTAACATCACGGGCAAAAAAAGATCGCCCGAATACTGCCCCAATTGGAAGGCGGCATCGGGCGATCTCGCGATCTATACTTTATCCGGATGAGGCAGAATTACTGCGCGCCCTGCTTCGGAACGTACTTGTTCACGACGTCCTGGATCGCGTCGGCCCAGATCACATAGCCCTTTGCGGAGGGGTGCAGGTAATCCGGCATGATTTCCGGCGTGAGTTTCCCATCCGGTTGCAAAAACTTTGCGCCGATGTCGAGGTAGGTAACACGGTCGCTCTGAAGCGCCGATATGTTCTTATTGATGGCCGCGATCTTCGCGCGGACCGGATCGGTAGCCAGCGGGGAGCGGGGAAAGATGGCCAGGAGGAGGAGATGAGCATGCGGGCAGCGTTTCAGATACTCCGCCGTCACCTTCGAGATGCCCTCGGAAATCTGATTCACGTTATCGCGACCCAGGTTATTCGTCCCGATCATCAGGACGACCAGTTTGGGGTCAATTCCCTCCACCTGCCCTTCCTGAAGCCGCCAGAGCAGATTCTCCACTTTGTCCGCCGAGATTCCGAAATCGACGGCATTCAAAGCGCCATAACGCTGTTCCCACACGCCCTTGCCCACTCCCTGCCAGTGGTCGGTGATCGAGTCCCCGTCAAAGACCAGGTCAAAATGCTTCCCCTGGGTCCGGTTCAGCGTCTGCTGCACGCGTTCCACCCACTCATTGCGCGGGGTGGGGATGATGTCGGGATTTGCCCCGGGCGATACGACAGGGAGCGGCCATGTGGCCGAAGCGGGGATTTCGTCAGCCCGGACGCCCGTACCGAGCGAAAAAGTGGCCGCACAAAGAAGGGTTAAGCAAAGGGTGGAGAGATTTTTCATGAAAAACGCTGTAATAGGTGAATTGGGATATTGAACCGGCAGACGAAGCGATTTGTTGCGTAGCGTGGCTCCATTGCCAGCAATTTTTTTTGAAAATCCAGGATTCGCCTTGGCCGGGCGGACGTGTCCGCGCCCGGCTTTTGGCCGGCTTTATCGTCCGGTTGAAAAATGGCGCTTGAAGGGATGTGCCATATTTAAGACGGATGAGGGCGCTTCCATCCCCCCATCATGGCAAATCCATTTCTCGGCGTTCTATTCCACTGGCTCGGCGGCCTTGCGTCCGGCAGCTTTTATGTGCCTTACAAGGGGGTCAAAAAATGGTCGTGGGAAACCTATTGGCTGGTGGGCGGTTTTTTCTCCTGGATCATCTGCCCCTGGCTGCTGGCCTCCCTGATGACGCATGACCTTGCGGGGGTGCTACGCCAGCAATCCGCAGCGACGCTGGGGTGGACTTATTTCTTTGGCGCAATGTGGGGGCTGGGCGGGCTGACATTCGGGCTGACGATGCGCTACCTGGGCATGTCGCTTGGCATGGGGGTGGCGCTCGGTTATTGCGCCGCTTTCGGCACCCTGCTGCCGCCCATCTTCAAGCAATTTGTCCCCTCGGTGCCGGTGGCGGAGACCATCGCGCAGATTGCGGCGACCACCCCGGGGGAAATCACGCTGGCGGGCGTTGCCGTCTGCCTGCTGGGCATCGGCATCGCGGCCATGGCCGGTCTGACCAAGGAAAAGGAGATGCCGGAGGAGCAGAAAAAGAGCACGATCGCGGAGTTCAACTTCACGAAGGGCATCCTGGTGGCGACTTTCTCGGGCATCATGAGCGCCTGCTTCGCCTTTGGGCTCACGGCGGGCAATCCGATTGGCGAGGCCTCGAAGGCGGCGGGCACCGCGGTCATCTGGAGCGGGCTGCCAAAGCTGGTAGTCGTGCTGCTGGGCGGATTTACCACCAACTTCATCTGGTGTGTTCTGCTGAACATCAAAAACCGGACCGGTTACCAGTATTTCAGCTCGGCGGTCCGCAATTATCCCAGCCGCGAGGAGGAAACGATCATTGAAACGGCCATCGATGCTCCGGGCGAGGAAGCGGCGGAGCGCGGGCCGAAATCGTGCGCCGGCTCTCCGGACCGGGCTCCGATGCTGGCCAACTATTTCTTTAGCGCTCTGGCGGGCGCCACCTGGTACTTCCAGTTTTTCTTCTACACCATGGGCGAGACGCAGATGGGCAAATTCGGCTTCGCAAGCTGGACCCTGCACATGGCCAGCATCATTATTTTCAGCACCCTCTGGGGCGTCTATTTCCATGAGTGGAAGGGGGCGAGCCGGAAGGCGCACAACCTGATCGGCGTTGGCATCGCGACGCTCATCCTTTCCACCGTCATCATCGGCGTTGGCACTTATCTGAAGGGACATTGATTTTACCCCCTCCTGGCAGCATCTGCGAAGGCCCGGCTGCGCGGGAAACGGCGCGGTCCGGAATGCGCGTTATCAAGCGCCGCGGCTACTCAGGCGGACTGGCTTCGCGGGACGGCTGCGCGGCGCGCCGCCGGTGGCGTGGCCGGGATAAAATTGGCATCGATAAATAGGCGAAAGAGCTTGCTATTGATTGCCAACGCGCGTTCTTCGTGCGCCCATGCCATTTGATTTACTCGGCCTCGGAGACCCGATCCTCCGCGCCATCCAGGAAGCCGGTTACACCGAGCCGACCCCCATCCAGGCGGCCGCAATCCCCCGCGTACTCGCGGGACAGGACCTGATGGGAATCGCGCAGACGGGCACCGGAAAAACCGCCGCCTTTACGCTGCCCATGCTGGCGCGCCTTGCCGGGATGACCGGAGAGGGCCGGCGGCAAACCCGCGCTCTGGTGCTGGCCCCAACGCGCGAGCTGGTGGTGCAGATCGAGGAAAACGTGCGCGCCTACGCGAAGCATCTGCCGCTGCGCATGGCGACCGTCTTTGGCGGCGTGGGCGAACGCCCGCAAATGCAGGCGCTGCGCACCGGCGCCGATATTGTCATCGCAACGCCCGGGCGGCTGCTGGACCTGATGGGACGCGGTTGCGCGGACTTTGGCGGGCTCAAGTTTCTCGTGCTCGACGAGGCGGACCGGATGCTGGACATGGGATTTATTCCCGACATCAAGCGCATCGTCCGCGGGCTGCCGCAAAAGCGCCAGACGCTCCTCTTCTCCGCGACGCTCTCGAAGGAGATCGAAGGGCTCACCCAGGAGTTTCTCCACGACCCGAAACTGGTGCAGATCGGCCGCCGGTCGAACCCGGCGGATACGGTGACGCAAATCGTTTACGAGATTCCGCACGGGGAAAAGCCCGCGCTGCTGGCCCATCTGCTGCAGGACCCGGCCATGAATACGGTGCTCGTTTTCTCCCGGACGAAACACGGCGCCGACCGCATTGCGCGGCAGTGCGAAGCACGCGGCATTACCACCGCCACGCTGCATTCCAACCGCTCGCAAAACCAGCGGCTGCGGGCGCTGCGCGATTTCAAAAGCGGGGCGGTGCGGGTGCTGGTAGCCACGGATATCGCCGCGCGCGGCATCGATGTGGACGGCATTTCACATGTGGTGAATTATGATTTTCCCGCGCATCCCGAAGACTACGTTCACCGGATTGGCCGGACGGGGCGCGCCCACGCGGTCGGCGACGCCATCAGTTTTGTCACTCCTGAGGACCGGGGATCGCTGCGGATGCTGGAGCGCTTTATTGGGCGCGGTCTCACGCGCCGTCACCCGGAGGGCTTTGTCGCCCCGCCGCCCGCCCCGCGCGAGCCGCGTCCGGCTTACAACAAGGAATCGCGCCCCACGGCGCAGGCGCAGCGACCGTCTCAGCCCGGCCGCGGGCCGCGGAAGCCGGGATCGCCCGGTACTGAACAGCGGCAGCGTCCCTCCCACGGGACGGATCAGCCGCCGGGATCGAATCGCCGCGGCGGCGGATGGCGGCGAAGACGCTGAGAATTTCCCGCATTTTTTTCTTGCACAGCGAATCAGCCAGGGAAATATTGCGGGCTCGATTGTTTTTGTTTCGAAGCGCGGAAGATTGTCGGGCGGGATATCCCGCTGGTGATTTGAAACCCGGTTACCGGGAACGGCTCAGATAGCGGGACATTCGGTTTTAATTCAAATCATCATGAAATTGTACGTAGGAAATCTTTCCTTTGATACCACTGAAAACGACCTCCAGGAGCTCTTCGAGCAATTCGGGACGGTCAAAGACGTCGGCCTCATTACCGACCGCGCCACAGCCCGCTCACGCGGCTTCGCGTTCGTCACCATGGGCAGCTCCGGCGAAGGCCAGGCGGCCATCGACGCCCTCGA
Source organism: Chthoniobacteraceae bacterium (assembly GCA_036266845.1). Lineage (GTDB taxonomy): Bacteria > Verrucomicrobiota > Verrucomicrobiia > Chthoniobacterales > Chthoniobacteraceae > DATAXI01. Next base: position 241 of record DATAXI010000226.1, on the reverse strand, counting down.
GGGCAAGCCTTTCCAAGGCCGCAACCTGACCGTGAATGAAGCCCGGCCCAAGGAAGATCGCCCGTTCGGCGGCGGCGGCGGTGGTGGCGGTGGCCGTCCTCACGGCGGCGGCGGCGGCGGCGGACGCTCCTTTGGCGGACGCGGCGGCGGCGGTGGTGGTGGCGGCGGCGGCGGACGCCGCTACTAAGCGCAACTCACTTTAACAAAGGGCGGGCTTCTTCACGGAAGTCCGCCCTTTTCT
>DATAXI010000203.1:0-4975 GCA_036266845.1 Chthoniobacteraceae bacterium | reverse complement strand
CGTGAACCTGCGCCGCAAACTCCATCTCCTCCAAAGTCTCTTCCAGCTTGTCGTAGAATCGGCTCGCCTGGGCTTGCGCCAACTCATTGCGCGCGATCCAAAACTCGCCTTGGCGGCTCTTTCGTTGCGGTCGAATCATGTTGCCCGCCATTCTGCCACCAGCCTCGCATCTCAGCAATGCCGCTCCGGCCCGACTGGGTAATTATTTCAACAGGCTGCTAAAGCATCGCCAGTATCGTTCCGCAAGAAAATTAGTTCTCCTGCTGGTTTTCACTTTGGCAGTGCCTGGGTGGCGCGTCCGTAGCCGTCGGCCTGCCCCCGGAGACAAGGTAATCCGAAACCACCCGGCTTTTCACCAACGGCGCCGCAAGGAAGATGCTTGCGGGGGATACCGCCCATTGGGCTATGAATACACGTCGCCCTGTCACCAAGCCGCTCGGCAAGTTTGATGCTGGTTTTTCACGCATCCGGATTCGCGGATGCCCCCGTTACTCCGGCTGGAGGCAATCATTTCATTGCCGCCGGGCGCTAACCTCATCGCTGGGAATCCATTCGCATAACCAGTCCGATAAATCGTCGTCTGATCCACGTATCCCCTTTTTGGGATAATAGACTTGCCACTGACGCAGCGGTTTCGGGCTCGGCTTCAGAAACTGTAAGTGAAGCCGGCGGACTCCAGGGCATAATTCTGACGGGCGTCGTGGATCACCCATCGCCCTTCCACAAAGACGCCGTAGTGCCTGCTGAAGCGAACCTCGACGCCGCCGCCCACGTTTCCAGTCCCCTCGGCGCGCCCATCCCACTGCCCGCCGCCGCCGGCCATGATATAGGGAGCCAATCCCCACGTAGGCCCGGTAACAGTGGTCTTCCCGTCCTTGCCATCTTTCGAGTAACCGGAGGTGACACTCTTTGCTCCAAATTCAAAAGGATAACGGAAAACCAGGTCGCCGATCAGCGCCGTGTCATACGGGTTGCCCCCCAGGAAATCGCCCTCGAGGAGCACGCCCAGATACTTTGTAAAAAAGTAACTTCCCTGGATGCCTCCGCCGCCTGCGTTGTGCTCCAGCCGGTCGGAGGTAACTCGGTGACGCTTGACATACGTCCTCGTGACGGACGTAACTCCCGCATTCTGCGCCGCCGCAACTTTCACCGCCTTCAACTTCGCCCCCTTGTGAAGCGTCTCAGGCGGAGGCGATGGCCTCGGCGTCGGACTGCCCTGCGGCGTGGGCGCAGCCGCGGCGGTTGTAGTCGTGGTTACCGTGGTCGTCGTATACACCTCATTCGTCTGCGGCTGTGAATCGACATTGCCATTCGCGGAGCTTCCAAACGTGGAAAAACTCGTCTCTCCAGAATTAAATAGCGATCCGTCATCCGCCGCCCAGGCCGCGGCGGCTGCCGTGAAGATGATGGAAACAAACAAAAAGCGGGTCTTCAGTTTCATGGATGGAAAGGGTGGGGTGACGTGATATTCCCGTTGCGGCCCGGTTGGTCAAGCCCATTCGGGCATATTACAAACCCGTAAGGTCGCACCGGAACTCCGGGCGGAGGGCGCGACAGCGCACCCCCCTTAACAGTCGTGGGGCCGTGGACCCGGCGCCTACAGGCCGTCGGCCAATCCCGACGAAAGTCCTACTGCTTCCTTGCCGTGCTCTGGATGTAGAGTTCCCGGAGTTGCTTGAAATCGACCTCGACCGGCGAATGCGTCATAAGATCGACCCCGCGATTGTTCTTCGGGAAGGCAATCACCTCGCGGATGCTTTCCGCGCCGCAGATCAGCATGACCAGGCGGTCGAGGCCGAGCGCGATGCCCCCGTGCGGCGGTGCCCCAAATGAGAACGCCTTGAGCAAATGGCCGAACTTGATCTGCTGCTCCTCGGGCCCGATGCCCAGGACCTCGAACATCCGGGACTGCAACGCCGGCTCATGGATTCGGATCGAGCCGCCGCCCAATTCCACGCCGTTGAGCACGACATCGTAGGCCACCGCGCGGACCTTGCTCAGATCCTCGCCGCCGTGGAATTTCATGTTCTCGGGATCGACCGCCGTCTCCGAGGGATCGGGATGGCCCGTGCTGGGCGCGACGGCGCCGAGCAGCGCGATGTCCTCCGGATGCGGCCGGGTAAAGGGATGGTGCACCGCCACCCAGCGGTTCTCCTCGGCGGCATATTGGAGCAGCGGAAAATCCACAACCCAGAGAAAATTGAGCGCATCGCTCCCCTGCGTCAGTTGCAGCAGATCCGCCACGCGCAGCCGCACACGGCCCAGGGTTTCGCACGCAGCCTCCCATTTATCGGCGCCAAAGAAGAGAACATCGCCGTCCTGGAAATCCATCCGCTGCGCGAGCGCCGCCTTTTCCTGCTCGCCAAAGAATTTCACGATGGGCGATTCCCATTCCCCATCCTTCAGCCGGATGTACGCGAGTCCTTTCGCCCCCAGCTCGGTCTTTACCCATTCTTCCCATTTCTTGAGCTGCTCCTTGCTCAGCAGGCCTGCCGCTCCGCGGGCGTTGATGGCCTTGATGACGCCGCCACCGTCCGCAATCGAGCGGAATACCTTGAATTGCGACTCCTTGAAGATGTCGCTCAGATCGATCAATTCCACCCCAAAGCGCGTATCCGGCTTGTCGGAGCCAAAACGGTCCATCGCCTCGCGGAAGGTCATCCGCGGGAAGGGCGTCGGGATATCGATGCCGCGCGACTCCTTGAAAATGCGCGACAGCATCCCCTCGACCAGCGTCTGGATCTCCGGCGCTGTGATAAACGATGCCTCAACGTCGATTTGCGTAAACTCCGGCTGACGGTCCGCGCGCAAATCCTCGTCGCGAAAGCACCGGGCGATCTGGAAATACTTCTCCACGCCGGCCACTTGCAGGAGCTGCTTGTACTGCTGCGGAGCCTGCGGCAGGGCGTAAAAGGACCCGGGATTCAGCCGCGAGGGTACGAGAAAATCGCGCGCTCCCTCGGGCGTCGGGTTGGAAAGGATCGGGGTCTCGATTTCCAGGAACCCCGCGGCGTCCAGGTAATCCCGGGCCGCCTTGGTAATGCGATGCCGGGTGCGCAGATTCTTGCCCATCTCCTCACGCCGCAGGTCCAGGTATCGGAAGGTGAGCCGCAGGTCTTCGTTCGCCACCTTCGAGTCGAGCGGGAAGGGGGGCACGTCGGATTTGTTCAGGATGGTAAGCTCGCTCGCCACCACCTCGATCTCGCCGGTCGCCAGCTTCGCGTTTTCCGTCCCGGGCAGCCGGGCGGCCACGGTGCCGGTCACCTGGATGACATCTTCGCCGCGCAACCCGTGGGCGGCATCGGCGACCTGCGGTTGCTCCTCGGGCCGGAAGACCACTTGGGTAAGCCCCTCCCGGTCGCGCAGATCGATGAAAATGACGCCGCCATGATCGCGGCGGGAATTGACCCAGCCGGATAGGGTGACAGTCTGGCCGGTTTGCTCCTTGCGAAGTTGATTGCAGAGATAATTGCGATACATGGGAAAAATTACTGGATGTGATTGATGATCTGGTCGTTGGAGATCAGGAGTTCTTCACGCGTGGCGAGGGTTTTGATTTTCACCTGCGGCCACTCGTCTCCAATCAGCACCGCGATCCGCGCCCCGGCTTGCTCGGCGGCCTGGAATTGCTTGCCTACTTTCTGTGAAATTAACGGAAAATCAACCTTAAGTCCCTTAACCCTCAGCTCTTGGATTACTGTCAATGCATGTGGTCGAAGCTCTTCCTTCGCGATCACTACATAGATGTCCGCCGCCGCCTCCCGCGCCAGCGCTTCTTTCATCCGCGCCGTTGCCGCCGGGCTCAGTTCGATCAATTGCCCGAGCGTAACATCGCCCATCCCGAACCCGAAAGCCGGCAGCGACACCTTGCCGTCGCTCATCACGCTCACCAGGTTGTCGTACCGTCCGCCGCCGGCGATCGCGCGCAGCGTCCGCTTCCGGTCAAATACCTCGAACACAACCCCGGTGTAATAAGCCAGCCCGCGCACAATCGTGGGGTCGAGCTGGTAAAACGCTTTCATCCCCCGCGCATCCAGTTCCGCCGCCAGCGCCTTGAATTTCTCGAAGTGCCCCTCCGGCCTCGCAATGAAATCGCGCACCTCCGCCAGCGTCAGGCCAAAGGGACGCAGCTTCTCCTCCAGCGCCCCCGCCTCCTCGCGCTCAATCTTATCCACAATCGGCAGAAAATCCCCCGCCCGGCTCTCCTCCACCCCCTTCGCCCGCAGAAATGCCAGCCATGCCTCCCGGTCACTCACCCGCAGCACAAAATCCTTCTCCGTCAGGCCAAATCCCCGCAGGATATCGATCGCCAGCGCCAGCATCTCCGCGTCCGCGGAGATCGAGCCTTCCCCCACAATGTCGCAGTTCAGTTGGCAGAACTCCCGGAGCCGGCCCTTCTGTTGCTTCTCATAGCGGAAAAATTGGGACGCGCTAAACCACCGGAGCGGCTTTTTGTAATCCCGCTCTCGGGCAATGACCATCCGGGCGAGCGTCGGAGTCATTTCCGGCCGGATCGAGACATGGCGCCCCCCCTTATCGGTAAAGTCAAAGAGCTGCCCCAGCAGTTCGCCGCCGCTCTTCTTCTTATAGAGTTCCACCGGCTCCAGCAGCGGCCCGTCATATTCCACAAATCCATAGCGGCGCGCCACCTCGCGCCAGGTCGCAATCAGGTAATTGCGCCTCGCGCAGTCTTCCGGGAAAAAATCACGAAAACCGGGCAGGAGTTGCATGGGGAGGGAGAAGGTAGGGAGAAATTGCGAAATGCAAAACCAGAAATTCAGCTTTCTGGCTGCCGGCGGCCACTCGGACGGCGATGTTCCGGCGGTAATATTCCCGGCCAAAAACAACCGGAACCGTGGACAAATTACCCGGAATCCAGGCAGATTGGGAGACATCGAAAAGGTATTATCAGAGCCATGTTTTACCCACTGTGACGATACCAACTTCGGCTGCATTTTTGATAGCCCTAGGGGCT
>DATAXI010000190.1:0-2782 GCA_036266845.1 Chthoniobacteraceae bacterium | reverse complement strand
TCCACCACCGCGCCCTGCTCATCCAGGACCACGCACGTCATCGCCTCCTTGTGCAAATCGACGCCAATTGTTGTTTTCATTTTCTTCTTCTCCTCTATCCGGAGAGCTTACACCCTCCCGTAAAGGCAACATAGGCTTCACCCTGATGGAACTGCTGGTGGTGATTGCCGTGATATCCATCCTCGCGGCACTCGTGGTGCCGGTTTACAATCGCACCATGGCGACCACTCGCTCCGCCGGGTGCCTCTCGAATCTGCGGCAGCTTGGCATGGCGCTCTCCTCATACCTGGGAGATCATAATTTCATAATGCCCAACCTGCGGGCGGCCCGGTCCAGCACCTCGGATAACGTGCCCGTCATTGACAATACGCTCAACCAGTATGTGACCGAGCCAAAGGTGTTCGCCTGCCCGGCGGATAACCAGAACCTCTGGCAAAGCACGGGCACCAGCTATTACTGGAACAATGGGATCGATCTGCAATCGGTGGCGAATCTCAGCTTCCTCGGCATCCAGGGTGGCTCTCGCATCCCCATTCTGGTGGATAAGGCGGCATTTCATCCCACCTCATCCCACCAGGTAAATATCCTTTACGCCGACGGGCACGCGAGCAAGGACCTGACCTTTTACAGCAGCTCCAATTGAGCGGCGCCGTGCGCCACCGGAAATGAGGAATAGGGTGGTGGCCGGTAAACCGGGAAAGCCTGGAAAAACGGGCCGGCCGCGCGATAATCGGGCATGAGTAAAAAAATCGCGTTTGTAGGAGCGGGACGCATGGGGGCCAATATGGCGCGCCGGCTCAAAAGCCGGAATTTTGACGTGACCGCAGTGTATGACTCGGATCGCGAGCGCGCTGGGCAACTGGCGGCGGAGCTGGGCCTGCGTCCGTGCGATTCCCTGGCCGCCGCGACCGGCGCCGCGGACATCATTTTTACCGTAGTGACCGACGACGCGGCGCAATGGTCGATTTTTGCGGAAACCGGCGATTCCCTGCTGACCGGGGCCGGCGGGAAAACCTTCATCAACTGCGCGACCCTCACACCGGCTACCCACGTGGAAGTGGAGCGCCGCGTCGAGAACGCAGGCGGGCATTCACTGGAAGCTTGCATGGCATCCAGCATCAGCCAGGCGTTGGCGGGCACGCTCTATCTCATGTGCGGCGGCAAGCGATCCGTATTCGAGAGCGTCCGGGATATCCTCGTTCCGCTATCCGATGAGGGAAAACTGCTGCGCTACATTGGCGGCACGGGGCAGGCCGCGCAGCTAAAGGCGCTGGTTAATATGGTGATGAATATCAACACCGCCGGGCTCGCGGAGGGCCTGGGTCTCGCCTCCGCGCTCGGGCTGGAGATGAAAACGGTGATGGAAGTCTTCTCCCAGACCGGCGCGAACAGCCGGGTGCTGCAAACCGACGGCGAAGACATGGTGAACCGCGAACACGCCTGCTACTTCAGCGCGGCCCACGCCGCCAAGGACAGCGGCATAGCGCTAAAGCTGGCCCGGGATGCCGGCCTGAACGTTCCACTCGCCACAGCCGCCAAGACGCAATACGACCGGATGGTCGCCGCCGGCTTGGGAGAATTGGACAAGAGCGGCATCGCGGAGCTCACATTCCCCGGGCGCGGCAGGAAGAACTGAAGACGGTGCAAAATTTCCCTTGCGCCATTCCGGCCAGCTGATATTTTCCAAAAACCAAATCGCGGGGTGGAGCAGCCTGGTAGCTCGTCAGGCTCATAACCTGAAGGTCGTAGGTTCAAATCCTACCCCCGCAACCAATTTAACCGGCTCGCAATCAACAGGTTGCGAGCCTCTTCTGTTTCGATGCCGAAACACGCAAAAAGCCCTTAAAATGCAGGGAAATGCGCAAAAATGCGCTCAAATTTGCACGGGTAGTTGCACGGGTAATTTTTTCGTCAAGGCCACCAGGACGGGCGAAGGAGCCGGGCCGCAAATGCAGGCACCCGTGCAAATCCACAGTTGCACGGGCAGTACGCCGTTTAACTGGCCACGTGTCCAGTCACCGCACCCTCGGGAGCCGGCGCGGCGTCGAGTGGCATTCCAAAGGCAATGTTTCGAGCCGATCACCAGTCTTGGAAGGCCGATCATTGCTTGATTCGTGGCATTGTGGCGTTCTTGGCAGCCTCCCGGCTCCCGCCCGGCCCATACCCCGGCACTCGATACCCCTCCCTATTCTGTTTTTCTCTTCCGAGTGGAAATAACACCACAATGCCATGAATCAAGCATTCAAGCGGGTTCGCGGGCTGGTGTTCTTGTGGCGTTGTTGCGTTTTCGACAGCGGGCCGGGTCCCAAAGTGACAGAAATGCACCGACTCGGGGACGTTGTGACAGGAAACCGGGCCGGGCAGGGTCAAAGTGTCAGAAAAAGGTGTCACAAAAATTTTTGAGTCCTGTCGCGCGAATGGGGGTAGGTCCGCAACAACTGTCGAGCGGGGCGGGTTTCAAAAAAGATTCCTTACCGGGTGGGGGGGCCGGCGGTCGAGGATGCCGGGCCGCGCCGGCATTGCTGGCGTTTGCTCGCAACTCGGCCAAGGGGGCACGGGGGGAAAGTCATGAGGCCGGGGCGAGTCAATCGCGGAAGGAGGCAAGACTAGATTACCCTCTCTCCGTTCGCATCGCTTCGGTGTTTGACCATTCCTCGATTCTGCGTGCTGGGCTGTGCTAAAGAAAATGACAGCCATGAACAACAACCGATGCGGGCGGCGATACGACCGCGAGTTTAAGAATAACGCCGTGGCGCTTGTGCGAAACGGACGGACAATCACC
>DATAXI010000157.1:0-10734 GCA_036266845.1 Chthoniobacteraceae bacterium | reverse complement strand
TCTGGCCGAACGCTTTCAGCCGGAGGCGGAGACGGCCGCGGAATTGCATGAACTTTTGAAGGACGCCGTCGTTCAGGCGCGCAATATCGCCCGCGGCATCGCCCCGGTGCACATGGATGAGGCGGGCCTGGCCTCCGGACTTGAGGATCTGGCGGCCGGCACGCGGCGCATCCAGGATATTGATTGCACCTTCCTGCCCGCCGGGGAGGTCCTGGTTGAGGACCGGGAAACAGCCATCCACCTTTACCGGATCGCCCAGGAGGCCATCTCCAATGCTGTGCGGCACGGCCAGGCCACGAAGGTGGTGATCCGGTTGGCGCTGACTGAGACAGAGGTGACGCTGGCCATCGAGGATAACGGCTCGGGATTGGCGGCTCCGGACCAAAACTCCAAGGGTATGGGCCTTCGCAGCATGCGCTACCGCGCCAGCGTACTGGACGGAAGTTTTGAATTGAACCCCATAGCCGGCGGCGGCACCCGCGTGTGCTGCCGGGTCCCACTCAATAAAGCTCAACTCCATGCAAACTGAAACCGCCGCAATCAAGGTTCTCCTGGTAGAAGATCATCCCATGTTCAGGGAACGTCTTGCCTCCATTATCTCCAAACGCGGCGACATGACGGTGTGCGGCGAGGCGGATAACGCGCGCGACGCGCTGGCAATGGCGGAAAGTCTTCATCCAAATATCGCGATCGTGGATATCACCCTCCGCGGCTCCAATGGCCTCGACCTTCTCAAGGATCTGAAAGCGCGGGACATCGCGCTGCCGGTGCTGGTGCTCTCCATGCATGACGAGGCGATCTACGCCGAGCGGGTGCTGCGGGCCGGTGCGCGCGGGTACATTACCAAATATGAGGCCTCCTCGGAGGTGATGGCCGCGATCGAGCAGGTGCTCCATGGGGAGGTCTATCTCAGCCGCCAGATGACTTCGCGGATGCTGGGACGCTTTGCGGTCGGGAAGAAAACGGAGCCGGGTGACGTGAGCGCCCTGACGGACCGCGAGTTGGATGTCTTCCAGCGCATTGGCCGCGGCGAATCCGGCAGGGATATCGCCGAGGCGCTGCATGTGGGCGTGACGACCATCGATACCTATCGAGCCCGCATCAAAGAGAAGCTGGGCTTGCGGAATGGGACCGAGTTACAACGGCGAGCGATGGAATGGGCGCAGGAAAATCCCGCCTGATAGTGGATTGCACACGCCAAAGGGCCGGAGAGCCGGAGGATGGGAAATTTTCGGAACGTCTTCAAACCGGATAATGGAATGACGCAACGAGTTTTCGTCCTGAGAGTTACAAATAATTAATGCCCCCGGGCCACGGTCGATTCGAGGGAGATAAGACGGCAGCCGACAGATTGTCGTGGTTTCCGCTACACTATTTGACCGTGGGATGGAGCCCTACAGGGTTTAACGTATGCTTTATACGGGATCATCTTCTTCATTCCATAACCCATGAAGCACTCATCCTATCCTCACAATCGCCGCGGTTTTACGCTGGTGGAGATCATGATCGTGGTCGCCATCATCGCATTGCTTGCTTCCATCGCCGTTCCAAACTTCCTTCGCGCCCGCAAACGTTCGCAGGCCACGCGTGTCCTTGAGGATATGCGTGTCCTTGATAACGCGACGGATGAATATGCCATCGAAAACAACAAGAGCAGCGGAGCGCTTGCCAATATCACCGACCTGAAAGCTTACGTGAAGACCGGCTCGGTGCTTTACTCCACGGGCGCGGATATTTTCGGCGATACCTACGGCCCTTTCACCGTGGACACCATTCAGCACGTCCCGACGAACGCGTTTGCCACGCTTTCGGACGTGGCCCCGTACACCTTCTGGTCCCCGTTCGTCACTCCTTAAAGGGACTTACCCGAGCAGTTTGATTATTGTCTGGAGGTTTGAGCGGCGCGGATATTTCTCCGCGCCGCTCTTGTTTTTAGGAAAAGAGCGCCTTGCAGATGATAAAAGAGGCCACGACGCCGGTGATATCCGCCGCCAGCCCGGCCAGCACCGCGTGCCGCGTGCGCCGGATGCCCACGGAACCAAAATAAACCGCCAGGACATAAAAGGTGGTTTCCGTGCTGCCCAGGATGACCCCGGCGGTACGCGCCACAAAACTGTCGGGCCCGTGGGCCTTCACCAGCTCGCCAAAGAGCCCAATCGTGGCGCCGCCGCTCAAGGGGCGCACGAGCGCGATTGGTAAAAGGTCCACCGGAAAACCAATTCGTCCCAGGATCGGTTGCAGCCAATGGGCCAGCATATCGATGCCGCCGGCCGCGCGAAACAACCCCACGGCCACGAGGATCGCCACCAGGTAAGGGATAATGCGAACCGCGACCTGGAATCCCTCTTTCGCCCCTTCCACAAACTCCTCGTAAACCTTTACTCCGCGGCAAAAGGCATAGAGCGGGAAGAAAGAGAGGAAAAACGGAACGGCGAGATTCGATGCGGCGGTGACGGCCTGGCTCCAGGAGCTGCTGGCCGGATTCGCCGGCGCATGGGCCAGGAATGCATCCCGGGCAAACCACCATGCGAAGCACATGGCCAGTGCCGCCAGCAACAGAAAGCCCCACCAGCGCAACGGAATCGGGGCAGGGGATGCTTCCTCTTCGTCCGGCGGCGCGGTTTCCACCGGTTCGCCATTTCCCGTTTGCGCCGGCGGGGCCGCGAACATCGGAAGCCGCTCGAGCATTTTTACCGCGATGATCGCCGCTGCCGCCGCACAACTGGTGGCGGCCAGCGCCGGGCCGATGATGACCGTGGGATTGGCCGAGCCGCTTGCCGCCAGAATGCCGATTGCCGTGACCGGGATCAATTGCACGGAGCTGGTGTTGATGGCCAGGAAGGTGCACATGGCATTGGTGGCCGTGCCGGGATGGGGATTGAGGCGTTCCAGGCGTTGCATCGCCCTCAGCCCCAGGGCCGTGGCGGAGTTGCCCAGGCCCAGCATGTTTGCGGCGATATTCATCACCATCGCCCCCATCGCGGGATGATCCGCCGGCACATCCGGGAAGAGCCGGCGCAGGATGGGACGCAGCCCGCGCGCCAGCACCTGCACGAGGCCGGAGCGCTCCGCCAGCCGCATGATGCCGAGCCAGAGCGCCATGATGCCAGCCAGCGGCAGCGCAATGTTCATCACCGCGGTCTTAGCGGAGTCGAACGCGGCATCCGTAACCTCCTTGAAACTGCCATGCGCTCCGCCCAGCAACACCGCCGCCAGGATGAGCGCGAGCCAGATGTAATTGAGCATCGCATCACCCCTACGCGAGTCCCCGGCAGCGAGGCGATTGCTAAATTCCGTAGAGATTCTCCGCCCCGGCTCGCGAAATGTTTTCCGGGAAAAACCGTCTCTCCGGTGAGGTGGAGAATTTCCTCATGAACGGCGCGAGCCTCCCCGCGCGGCGGCTGGATGAAGCCCCTTGCCCCCGCGCCCGGCGCATGTTAGCGTCCTCTCCCTTTTTATCCCAAACTACCAATGGCCAAGAGCATTATAGACCCGAGCAGGCTCGATAAAATCGAGTTTTCCAATGACGAGATCGCCCGTTACTCCCGGCATCTCATCATGCCGGAGGTGACGCTGGAGGGGCAAAAACGGCTCAAGGCGGCCAGCATCCTGTGCATCGGCGCGGGAGGCCTCGGCTCGCCCATCGCGCTGTACCTCGCCGCGGCGGGCATTGGCCGAATGGGCCTCGTGGACGGAGACGTGGTGGATTTCTCGAACTTGCAGCGCCAGATCCTTCACGGCACCAAGGACGTGGGCCGCAAGAAGCTTAATTCCGCGCGCGACCGCATCCGGGAAGTGAACCCGAATGTGCAGGTCGATCTGCACGATACCTTCTTCACCAGCGAGAACGCGGAGGAGCTGGTGAAAGACTATGACATCGTGGTGGATGGAACGGATAATTTTCCCACCCGCTATCTCTCGAACGATATCTGCGTCTTTCTGAAGAAGCCGAATGTCTATGGCTCCATTTTCCGGTTCGACGGACAGTGCACGGTCTTTGCGCCGCACCTGGGCGGCCCGTGCTACCGCTGCATGTTCCCGGAGCCGCCGCCGCCCGGCATGGTGCCGAGCTGCGCGGAAGGCGGCGTGCTGGGTGTGCTGCCGGGTATTATTGGAGTGATGCAGGCCATTGAGGCGATCAAACTGGTGATGGGCATCGGCGAACCGCTTATCGGGCGGCTCGTTCACTTTGACGCGCTCAAGATGAAGTATCGCGAGTTCAAGCTGCGGCGCGACCCCAAGTGCCCCGTCTGCGGCGAGAATCCCACGATCAAGGAGTTAATCGATTATCAGCAATTTTGCGGCATCCCGCAGGCCGCGGCCGCGGAAGCCGCGGAAGCGCCCATCCCGACTATGACCGTAAAAGAACTGAAGGCGAAACTGGACGGCGGTGGCAAGTTTGTCCTGCTGGACGTGCGCGAGCCGTTCGAGTGGGACATCTGCCGCATCGACCACGCGAAGCTGATCCCGCTGGGCGAACTTCCCTCGCGGATGAGCGAGCTGGATAGCGCGGATGAAATCGTGATCCACTGCAAGAGCGGCGGCCGTAGCGCCCGCGCGGTGCGACTGCTCCAGGAGGCCGGTTTCACCAAGCTCCACAACGTGGAAGGCGGCATCACCGCCTGGGCCGAAGAAGTGGACCCGACCGTGCCGAAGTATTAAGCCGGCAGGCGAGGCCGGCTGCACCGTCGTAATGAGCAGGAAAGGGTGGCGCTGCCGGGCGCCGGCTGCCCTGCATGGCCAGCTTACGCGATGCCCAGCTTCTGTTTGCCTTCGGTCGAGATTTTGTCGGGGGTCCAAGGCGGCTCCCAGATGACCTGCACATCGGCGTCCGCGACGCCGCAGAGCTGGACAATCTTTTGCTGCGCCTCGCGGGCGATGACGGGGCCCATGCCGCAACCGGGGGCGGTGAGCGTCATCTGGACAGAAACTTTTGCTCCGTTGGAGGCCGTCTCGATGCGGAGATCGTAGATCAGGCCGAGATCCACGATATTGACGGGAATCTCAGGATCGTAACAGGTCTTGAGGACATCCCAGACCTGCTGCTCGGTGACGGCTTCGCCCGTCGAGGGCGCGGCGGTTTCGGCGACGATTTCCTTGCCAAGGGCGTCGGCGAAATCGGCGCCGATCCGGTAGAGTCCTGCCTCGGTCGGGATGACAACGGTGTAAGAGCCGCCGAGGGCCTGGGTGATGATAACGGGCGTGCCCTTGGGCAGGACGAGCGCTTCGCCCTGCGGGATGCGCGTCGCGGTGACCTCCCGCTTGAGAATGATGGCGGATTCGCTCATTCCCCGGGGCCTCCCTCGGCGGCGATTTCCGCGCTTAGCGCGCTGCCAATCATCCCGCCGGCGAGGAATTGCTCGACGAGCAGGAGTCCGCCTTCCCCGGCACGCTCGACCGTTTTCAACAGGTCGCTCATGGAGGAAACTTCCTCGACCTGCTCCTTGATGAACCAGAGGAGAAAAGTGCTGGTGATATGGTTGTTTTCCTTGAGAGCAAGATCGTAGAGGCCGTTGATGGCAGAGGTGACCTTGATCTCCTGATCCAGCGAGAGTTTTACGGCGTCTTTGGCAAACTTGAAATCCGCGATTGGCGCGCCAATGGCGGGAATGACGACCTGTGCGCCGGCATCGAGGACGAATTTCATGAAGCGATGGGCGTGGCCGCGTTCCTCGGAGGATTGCTTGTAAAAATGCTTCGCGAGATTGGGCAGCGAGTGAAAATCGAAATGAGCGCCAATCGCGTCGTACTGAAGCGAGGCGGCAAATTCCATCCCGATCTGCTCATTAATTGCGTCGATGATTTTTTGGGAGACAAGCATGGAATGGTTAATACTCCCGCAGGCGCAAAAGGGGAATAGAAGATTTTCGCCGGGAGATATGGATGGATTTCGGGCGCGGCTCTATCCCGTCCGCAAGAGTTCGAGCATTTGCCGATCGAGCTTATGACCCTGGAAATTCTCGTAATTCACATCCTCGCGATCGCTGTCCAGGACGCCGAATGAACCCCGGAAATTCCAGAGCGCCCAGCCAAACCCAGCCGCTCGCCAGTTATCCAGGCAGTCGCGCATCCAGGCAATCGCGACGTCATGCGGGGTGCGATTGAAAACACCCCATTCGCCGACGTGGACGCCAATTCCCTTCGCGGCCAGTTCCCGCCAAGGGTTCACGTGCTCCTCCCAGAGCGTCTCCTTGCTGCATGCGTAGCGCATTTTGACCGGATGCGCCCCATCCGCATTCACCACAAACGCCTCCTGTTTCTGGCCCCATTTGCGGCTGACCGGTTGAATCGTTACGTCGCCGATGCGGATCGCGGAAAAGGTCAGCCAATCGCCTTGATCGAGACCAAGCTCGATTTCCCGCGTGCCTGCCGGGATGGACGCGCTGTAATCGCGGTCGTAATCGGCATCGTAACCGCCGTAAGCATTCGCCACGGACTTTACCCATTCGCCCGCTCCCGGGCCCGGCGTCAGAGCGTGCTGGAGGATAATCACGCCGTCCGCTTTGACCACGAGGCCGGCGTGACTCGATACGTGATCTATATGGATGCTGAACGTCGCCGGCGCCGGACACTCGACCTCCAAAGTTAAAGCACTTTTGAAATCCGCTTTGTCGGGCCCATATAAGAAGCAGTTCATCCCGGCCGGCACCGGCCAGCGCGGCAGGGGAAATTTGTCCGAGCCTGCGATCCAGGAAGCCCGGTAATGGGTTAGTTCGATTGGTTCGTAACTATGCGTGCTTTGGGCGATGCCGAGCGGAATCAGTTCGTCAACGGGCTTTCCGCCCCACGCGAGGCCCTCTCCTATGATCAGCCGTTCCGGGTCTGCGTTCGCGATGGTTTCAACTGCCGGCTTTAGAGCCTCGGCATATTTGGCGCCGGGAATATCGGGCGGCTCGTTGATGAGATCGAAACTGAGCTGGCGGCTCGGCGTTCCAAGGTATCGCTTTGCGAATACGCCCCAATGCCGCGCAAACTCCTTTTGAATCGTGGGATCGGTCCATAGATCGCCCTTTTCCTTTGGCGGATTCACGCAATAACCGGGGCCGCGATGAAAATTCATCGAAACATGGACGCCGTATTGTCCGCCCCATGCCACCGCTTGATCGATTTCACGCAATACGGTTTCGTCAAAATCAGCGTCGGGCGATTTTGCCCAGCACCGGTAATCCATGGGTAACCGGACAAAGTTAAATCCCCATCCCGCCAGCCATGCGAAGTCCTGTTCCGCAAATGGCCTGTTTTCGGAAAGGGTAAATTTTTCGAGCAGATTAAATCCGCGCCAGCGCGGCAGTTTACTAACGGCCGGCTCCGGGAGTACTGCCGGCGCTGCCGCCGCCTGCGGTTGGCGCAGACCGGCGCCTACGGCCGCCACCGCGCCCAGCTTGAGAAATCGCCGCCGGTTCATCGACCGATGACCTGCAACCGGATGAACTGTTCACCCGCCCATTGGGCACGCAACAGGCCGACTGAATCAAAGACGGACCCGGATAACGCCGTGTGCGACATGCCGGTGGCGAATACCCCGGAGAGAAAGAATCCCAGCATCGATTTCATCGAGCCCAAATATCAGGCGCTCCCGGGCGAAAAGCCAATTCGCGAACGCGATCTTTACTCACAATTGCGTTTGCAAAATCCATTCGGCGGCGTCCTTCATGGTGGCGGCGGTGTAATCGGGGTCGCACGGCTCATTCATTTCATAGCCGGTCCGGATAAAAATGGTCTTTGTGCCGGCATTCCGGCCGCAATGGATATCGCTGGCCTTATCGCCGATCATTACGGAGCGTTTCGGGTCGATGCCCAGGTCGCGCGCGGCTTCGAAGATCATCCCGGGCGACGGCTTGCGGCGCGGGCCGAAATCGGGGCACATGTAAGTGGCATCGATGAGGCCAGCGCCGGCGAGTTCCACGAGGCGCGCGTGGACGGCTTCGTATTGCTCCGGGGTCACCAGTCCGCGGTCGAATCCGCTTTGATTGGTGATGATGACAATGCGGTAGCCCGCCTGTTTGAGCCGGGTCAGCGATTCCACAACATCAGGGAACACCTCGACGTGCGCCGGATCGTTGATATACGCAACGTTCTTGATCAGCGTCCCATCGCGATCGAGAAAGACGGCGCGCTGCATCGCCTTATTGCGTGATGATGAGGCCGGTTGCGAAGCCGGGATCACCGTTCTTCTGCGCGGGCTTGTTCCAGAGCAGCGGTCCATTGACCGCGCCGGAGTTCACGCCGAGATCGCCGGTGAGGAAGCCGCGCTGGCCGGCCACCGGATTCTTGTACGCAAGCGGCGTATCGATGAAGATTTGGTTGCCCGACGGGCCGCCCGTGATGGTGGCGGTGGTGCTGAAGGATTGGCCGTCCGGCAGCTTGCCGGAGAACTTGACGGCGCCAGACTTCGAAATCACGAGCGTCACGGTGCTTTTGTTTTGCGGCACGCCGGAGGCCCGGGAAACGGCGGCAACCTGGACGGAATAAGTCCCGGCCTCCACGGCCGTGCCGCCTTTCGCGTAGGCGGCATGCCAGGCGGTGAGGGGGTTGGCGTTGTCGTAGGAGCCATTGATGAAATAGCTGCCGGGTGTGCCGCCGGCGCCGCCGGCGAGCTGGAGCGTAAGATCCGGAGTAGTGGCGAGACCGGAGGCATTGAACGCGCCGCTGATGGTGCGCGAGGCGCCGTCGATTGTGACCTTGCTCGAGAATTTTCCGTTCGCGGACAGGTTGACGCGGATGAAGCCTGAGTTGGAGCCATCCAGAAACAAGCCTTCGTAAACGCCGGCGTTCACGGCGGAGATTTTCGGCACGGGCGCAAAACTGACGGAGACGCTGGTGTTCGCAGTCACGTTGGGAACCGTATAGCTATCGCCGACGGTCTGCGCGACCTGGCCGTTCACCAGCCATTGGCTTACGGCGTAGCCGCTGCCGGGAGTCGCGGTAAAGGGGACGGATGAGCCGCTGGAGACGGTCTGCGGCGTACTCGGACTAAGGGCTCCGTTGGTGCTGGTGACGCTGGGAGTGACGGTGTAGGTGACCAATTGGCCATACGCCGGAGCGGCTGCGAGCGCGAGTGTATGGCTGGCGGCCGGGCCCGTGTAGATGGAATAAAACTCGCTGCCGGGTGCGAACCCGGAGGTATCCACGCCGACCGGCGTGTCGCTGTATGGCAGGACGGAGGCGCCGTCGCCAAGTTGCCCATATTGGTCCCAACCCCACGCGGCCACGGAGCCATCCGAGCAATACGCAAGGCTATGGAAGAGGCCGGCGGCAACGGCGGTCACCGTTTTGCCACCCAGCGCGCTGGCGGTGCTGACGGCCACGGGAAGCGTGCTGCTGACCATGGCGCCGTTTCCAAGCTCTCCAATGCCGTTGTAACCCCACGCGACCACGGTGCCATCCGAGCAAAGCGCAAGGCTGTGATAGCCGCCGGCGGCGATTGCGACCACGGTTTTGCCATAGAGCGCGGAACTGCTGGAACTATCCACCGCAACGGGCGTGAGCGTACTGGCAGTGCCGGTGTACCCCAATTGGCCGGCGCTGTTATCGCCCCAGGCGGCCACGCTGCCATCGGAGCAAAGCGCGAGGCTGAAATCGCGGCCGGCGGCCACGGAAACCACCGTCTTCCCGAAGAGCGCGCTGCCGGATGTGCCGGATACGACAACCGGCTCCGCGGAGTTGCCAGTGCCGCCGGTACCCAACTGGCCGGCAACGTTGTAACCCCACGCGATGACGCTGCCGTCGGTGCAAAGCACCAGGTTATGAAAACTGCCGGCGGAGATGGCCTTCACGGTCTTGCCGCTCAGCGCGCTGGTAGTGGAGCTATCGACCGCCACGGGCACAAAGCTGCCGGCAGTCCCTCCGGTGCCGAGTTCGCCATCGGCGCCATAGCCCCAGGAGGCGAGCGAGCCGTCGGAACAGAGCGCCAGGCTATGAATGCTGCCCGCGGTGACGGCGACCACGGTTTTGCCATTGAGCGCGCTGTCGGTGGAGCTATCGACGGCGATGGGAATCAGGCTGTAAGCGGTCCCGCTCACGCCGAGTTCGCCGTAGGTATTATCCCCCCAGGCGGAGAGCGCGCCGGCGGAGGTGAGGGCAAGGCTGTGGGTCGAGCCGGCTGCGAACGCGCTCACGGTGCCGCTGGAGAGTGAAGACGGCGAGGCGGTATCGACAGCAATCGGAGTGAAGCTGTTGGCGGTCCCGCCGATGCCGAGTTGTCCATCGCCATTGAGTCCCCATGCGACCGGGCTGGTAGTGGCCCATTCCAGCACGAGATCGTTGCCCGAGCCGCCGAAGTAATTCACGATGAAATCGTAGGTGACGCCGTTGAACACCAGTTGCTCGATCTGCCCCTGCGCGAGGTTGCTGTAAGTGCCGCTGATGAGCGCCGCGCCGGTATTGCTGACGATGGTCAGGCTGGTGCCGACCTGGGGCGCGAAACCAAGCGCAAGATTGATCGGGATGCCCGACGCGTAATAGTTATTGGCGGAAATGAGGGGCTGGGAAGCGGAGATGAACGTTCCATCGATGGCGAGGCCGGTGCCGGATATGGCGGTATCGAAGGAAGGCGTGACCGGATCGTTACTGGTGACGGAGAAGGCGGCGGATTGCACGCCGGTCTGGGTGGCCAGATAGGTGACTGTCACCGTGGTGCTGTCGCCGGAATTGAGCGTCGTGGCGCCAAGGGTGCCGGTGGTGAACTGACCCGCGCCAGAGCCGGAAAGCGCGGCGGCGAGATTGGTCAGCGGC
>DATAXI010000153.1:0-16633 GCA_036266845.1 Chthoniobacteraceae bacterium | reverse complement strand
GGCGTCGCGCTCGGCCTCGCGGCGGCCCTGGCGGCGTTTGGCTACCTGTACCTGCTGCGGGAGTACCCGGCGATCTTCGAGCACGACCGCAGGGCCGCGAGCGAGCTGGCGCACCTGCACGGCGGGCTGCTTCTGCTGCTGGGCGTGGTGGCGGCGCCGTTGTTCGAGGAGTTCATCTTTCGCGGCCTGGTTTACCGCGGGATGCGCAGGTCCCTGCCGGCGCGCTGGTCCATCGTGGGCAGCGCCGCGGTCTTCGCCATTTGTCACCCGCCGGTCTCCGTGCTCCCGGTGTTTGTCATGGCGACTCTGGCGGCGCTGGGGTTCGAGCTGACCGGCTGGCTGGTTACGCCCATTTGCGTGCACATGGTTTACAATGGCCTTGTGCTCCTTAGCGGCCTGTTCCACCGTGGTGCGCCATTGTGAAAGCGACTGTCTGCATCTCCACCATCCTGATGGGCGCCGCGGCGTGGGGCCAGGATTTGCCAAAGCCGGCCCCCAGCGGCAGCGCCGTCGATTTCCCCCCCCGGTTGATGCTCGATGGCACCGGCGCGCTGCCGGCGATTGCCGAAGCGCCTCCGGCCGCATCGCCGGATGACGTGGTGAAGCAAAAACAAGCCGCCCTGGTGGAGGCGGAGAAGCGCGCCGTTGACGGAGAGCAACTGGTGAAAGAGGGAATCCTGGCCAAAGTGGAAGCCGAGGAGCGTGAGATGCGCGTCGTGCAGGCCCGCAAGGCATTGGCGGATGCCGTTCTCGCCGCCGCGAGCGCCCGTGCGGACGCGGTCAAAAAAGCTTTCGATGCGCACCAGGCCGCGCAAGCGGACATGGATGCCGCCAATCATGCGGTGGATGCGGCGCGGAACGCAGTCGCCGCGGCGGCGGCGGATTGGGCCAGGGCACAGCTCGACGCAGCGACGCTGGATTTAAAACGCAAGCGGAAGCTTTACGGCGAAGGCGTCATCACGCGGCACGAGTTGGAAACGGCCGAAGACCGGGTCGCATTCCTCACCGGCTCCGCGCCCCGGTAGCGCGGCGCGCGCGCTTACACGGAGAGCTTCGCGTAAACGCCGATCAGGTGATACCGGCAGCGCCACGCGGAGCGGTAATCGCTCGCGAAACCATGTTCCGTGCGGAACTCGACATGGCCCGCGCCGCCGCCGGAATAGACCAGCACGGAGCCGACCGGCGCGCGGTAAGGATCGTGGATTGGCAGGCGCACAAATCCGTATTTATTTTGCAACTCCGAGCCGGCTTCGCAGGCATAATTCGTCGTGGGCCGCTCCTTCACGGCGCCGGCTTCGATCAGCGCATCCTTCACATAGCGCCAGCAGCGGCAGATGGAGTGCGGGTAGGCATGCTCCTCCGCGATGCGGGCGGCGCGCAGCAGACGGGGATCGATCCGGTTATCATGCCGAGCACGGGGCGGTTGCGGCGTGAACGTATAGGAATATTCCATCGGGGAACCGACTCCGTATTCCGGGTAGAAAACCTGCGCGGATGCGCTCTTGGAAAAGGAGAAAATTGCGATGAGCGGCAGGACAAAAAACAGAATTCGGCGAAGCATGGACAGGGAAAAAGCCCAAGGCGTGCCAAAAAGTCGAGGGGTAACTCTGTAGGAGCAAAAAAAGTGCAAATTCCGCAGCACGCGACCGTGTTCGCGCCGCCGATTCAGTGATGAGCCAGAGTATTCCAATGACCGACAAAATGATTGTTCTCGCCGATCTCGGCCGCGTGAAAGCCTTCCGCGTCACCTACGACATGATGACCTCGAAACCTCAACTGGAGCAGATCTACGACTGCGAATTCCCCGAAGCGCACGGACGCCTCATGGACAAGGTTACCGATCAGGCGGGGCGTTTTGCGCTCAACGGAACTCCCGGCGCGGCGATTGGCGAAAATCACAACCTGCGTGTCGAGACCGAGCGCCGGCTGGTGCGCCTGGTGGCGGAGAAAATCAGCGAGCTGGTGCAAGGGGAGCGGTATTGGTTCCTTGCCGCGGCGGAAGGCATCAACAGCCGCATCGTGGACCTATTGCCGCAGCCGATCCGCGCCGCGCTCTACAAAAACATCCCCGCCGATCTCGTGAAGACTCCCAAGCAGCAGATCCTCGATTACTTCACGACCTCCGCGGCGGCGTAGGCGGATCATTCAAGATCGGGGGAAAATCCGCGTAGGGAAGGGATGGCCGTGGGGAAACCATGCGCGGTTTGCCAGGAAGAAGCCGGCCGGCGGGGGGTGGCGATGGGTTCGGAGGCGTCATCGGGGCCGAAATTCCTCTCTTTGCTCCTTTTGGCTCCTTCTGTTAAATGCTGAGGCCCCATGACCAAACCTGAAATTATCGACCGGATATTGACCTCCGGCATCGTTGCGATTATTCGCGCGGATTCCCCGGAGCAATTGATCGACGCCGCCGGTGCGCTCTACGAGGGCGGCGTAACCGGGATGGAGGTCACCATGACGACGCCCAACGCGCTCCAGGTGATCTCCGATGTGAGCAGGAAATTTGGGGACAAGGTGATCATCGGAGTCGGCAGCGTGCTGGATACGGAGACGGCGCGCATGGCCATCCTGGCCGGCGCGGAGTTTGTCGTGACGCCGATCACGCGGCCCGATGTCATCCAGCTTTGCAACCGCTACGCAAAACCAATCGCCAGCGGCGCCTATACGCCCACGGAATGCATGACCGCCCATGAATCCGGCGCGGATTTCGTGAAGCTCTTCCCCGCGGATCAGGTGGGGCCGGCCTACATCAAAAACATCCTGGCGCCGATGCCGATGCTCCGCATCGTCCCGACCGGCGGCGTGACGGTCGATACCGCCGCCAGCTTTATCAAGGCCGGCTGCGTGGCGCTGGCCGCCGGCTCCAGCCTTGTGAGCAAGGATATACTGAAAGCCAGGGATTGGAAAAAACTCTCGGAGACCGCGGCGTCATTTGTCGCCGCGGTGCGCGCGGCGCGCGGCTTATGAGGCGCCCGGGCCGGACATCGGCGGCAAAGGCGGCGGCGCCATTGCGCAAGCGGATCCTGGATTTGCTGGGCACGCCGGATTACCAGCCGCTGGATAAGGTGGAGCTGACGCGAAAGCTGGGCCTCACTCCCGATGACCGCGCCCGGCTGCGCACGGACCTGCGCGCCATGGAGCAGGAGGGAAAAATCGCCCGCATCCGCAAGGACCGCTACGTCATCCCGCGCGAGGCAAATCTCCTGACCGGCATCCTCCGCGTCTCGCGCGGCGGCAATGCGCGGCTCGACTGCGGGCAGGAGCCGCACATCCCCATCCCCGCGCAATACACGGGCACCGCGCTCCATGGCGACCGCGTGGTCGCGCGGATGGTGCATGAGGGGGTGCGGCAGCGGCTCGACTCCCACGGCCGCCCGACGGCGCAGGTAATTCGCATCCTGGAGCGGGCAAATTCCACCATTGTCGGCACGCTGCAATCCTCCAAGCGCTTCTTCTACGTCGTGCCGGATGATCCGCGCATCACGCACGATATTTACGTGACTCCGGACCGCGACGCCACGGAGCGGCGCCCCAATATCGGCGACAAGGTGGTCGTGCGCATGGAGGAATGGACCTCGCCGGAAACCAATCCCGAGGGGCACATCATTGAAGTGCTGGGCCCGGCCAGCGAGCCCGGCGTGGATATGCTGGCCATCATCCGGCGCAATAATCTGCCCACGGAATTTCCCGAGCCGGTGCTGGCGGAGGCCCACGGCATCCCGGAGACCGTGGGGCCGGGCGATGCGGCGGGCCGCGAGGATTTGCGCAATCAGCTCATCATTACGATTGATCCCGACGATGCGCGCGATTTCGACGACGCCATCCATGTCGAGCCTCTCTCCGGCGGCGGCTGGCGGCTGGGCGTGCACATCGCGGATGTGTCGCATTATGTCCGCACCGGCGGCGCGCTGGACCGGGAGGCGGTGTCGCGCGGCAATAGCGTTTACCTCGCGGATCGCGTCATCCCGATGCTGCCGGAGCGGCTCAGCAACGGCGTTTGCAGCCTCAAGCCGCGGGTGGACCGGCTCACGTTCTCCGCATTCATCGATTTCACCGCGGCAGGCAAGATCAAGAGCGCGCGCTTTGCCCGCACCATCATCCACAGCAAGGCGCGCCTTACCTACAAGCAGGCCTATGCGATCCTCAGCGGGAGTGCCGTGGAGCCCGTGCCGGCGCGCGTGCCGGATCGCACGGACATCATCGCGCCGGAGGTGGAGGCGCAATTGCGCACCGCGTGGGAACTGGCCTCCCTGCTGCGCAAGAACCGCTTCCAGGCCGGCTCGCTGGATCTCGATTTTCCCGAGGTCAAGGTGTGGCTCGATGAAAAAGGACGCCCGGCACGGCTGGAAAAAGTGGAGAACGATATTTCCCACCAATTGATCGAGGAATTCATGCTGGCGGCGAATGAGGTGGTCGCGCGCGAGATCAAGAACCGCGTGCTGCCGTGCATCTACCGCATCCACGACGATCCCGACCCCGGGCGGCTGAAGGAATTCCGCGAGGTGGCGCTCGGATACGGCCTTCACGCGGGCGATCTCACCAATCGCGCGGAAGTGCAGAAACTGCTGTCGAAAATCCGCGGGATGCCGGAGGAGTACGCGCTCAAGCTGGCCTTCCTCAAGAGCCTGAAGCGGGCGGAATACGGAGTCGAGCCGCGCGGCCATTACGGGCTGGCCAAGGTCAACTACACGCATTTTACGAGCCCCATCCGGCGTTACGCGGACCTGGTGGTGCACCGGGTGCTGGCGCAGATCACCAGCCAGCGGAAGATCCGTCCGGCCTCCAAGGATTTGCCGGAGGTGGCGGAGCATATTTCCACCACGGAGCGCATTGCGGCGGATGCGGAGAAGGAATCGGTGCGATTGAAGAAGCTGGAGTTCTTCCAGGCGCAATTGCGGTCGCGCAAGCCGGAGGAGTACGAGGCGGTGATCATCGACGTGAAGAGCTTCGGCCTCATCGTGGAATTGCCCGCCGTGATCCTCACGGGCATGATCCATGTCTCCACGCTGCGCGACGATTTTTATTTATTCGATCCCGTGCGCCTCAGTTTCGTCGGGCGGCGCCGGAGGAAAATCTACCGTGCCGGCGGGCGGCTCCGTGTCATCGTGGATCGCGTGGACGCGCACAAGCAACAGATCGATTTCGCCCCGGTGGGGTGAGGGGGCCCCGGCTACCGGGTCTATTTTGGTGAGAGCAATGGCAGCGTAATTTTGCTCCTGAATGGAGGAGACAAGTCCACCCAGAGCAAGGACATCAAAAATGCCAGGCAATGCTGGAAAAAATATTTGGAAAGTAACCCATGAAAAAAGTGAACAAAAGCCGGGGCATCCCTCTGGATGAGATCGTGGTGGAGCGCTTCCGGGATCCGAAACGTGCAAGGCTCGCGGTCAAACTGGCCTTGCAGGAGTATGAGAAGGACAACGATGTCGCGATTTTGCTGGATACATTGCGGCTCGTGGCGCGCGCGCAAGGCGGACTTTCGAACCTGGCCCGCAAGACCTCGGTCAGCCGCCAGGCATTGAGCGAAGCGCTCTCGCCACAGGGGAATCCCCGGCTACGGACATTTCACACTGTCCTTGATGCCTTGGGACTCAAGATGAGTTTCAAAGAAGTCCATCGTTAGGCCTCGGCGCGCCAGGGTCGCGAACAGGCCTACTGCCCGCGTTCCGCCGCGGCGATTGCCGAATCCATGATGGGCGCCGGCACGGGCAGGGTGGGAGTCTCGCGCCAGCCGGCATCGTCCTTGAGGAAGACGCGGCGTTGATACTTGAGGAAAACCTGCTTGAGCGGCTGCAATGAGGCGGTGGGCACCGCCACCTCCATATTGCGGCCCTTCACCCGCACGGTGGCCATGCGCACAATGCCGCCGGTCACCGCGTCCTGGATCGGCACGCAGCGGGAGACGCCCGGCAGCGGCAGCGTCCAGCGCAGGCTGCCTTCGGTCGTGCTTTCCAGCGCCAGCATCAGATTCGCCCGGGCCAGCTTGCGATGCGAGGGGGCAGGCAGGCGAAGGTGTACGCGCAATGCGCCCCGGTCAAAAGTGGAAGCGACCACCGGGTGATGATGATCCGTCTGCTCCTGCAGCGGTGAGGCGTAGAAAACCTCCTGATCCGTCGCATAGCCGGAGAAGCGTTTCCGGCTGAGAGCCATCTGGCTTTCGTGCGCGAGGATCGCCGCCCGTTTCCGGTCAATCTCCTCCGGCGTCAAACGCAGCGTCACCTTGCCCCGCTCGGATGGCCGGCGCGGCGCGTGGATGATAAATCGAAGCATCCGCGGCGGACGCTCCAGGCGCATCATCGCCAGTTGCACCAGGATAAAGAGCGCGGAGTGATCCGGATGCGCATCGGTCGCGGAAGGCATCACAAAGAGCGTCGGAGCCCATTCCGTCAGCTCCGCCCAGAGGGTAAAGAGCACCCCTTCCTCCGCACGCATGAGCAGGCTCGTGATGCCCGTGTCCGGCAGGCCCAGGAAACGGGCGGAGCCACGCGGCAGCCCCAGCGATTCCAGCGCTGCCAGCGCCTCCTTGCGGCGGCGGCGTCCCCAACGGGCGCGGTCCGTGATGCTGATTTGCAGTTTCCGCTCGAGGAAGCGTTGCGGCCACGGGTTGTTGTCGCCATCGGTGGCAAAGAGCACACGCACCTTGGCGCCGGCCTTTACCGCGCGCTGGATCAGCCCGCCCGCGGCAAGCGATTCATCGTCGGGATGCGGCGCGAGGATCAGGATGCGGTCGTTGGAAGTCAATTTGAGGGAATTCATTTATTCAAAAGTCGGGACGCCCGCGATCTCCTTGGTAAAAGGGCTGAAGCCGCGTTGCAGCGCCTGTGTCCAGACGATAGCCACCGCGCCCTTGCCGCCGTTGAGATGCAACACGTGATCGCCCGTGGCAACCGGCTGCGAGTCGCGCAGCGGCGCGCCATCGAGGGTACCGGAAAGCTTCCCGGCATCGGACAGGATGGTGTAATTCGCCGGGATATCCACGTGGAACTTCATTACCGGGCGCGCGGAGCCCAGCTCCTGCCCTGCCACCCACACCTTGCCGTCGCCCTCCAGGAAATTCGCGCGCAGCCACTGCTGATCCTGCGGACGCAGGCGATGGTTGACGGCCACGCAGGTGCCGGTCGCGATCATCTTCTCGCGCACATCGTTTTTGATGAGGCCCATCTGGATTCGCGTAATGGTCACGCCCTCGAGCGCCCAATAGATCGGGCGGCGCCGGAAGATCGTCTCCCCCTTGCCGTCCATCACCAGGTCGGTCGGATTGGTCAGGTGCAGGACCGCGGCCAGGTTTTGCTCGAAGGGGGCCATCTCATTGTCCAGGGGCGACTGGCATTTCCAGCACATGAAGGTCACTTCCCCGGCGATCAGCAAAAGGGAGAGTGCCGGCACCGCGATCCGCGCCGGCCAGCCCGTAAGGCTGAGCAGATGCAGCAGGAATGGCAGCACCGCCAGGGCGATCAGCGGCAGCACCGGGATGAAATCCTGCGCCGTCACCAGCGGCCAATAGCTGCGCAGCAAAAAGTAATACGCGCCGCACGTCATCAGGATGAGCGCGCGCCCCGCGCCAATGCGCTCGGACGCGCTCGAGTGCATGCAGAGCCAGCCCAGGCCGAAGAGCACCGGAAGCGACATCGGGAAAAGCCAGAGGTGCAGGCCGCTCTTTGCCCACTTGCCCAGGCCGGGCAGCGTGTTGTGCTGGATCACGCAGTAGTACATCGCGTGCAGCGCCGCCGCCCCGTGCGCGGCAAAAAATGCAATCAACAGCCCCGGCACGATCAATATGCCCGCCGCGATGAGGGCGCAGGATTTCAGCCGTCCCAGCAAATCCGGGCTGCGGCGGGAGAGCAGGTGCAGCCCCAGCAGCCCGATGCCCGCCACGCCCATGGAGAGCAGCAGCAGCGTGGACTTCATCGACACGGAGAAGCAAACCCCCATCGTCAGGCCAAAGAGAAATGCGCGCCGTCCGGCCAGCGGACCGGTGACGGCCAGCCATACCGCCGTCAGCCATACGGTGGTCCAGAGGTCATCGGTCCGGAACTCCGCGGTCACCAGGAAAAATTGCGGCACGCAGCCGGCCACCAGCGCCATCCACAGGCCCCAGCGCTCCACGTACAGCGCGCGCCCGATCAGGTACGCCAGCCAGACATCCGCGGCAAAGAGCGGCAGCATCGCCATCCGCATCGGCGCCATGATCCAGGCATGCTCGCCGATGGCGGCCAGCAGCGGCGCGCAGAGCATCTGGAAGAGCGGGCTATGATTATCGAAGATATCCCGGTACTGCAACAGCCCGTGCGCCCAGCCCCAGACCACGTGCATGTGCTGCGGCTCGTCGGAATCCACCCGGTAATGCAACACGTACAGGATGCGCAGGGCCATCATGCCCGCCATGACGAGCGCGGCCACCCATCCCTCCACAAGCCCAATCGCACGTTCGCGCGAAACGGCGGGCCGATCCGGGGCGAAAGCGGTGGCTGATGGGGCTGATGGCAAAACGGCGTCCGAAACCATGGAAGGGAGACAACTATCCCTGAGGGCGGGTTGCCCCCTGGTTTCGTGTAAATTACAGATTTTTAAGGAGGAAGGGGGATTACTGTCGCCCCGGAGGGCGAAAATTGCAAAGACGGCGGGCGGAATATCCGCCGTCAGGGCGCCGCCGCCGCCCCTTTGGACGCATGGTGCTCGTCGGGTTTTTCCTCCCCGGCGCCCGGCAGATTGGCGAGCAGGATGCTCCCTTTCATGGCCCGCAGCGCGGAGCTGGTTTCCCGGTCCGTATAGGAGGGCGTCACGATTTCATGCTTGCGGCTATCGGCAATTCTGGACTCCGATTTTGCCGGGGAAGGCTCGGAAACCGGCGATGCGGACGGCATTGGGGCGGACGGTGAAGGCGCCGGCCCGGAGGCGATCTCCTCCGGCGGCGGCTCCGGCGCGGGCTCGTCCTTGGGCGCCCGGTACCGATGCATGTGGGGGAGCCTTTCCGGGATGATGGAAACCAGCGTGCCCACCGGCACTTCCTCAAAAACCTTGATGACATCCTTCGACCGCATCCGGATGCACCCGTAACTGGAAGGCGTGCCAAGGGTCCGCTCCTCCGGCGTGCCGTGGATATAAATGCCGCGGCTGCGGGCGTTGTGGTTTTGCGCCTCCAGTCCATCCAGCCAGATGACGCGGGTCACAATCGGATCGCGCCCCGGGGCATTGACCGGCAGCACCTCGCCCGTGGCCTCGCGGTGATGGATCACCGCGCCGGGCGATAAATCCTGACCGATTTTATCGCATACCCGCAATTCGCCCAGCGGCGTCTTGTAACTGCCAAAGTTGTCTCCGGTGCCAAACCGGGATGTGGAAACCGGGAAACGGGCCACCAATTCCCCGTCGCACACCAGCGCCAGCTTTTGGTCCGGCACGCTGATGAGCACTTGCATTGAGGGGTCGGCCGGTTCCGGAGAAGGCGCTGGAACCGCGCGGCCGGGCGCCATCAGCGCCAGCCACGCCCCTGCGAAAATGATAAATCGAGTTGCGGCTCCCGTCACGGGCGTTGCATTTAACCAGTCGGCGCAAACATTTCAATCAAGAAGACGCTCGAATTATTGATTCCCTGCCGCACATTCTCTTCTCGCTGCCATGCAAAATGCCTCATCCAGCCTTGCCGTATGCGATTTGGCGAAGTCCTACGGTTCCGTGCAAGCGGTCGATTTCGTCTCGTTCGAGATCGCTCCCGGCGAGATTTTCGGGCTGCTTGGTCCCAATGGAGCGGGCAAAACCACCCTGCTGGAATGCACCGTGGGATTGCGCGAGCCGGATGCGGGCACCATCGAAATCGGCGGAATCGACGCGCGAAAAAATCCGGGGGCGGTGAAGGCGAAGATCGGCGCGGTTTTGCAATCCACGGCATTGCAGGATGCGATGACGCCGAGAGAAGCGTTGCGGCTCTTTGGCGCGTTCCACGCACGGCCCGTCGCGCCGGAGCGGCTGATCGAGCGCTTCGGCCTGGGAGAAAAAGCGGATGCGCGGTTCGAGACCCTCTCCGGCGGGCAGCGGCAGCGGCTGGCGCTGGCGCTCGCATTTGTGAATGATCCGGCCCTTCTTTTCCTGGATGAACCGACGAGCGGGCTGGACCCGCAGGTGCGCCGCGAGTTGCACGGGGCGATCCGGCAATTTCGCGCGGAGGGGCGCTCGGTGCTGCTGACCACGCATTACATCGAGGAAGCGCACGCGCTGTGCGATCGCATGGCGATTCTCCATCGCGGCCGCATCGTGGCGAGCGGCGCGCCGGAGGAGTTGATCGCCCGTTCGCCCTCGCACACGCGGCTCATTGTGCGCGCGGCCCGGCCGCTGGATTGCGCGGCGCTTGCGGCGCTGCCGGGAATTTTTTCAGCGGTGGAAAACGGAGGCGCGGTCACGCTGCAAACGCGCGATACCGGACCGGCCATCATCGAGCTGGCGCGGCATTTGGAGGCCGGCGGGAACGAGTTGCTCGATCTCCAGGTGAAAAAGACTTCGCTGGAAGATGTGTTCATCGAGCTGACCGGGGAGACGTGCGCATGAAAGGATTGGCCGCGCATCTCTTAATGACCTTGCGGCTGAATTTCCGCGCGCGCCAGGCCGTCGTCTATGGCTATCTGGTGCCGGTATTTTTCCTGGTCGCGTTCGGCAGCGTTTTTCGCTCCTCGGTGCCGCCGCTTCTGCATGAGATGGGGCAATTGATCACGATCACCATCCTGGGTGGCGCTTGCTTTGGGATGCCGACGGCGATGGTGAGCGAGCGCGAGCGCGGCGTCTGGCGGCGCTACCGGCTGCTGCCGGGCTCCACGGCGGGGCTGGTGGTCAGCGCCATGGTGGCGCGCTACCTCATTGTGCTGCTGGCGGTGGTGATGCAATTCGCGCTGGCGTGGTGCCTCTACCGCACGCCGCCGCCCGCGCACCCGCTGGGCGAGCTTGTGGCTTTTTCCGCGGCCTGCTTCGCGTTTCTCGGCATGGGCCTCATGATCGCCATGCTGGCCGGCGCGGTGCCGGCTGTGCAGGCCCTGGGACAGGCGATTTTTCTGCCGATGATCATGATCGGAGGCGTGGGCGTGCCGTTGCGCGCACTGCCCGTATGGGCGCGGCATGTGGCCGGTTTCCTGCCGGGGCGCTACGCGGTGGAGGCGCTGGATGCATCGTACCTTCCCGGCGGGCCGGGGCTGGCTGGCTCGTTTTTCGCGCTCATGGCGCTCGCGGTGATTGGCATCGCGGCATGTGTCGCGGGCTCGCGGATGTTCCGTTGGGACGCCGGGCAAAAGCTGCCGCGTTCCGCGATGCCCTGGATCGCGCTTGCGCTGGCCGCATGGGCGGGCGTGGGACTCGTTGCGGATCGCACCGGCCGGCTGGCTCTCCCGCTCGATGCGAAGGCGCATGAAGGGCCGATCTCGAATATCATCGCTCCGTCCACTGCGGGAAATTCCAGCGAGCCCTGGCGCAATGTGACGCCCGCGGAAATCGCCGCCGTTAATTTCGATCAATTGCCGCCGGACAGCGGCGTGGTGGCGCCCATCGCGGATAACCTGGACGATCTGCCCGCCGATTCGAAGGAGCGCGTGGCAAAGATCGCGGCCCTGCTCGATCACTGGCCGCCGGGCCAGGTCCCGGATATCGTGCAGCGCGTCCGCAATCTTCTCTCCGCCGCGGCTGTATTCGACGTTCTGGAGGATCCGGACGAAGGGGCGGTCGCCCGCGTCATCCTCGATGATATTCGCCGGCAGGCGCCCGATGATGAGTTGAAGCGCATCCTTACGTACATCATCGATCATCCCGACTCCGGCGCCGTTCTCACCCGGGCGCAGGCGCTGGGCGCACAGGGGCAGATCACCGAAGGCGCCGCTCGCGAGCGCATGGAAATGTACGCCGCCAAATTGCTGGAGCGGGTGCTGGGAAAAGTTCACGATTCGGGGAACCCATGAAAATTATTCCGTTCCTCTGGTTTGACGATCAGGCGGAAGAAGCCGCGAATTTTTACATCGGCATCTTCAAGAACTCACGCATCACCGCCCTCTCCCGCTACCCGGCAGTGGGGCAGGATATTCACGGGAAGCCGGCCGGCTCCGTCATGGTGGTCGAGTTTGAACTGGATGGCCGGCGCTTCACCGCGCTCAATGGCGGCCCGGCTTTCAAGTTCACCGAAGCCATCTCATTCGAGATCGAGTGCGCGACCCAGGAAGAGATCGATTATTACTGGGACCGGCTTTCCGACGGCGGGCCGGGTCAATGCGGCTGGCTCAAGGACAAGTATGGCCTTTCCTGGCAGGTGGGGCCGGCGAACCTGAAGCAATGGCTCACGAGCGAGGACAAGGCGGCGGCGGAGCGTGCGTTTGCGGCGATGCTCACGATGGGCAAACTGGATATGGGCGCATTGGAGCGGGCATTCCGCGGCTGACCACGGGAGGCGAATCCATGCCGGGACGCCACGGGACGGATTAAACCGGCCTGCCAGCCTGCCGGATTTAACCGGCGGATTGCAGCCGGCGCGTTTCCGAGGCGACCATTGGCTCGCGCCGCCCATTCCTCCTGCGCCTTCCCGGGGTGGCGGTGGCCGGCAACGTCTGTTCCGGTTCCGGCTTCGGGGTGGTGGGCCCATGCCAGCCGCAATGCTCGCAGCGCCATGGGCGGAGGAATTTTCCGATGCAAAGCGCGATCCAACTGATCAGCCAAAGGCCGCAAGTGACCACTACCAGCACCAGGTGCAGGGGGTGGTTGATCGTTGCTCTGACAAAGAGCTGCTGATGGCGACACCGCGGGCAGTGCGCTCGAATCCTGTCCTTTCTCATTATTTGGGGGCGACTAAAAACGTCAAATAACGGGTTCTTTTTCCCCGCCAGCTTTCCCCAGCATTGTTTCATATTTGTGCCGGAAAGTCCACCCGAAAACCTGTTTTCTCACGTGGATTAATAATCGTCAACCGATATAAAAAACAGGCGCGCTCTTACCCGTTTTTGCCGCAGGTTAATCCTTCATCGCCAGCAGCCGGCTGATGTTCGCCGCCGCATATGCCGCCCCGAATCCGTTATCGATGTTCACGACGGTGACCCCGGAGCCGCAGGAATTGAGCATGCCCAGCAGCGCAGCAATCCCTCCAAAGCTGGCCCCATACCCCACGCTGGTGGGAACGGCGATCACCGGCTTGCTGACAAGGCCCGCCACCGCGCTCGGCAGCGCCCCCTCCATGCCGGCCGCCACGATCACGGCATTGGCGGCCTCCAGGCGATCCCGCACGGCCAGCAGCCGGTGGATGCCGGCCACCCCCACATCGCTGATGCGGTCCACCGTGCACCCAAAGGTTTCCAGCGTCACCGCCGCCTCCTCCGCCACCGGGATATCCGAGGTGCCGGCGCACACCACCGCCACGGCGCCGGGCAATGCCGGCATCGGCTGGCGGATGACCGTGATGCAGCGGGCGATTGCATCGAAACGCGCTTCGGGAATCTCCGCGAGCACCGCCTGGAAGTGGTCCGCCGTTGCGCGGGTGCCGAGCACCACGCCATCCTCCTTCAGCAGCGCCCTGGCGATGGCAAGCACCTGCTCGGGCCGTTTCCCGGCGCAGAAAATCGTCTCCGGAAAGCCGCGCCGGGCGCGCCGGTCGGTATCCACGCGGGCAAAACCGAGATCGACAAAACTGCTCACGGTTCGGTTTCCGGCTCGATCCGCGGCTGGAGGAACATCCGGAAGGGGATCATCTTCGATTCCCCAAACCCGTGCTCTTTGAAAAACTTGTGGGCGTCGCTGTTGTCGCGATCAGTCAGCAACGTGATGCGCAGGAAGTTTTTCTCCCGCGCAAAGTTGATGCAATACTCCAGCAGCTTGTCTCCAAAGCCGTGATGCCGGTGCTCGCGGTCAACGATGACATCCTCGAGCAGCAGCACAAAGCCCCCTTCCGCCGTGGAGATGGTGAAGAGCAGATTGATCATCGCCAGGATGCGCCCATTCTGCCGCAGCACAAAGATGCGCCCCCGGCTCGGCTGCTCCAGGATGAGGCGCAGTCCGCGCATGTGCTTGGTCCGGTCCGGTTTGAAATCCCCTTCCAGCGTAAAAAGATCGAAGAGCAGCTCGGTGAGTTGCGGTAGATCGTCCAGCGTGGCCGGTTCGATTGCGAAGTGCTCCATTGGAAGGGCGAAATATGCCACAGGCTTGGCGCGGCGTGAAGCGCTAGAGTTGGGAAATTTTCGATTTTCCGCCGGCCGCTTTCATACGTAGGCTCTGGTCCATGAGTTTTTTCCAACGCGACTCCGCCGGGCGCGCCTGTCAATTGTCTCCGGCCCCCATCGCGGGACGCCTCCGTATCGCGGACCGCATTGCGCCAAAAGATGGCATGTTCAAAAAAGGGAACGAGGAGCATTACTTCAAGGTGGGCCGCTCCGCGCTGGAGGCCATCCGCATGGCGATGCTCGCCGCGGGCCGCGAAGATTTTGAGAATATTCTCGATCTGCCGTGCGGCCACGGGCGCGTGCTGCGCGCGCTCAAAGCCGCCTTTCCGCGCGCAAAATTCACCGCGTGCGATCTCAACCGCGCCGGCGTCGATTTTTGCGTGGAGCAATTTGGCGCCGCCGGCGATTACTCGGACCCGGACCCGGCGAAGATCGCGCTCCAGGGGCCGTATGATCTCATCTGGTCCGGCAGCCTTCTCACGCATCTGGA
Organism: Chthoniobacteraceae bacterium; assembly: GCA_036266845.1. GTDB lineage: Bacteria > Verrucomicrobiota > Verrucomicrobiia > Chthoniobacterales > Chthoniobacteraceae > DATAXI01. The sequence goes on along the minus strand of DATAXI010000153.1, from coordinate 1,975 downwards.
CGAAGGTCCGTACACGGAGTTCCTGAAGGTCTTCTCAAAGCTCCTCGCGCCCGGCGGCCTCATGGTCGCCACCACGCATGGACGCCGTGTCGCCGCCGCGATGCGCGATGGCCGGCAGAATTACAAGCTGGCTCCCGAGTCCGTTCCCGGCGTCGCCGCCGCTTACGATGCGACCGGCTTCGGCTACGCCGATTATCCCGGCGCCGGCGGCTACGGAATCTCCGTGAACACGCCCGAGTGGCTCATCCGCAAAGTATGCGAAACCCCCGGCCTCCGCATCGTCGTCTATAGCGAAAAGTTCTGGGACAACCACCAGGACGTCATCGCCTGCGTGAAGGCATAATCCCGCGCCGGTTCGCGCGACAGTCAGGAAGAGCATCCGCGTGGAAACGCGAGGGAAGAGCAAGCGGACGATTACAGCGCCGCGAGGATATCGGCCTTGGGGACACGGTCGCAGAAGTCGGCGAAGGTTTCCCCGGGCTGCTTTTTTCCATCGTAAATCTTCAGGATTTTATCGATGAAGAGGTGAACGTCGCTGGCGATGATCTTGCCTTTCAGCAGCTCGTTGAAGCGCCGATTCTTGCCGAGGCGTCCGCCGATGAAGGCGTCGTAGGCATCGACCTGCTCGCCGTTCACCTTGGTGCGCGCGCCGCGGAAGCCGAGATCGGCGATCTGATGCTGGCCGCAGCTTGACGGGCAGCCGGAGAAATGGATGCGAATCTTGCCCTTGTACCAGCCGCTCTCCGCCTCGAGTTGATCGACCAGCGCGATCATCCGGTTCTTGGTTTCCGCGACCGCCAGGTTGCAGAACTCGATGCCGGTGCAGGAGACGCAACCCTTGCGGAAGTTCGAGGATTCATAAACCAGCTCGTGCGCGGCCAGCTCCGCCTTGAGCGCGGGCAGGTTCGCTTCCGGAATGTTGATGAGCAGCAGGTTTTGCTTGTTGGTCAGCCGGATCGCGTCCTGGCCGGGAGCGGCGTATTTCTCCGCCAGATCCGCCAGCACTGCGAGCTTGCTGGCGCGGATGCGTCCGCCGGCGAAATTGACGCCCACCCAATAGAGGCCCGGCTGCTTTTGCGCGTGGATGCCCAGGTGATCGCTCTCCTGATCCACCATTTGCGGGAAATCGGTATGCGTATCGGGTTTGAAATCCAGCCGCGCCAGCACCTCCTGCGTCATGCGCTCGACTCCCCAATCGGCCACGAGGAACTTGAACCGCGCGCGGTTCCGCTTGAGGCGGTAGCCCTCGTCGCGAAAGACCTCGCTGACCGCCTTCACCACCGGCCAGACCTGCTCCGGCTTGATGAAGAAGGGGAGAATCTGCGCCAGGTGAGGCGAGGAAGAGAGGCCGCCGCCGACCATGATGCCGTACCCGGCTTCGCCGCCGCGTTTCAGGCCAAAGAGCGAGGTGCAATTGATATCGGGCTGCGCGCAGCGGATGCAGCAGCCGGACAGCGATATCTTGTATTTGCGCGGGAGATTGGAGAACTCCGGGTTATTGGTCATGTTGCGGCTGACCTCGAGCATCTCCGGTGTGGAATCGATGATCTCCTCCGGATCGATGCCCGCCACGGGGCAGCTCACCACGTTGCGCGTATCATCGCCGCATGCGCCGCTGGTGGTGACGCCCACCGACTCCAGCGCCGCGAAGATTTCCGGGATGTCCTCGATGCGCAGCCAGTGGATCTGGACGGTCTGGCGGGTCGTGATATCGCTAAAGCCGTGGGCGAATTTGTCCGTCAGCTCGGAGATCACCCGGGCCTGCGCCGCGTTGAGCTGGCCCCCGGGCACCTTGGTCCGCAGCATGAAATAGCCGGAATCCTTCGGCTTCTGCCGGTAAACTCCGTACCACTTGAACCGCTCGAAATCGTCGTCCGTGATGGAGGCGAACCCGGTCTTCGCATAGCGATAAATATCGTGGATGACCAGCAGGGCGTCTTTCTCCTGCTTGAGCTTCTCCTGGGGAGTCAGCGGG
>DATAXI010000152.1:0-6218 GCA_036266845.1 Chthoniobacteraceae bacterium | reverse complement strand
CCTTGCGGACATTGCCTCCCCTCGCCGTCAGGACGATGTTCATTTGGCGCCCATCGGTCGGATGGGGTTTTCGTTCGACAATTCCCATTTCCTCAAGACCCGCGATGGTAGCTCCCATCGTTTGCGGACGGATGCCCTCCGCTCTCGCCAGTTCCGCCGTCGTCGCAGGGCCTTCTTTATCGAGCCGGGCCATGACGGACACATCCGTCCATGATAGCTCATTCGATGCGTGAATCCCCACGGAGCGAACGCGCCGGAGCAGCAGCCCCAGCGCAAGGAACAGTTCAGTGGCGGCCTCTTCGTGTTTTTTGGCAGGCATAGTGAGGACAGAATCGCATAAGAAGTCAGCCTTGCAAGTTAAACTTGGAAGTTCAGCTTCTTTATTTTGAAAATCCCGGGCGGACGCCGGGAAACGCCATGCGCGCTATCGCACGAGCTGGCGGCGGAAAATGAAATATTACCCCAGCGCCTTGAGCGCTTCCCAATGGCTGCGCTGCTCCGCGCTCAGGCTCTCCGGGATATCGATCCCAATCACCACGTAAAGATCGCCTCGCCCGCCGGCAGGCGTGTGGAGGCCTTGCTGCTTCATCCGGAAACGCTGGCCGCTCTGGGTGCCGGGAGGAATCTTGAGGCGTGCGTGCCCCTTCATCGTCGGCACCTGCACCTCCCCGCCCAGGACGGCGGCCCAGGGCTTGATCTCGTGCTCGTGAATCAGATCATGCCCCTCCACCCGGAAGTCCGGGTGCTGGGCAAACCGGACGCGCAGGTAAAGATCCCCTGCCTTGCCGCCGCGGCCCGCCTTTTCCCCCTGGCCGGAGAGGCGGATGCGCTGCCCCTCGTGCACGCCGGCCGGGATGCGGACGTTATAGGTTTCCGTTTTATCCGAGCCTTCGCGCCGGAAGGAGACGGTGCGTTTGGCGCCGTTGATCGCCTCGTCCAGAGTGACCATGATATCCGCCTCGATGTCGTGGCCGCGCGCCCGCTCGTATTCCTCGGCCTGGAAGCCGCCAAAGGGGCTGCCCCCGGCGCCCCGCCCACCGCCGCGCCCGCCAAAGAAGGTCTCGAAGAAATCGCTGAACCCCGTGCCGCCAAAGTGGAACTCCGTGCCGCCGGCGCGTCCCCCGCCCTGGCGCGCAAAGTCCTGCCAATTGGGTGGAGGCTGCTGCGTGCCGCCCCGTTCCCAATCGGCGCCCAGGGTATCGTATTTCTTCCGCTTCTCGGGGTCGCTCAGGACCTCGTAGGCCTCGTTGATTTCCTTAAATTTCGCCTCGGCGGATTTCTTGTCGCGCTCCTTGACGACATCGGGATGGTGTTGCCGGGCCAGTTTGCGAAAAGCCTTCTTGATTTCCGCCTCGGTGGCGGTCTTCGGAACGCCGAGTGTTTCGTAATAATCCTTGAACTGCACACGCGAAATCTATGCGGACGGCGGCCCGCGTAAATTCCGAAATTTCGCGCGGCCTACATTCCGGCCGGGTGGCGAGCCTCGTAGCCCCAGGTATCGCGGCCATCCGCGTGCCAGCGCGGCCCCTCGGTGCCGTAGTAGCCGGTGGTATCCAGCCGCAGCCCGGCAATCATGGCAAAGGTGTGCCCGTTACGGGAGTAAACGGTAATCCAGCGGCCCCGGCCGCGCTCGCCGTAGTTCAGCAGCTCGGAGGATTGGGCCGGCACGGACAGGACCCCGGCTGCGTGCAGGGCAAACGAGACGGTGCCGGAGCAATCGTAGCCGTTATCGTAAAAGGAGCCGTGGCCACCGCCCCACTTGTAAGGCAGCCGCCGGAGGGCGTTGGCGGCCCAGATCGCCCGCTTGACGGCTTCCGGCGCATTGGCCGGCGCGTAGGCGATGCCATGGCGGACAACCGCGCGGCTGCCCCGGACGGTGGGATGGCTGCCGCGGCTGATGACGGGCGCGGGAGCGGAATCCTCATCCATGCCGTAGGGATGGTAGTAACCGTAAGCCGGCATCTGGTAGTAAGCGTAATACTGGGCGCGCGCGGAGAGAGCGCCCCCCAGCAGGGCTAGAACGGTAAAAAAGGTATTTTTTGCAAAAGTCATATTTTCTATAAAGCTGGAATTGGGCCAACTTCCGGCAATTGCCGGCCAGCCCATTTTCCGGGGGAGGAAAGTTTCCGCTGGTTCTACCCAAGGATTGATCTAAACCAAAGGCGAAAACGTCGTCGAAACCGTGTATTTCAACATCTCCGCAGATTCCGCCCGCATCCGGACCCGGCACCATGGCTCTGCGATCCCTTCGGGATCGTGCCGCGGGTTGTGCGTCTACCGGGGGTGTCGCCCTTCGGGCTTTACCCCCGGCTACCGATATGGGAACCCTCCGGGTTCGCCGGTCGCGCGCGGGTTACGGCGGCTTCGCGGCTTTCGCGGACCGGTGGCAATTCGGGAATGCCGGAAACGGTAACGCTGCGGCATGGCTACATTCATCTTACGCAGATTGGTTTCCCTCGTGTTCGTGCTGTTTTGCGTGGTGACGATCACCTTTCTGCTCATCCGGCTCGCGCCCGGCGGCCCCTTTGACCGCGAGCGGAAGATACCCAGGCAGATCGAGCAGGAGCTCCTGGCCAAGTACAAGCTGGACGGCACGCTGTGGCAGCAATACCGCGGCTATATGTGGGACTTGATGCACGGGGACCTGCGGCTCTCGACCAAATACCGGAATCGCTCAGTGAATGAGCTGCTGGCGCAATCGATACCGGTATCCGCGACGCTGGGAACGGTCGCATTCCTGATCGCGACCACCCTGGGCGTATGGGTGGGCGCTTACGCCGCGGTCCGCCACAATACCGCGGCGGATACGGCGGCAATGCTCGGCGCGCTATTTGCGATTTCGATTCCCACGTTCGTCATCGGGCCGCTGATGATCCTGGTCTTTGCCCTCAAGCTCAACTGGCTGCCCGTTGGCGGCTGGGGCGGGGTGAGCTGCCTCATCCTGCCATCCATCACACTGGCCAGCCCCTACGTGGCCTACATCGCCCGCCTCATGCGCACCAGCATGCTGGAGGTGCTGGGCCAGGATTACGTGCGGACGGCGCGCGCGAAAGGCCTGGCCGAGCAGCGCGTGGTTTACAAACACGCCCTCAAGGTGGCGATTCTGCCGGTGGTTTCGTTTCTCGGGCCGCTCGCGGCAAATCTCCTCACGGGATCGATCGTGGTCGAGAGCATCTTCAACATCCCGGGCGCGGGCGCCTTCTTTGTGAACTCGATCCAGAATCGCGACGGGTTTCTGCTCGGCGGCGTGACGATCGTTTACTGCGCGCTGCTGGTGGTGCTGAACCTGGTGGTGGATATCGCGTACACATTCCTCGACCGGAGGATCCGGCTCTATGAGTGAGGGCGCCATGCCCGCTCAGGAGCCGGGCATCTGGCGGCGGCTCTGGGAGCGGCGCGTCGCACGGGTGGCGCTCGTGATCCTGGCGGTGATGACGCTCGCGGCAATCGTCGGGCCGTTTCTCCTCCCGGCGGGGTATGGGGAAGTGAGCGGCAATCAGTTTTCCCCGCCCAGCGCCGCCCATTGGTTTGGAACAGACCTCGATGGGCGCGACCTCCTCTTCCGCGTGCTGGAGGGAGCGCGCGTCTCGCTGTTGGTGGGATTTTCCGGAGCGCTCATCTCGTTCTTCATCGGCACGGCGTACGGACTGGTCTCCGGTTACGCAGGCGGCCGCGTGGACTCTGGGATGATGCGCCTGGTGGAAATTCTCTATGCCATTCCGCGCCTGGTGATCATCCTCATTTTCATCAACGCCTTCGATTCGTACCTCAAGACGTGGATGGCCCACGTGGGACTCGGCTCGCTGGTACCGGATTCCCGGGTGGTAATCCTGATCTTTTGCCTCGGGGTGATCGAGTGGCTGACAATGGCGCGCATCGTGCGCGGGCAGGTGCTCTCGCTCAAGGCGGTCCAATTTGTGGCGGCCGCGCGCGCGCTGGGGCAGAGCCATTTCAAAATCCTGACGCGGCATCTCCTGCCGAATCTGCTGGGCCTGATCGTGGTTTACCTGACACTTACCGTGCCGGCGGTGATCCTGGACGAATCGTTCCTCAGTTTCCTCGGCCTGGGCATCCAGCCCCCGCAGGCAAGCTGGGGCTCCCTGCTGGCCGACGGCGCGGAGGTCATCAACCCCATCCGGAGCAACTGGTGGCTCCTGGTCTTCCCAGCCATCGCGATGTGCGTCACCCTGCTCGCCCTCAACTTCCTCGGCGATGCCGTCCGCGAAGCCGCGGACCCGCGCGGCAGCGGCCGGCGGTAATAGTGGCATGTGTCGCTAAAGAAATACCATTGCCGACCATACAAAAATGGTTGGGGCATGCACGGCTGGAAACGACAGCGATCTACTTGAACGTTTCCGGCGAGGAAGAACGCGATCTGGCAAAGCGTCTTCGGACCAGTGATTAGAAATTTAATCCCCTGCATCGTTCGATGCGGTTTTATCCTGAGCGCCGAGGCGATCTTTTCCGCCGCGTTGTGTTGCGCTCGCCCCCGCTATGTCCGGCGCGTTCCTCGTAGTCTGCTTGACTATTTCACCCTCTCCAAATCCGGCAGCTTCCACGCACCGTTAAGCAAAGCTTGCTTTGGCCGATACATGCGAAAGACAAAATTCCAGCCGGGCATGATGTGGATGAAGTTCGGTAATTGCTCATCGCCACCAAAGTGGATCGTTACCGAACCGTCGGGGTTGGACTTGGCGGTTACATTGTTCACTGTATAGGTATTCGTCTCATTTTTCTCGAAGAAACCGCCCATGTTGTAAACGCTCACCGACCAGAAGCTGTCCACTGGCACCTCTTTCACGGTGAGCAGGTAAGCCGCCTTTCCGTCGTTTTCCTCAGGCGCTCCGCCCACATATAATGCAGTCGCGCGTGGGTTGCCTCCCCATGCGGTCGCTGTTCCCAGCAGATGTTGCACGGGATCGACCTCTTCTCTGCGTCCAAACATGCGACTCGAATCAATACCGCCAGACGCGGCGGCGAGCGCGAGGATTGCGTTACGCATTTTCTTAAGCGATTCCTGATCCAAAGGCGGCACCACGAACTCCCCGCGTGTCCTTTGTTCGATCATGATCGCATCCTGCAATGCATGCGCCGCTTTCATATCGTCAGCGCTCGCCGGATCAACAAAAGTCCGGATTAGCAGCGCCACGTATCGCGTGCCGATCCCCTCCCTCGTGAACGTCCTCCGGCCAGGGGCATAGAAAACCTCGGGCACATAGTGATCCTCATCAACCGCCTGCACGGCCATGTAGCGAGTGCCAGCATCGGGCAGAGTTACAGTAACCGGCGCCGAGTCGAGGTCAAAAACGCCGAACGAATAGAGCGTGTCGCGGTTCAGCCGGATGACAGCTTGATGCTCGATTGGCGTTAGTTCGCGGGCGTGTTGAAGCTTCCCAAAACCGTCTTGCTTTGTAAAAGTCGCAAAATAGTTATCCGTCTCGGATCGATTGAAATTATCGACGGTGACCCGGACTAGCGGCGCCGCCTCAATCAACGATGCATTTGTCGATACGGCTGAAGGCATGGCAGATTTGGCTTCCGTTTAATTTGTGACGCCGGCGCAGCAAATCGGCCGTCCACAGCGCGACATTCGCCAAGCATCTTGCGCGCCTGTAGGTTGCTGAACTGGTTCATGTGGCGAAAAATAAGCTTGAACGGGATTAAATTCCACGACATTTTCCCGTCTGAACCAGAACGCGTGATTCTGGTTCATTTGTTTGGGAGAATGGGGTCAGTGAGAGAATGGTGAGAGAATGGGGTCAGTCATCATATCTTGACACGGACACCGCCCAACCGAAGAACCCGCGAGATGGGGGCAACGCTAGGAAACTCGAGTCAGTCAACAAATATTGACAAATAGAGCCACAGAAGATTGGGAGCTAGGAGAGAATGGGGTCAGTCATCATCTCTTGACACGGATACCGCCCAACCGAAGAACCCGCGAGATGGGAGAGAATGGGGTCAGTCATCATCTCTTGACACGGATACCGCCCAACCGAAGAACCCGCGAGATGGGGGCAACGCTAGGAAACTCGAGTCAGTCAACAAATATTGACAAATAGAGCCACAGAAGATTGGGAGCTAGGCGGAGACGGGGTCAACGTTTGATTCTCGTGGAGATTTGGGTCAGTCATCATATCTTGACACGTGGAGATTCGGGTCAGTCATCATATCTTGACACGAGCGCCGCCCACCCGAAGAACCCGGCCTGCCTCTGG
>DATAXI010000148.1:0-10974 GCA_036266845.1 Chthoniobacteraceae bacterium | reverse complement strand
TGTACTCACCATCGCCGCCGGTAAAGCTGCCGCCAATGTGGACCAACCCAATTTCGCCGTAAACGTAAACGTTCCCGCTGTATTCGCCATAGCCACCCGCAAAATTCCCGCCAACCGTCAGGCTGGGAAGTTGACCGCCCGAATCGAGGGCCGCACTAAATTCCCCGGTGCCACCGACGATGTCGCCGCCGACCTTAAAGGTGGAAAAACCGTCTTCGGCATAAAAGGCGCCTCCAGAGTAACCCTCGCCCCCGATGATGGAATGCTTGATGACGATCGGTCCGGCGGTCCCGAGCACGTAAACGCCGGCATTGTAATCACCATCACCCACGCCGAGCACCGAACCGCCAATGGTAAGCGCCGCAAGGTTGCCATGATAGGGATAAATGAGCGCGCTGCAGTAGCCATCGCCGCCGATCTGGTCGCCGGCGATATTGATGACACCGATATTATTGTTGGAGTAAATGACGCCGCTGAAGTAACCGGCGCCGCCAATGACCGAGCCGCCAATCGTCACGTTGCCGAGATTGCCGACGCCACCAGAAGAATAGACGGGGCCATTGATGATCGCGCCGCTGTAATCCCCCGCGCCGCCGGTCATGTTCCCTTTGATCGTCACTGGACCAATGGACATGGGGGTAAAGATGACGCCGCTATATTCCCCTGCGCCGCCGGTCATGCTCTTGCCGACATTGACGGAGGCAATGGCGCCGGCGCTGCTGTAAATCACGCCGCTGTATTCCCCCGCGCCGCCATAAATACTGCCGCCGATCAAGACCGGGCCGATATTGCCATCGGCGAAAATGGCTCCAGTGTCCTCGGCCTGGGAGCCCATCAGGCTGCCGTGGACCGTGACCGAGCCGATGGCGCCGCCGGAATAGACAATCCCGCTGTTGGAGGAAATGCCGCCTTGGAGATTTCCGCCGATGAGCACCGAACCGATATTTCCGCTGGAATAAACTTCTCCGTAACCGCTATCGGACACCGACGACAGCGACCCGCCGATCTTGACCGTGCCGATGCCCGCATTGGCTCCGGAGTCGTCGATAAAGACGTTCGTCGCATCATGCTTGACGGTCAGTTTGCCCAGAGCGCCGTTGATAGCCGAGGTGAGGCTGGACCCGGAGGTCAGGCTCTGGACGCCCATGGAATTGACTGTGAGCGAGGCGATGGCGGGGACGGTGGCGCTGTCATTGCCGGCATTGATGGAACCGAGATCGCCCGCCACGGTCACCGCGCCCAGGTCATTCGTGCCGGCATTGATGACGCCCACATTGGCAAGGCCGTTGCCGTGCGAGCCCTTGGCCACGTGAAAGGTGACATTGGCTCCGTTGAACCCGGCATCGGTCAAATTAAGGGTCTCGAGAATCCCGCTGGTCCCTCCGGAAAGGGTCAGATCACTCATGCTGATCGTGCCCTTGCTGACGCTGATGGTGACCTTATCCCCGTCCACGTCCATGTAGCTGACCAGACTGGCGGGGGCGATGCGGGACTCGAGTAATTCGATCATGGTGGGTTGGGATGCTACCCAAAATGAGTGGCCATGCGAAACAAGAATCGGTCAGGGGAATGTCCTATTCCAGGGACGGGAGAATTTCCTACGCGAAACTTCCCCTTTCCATTCGGGATTTCGTCCCATAAAAGCTTTGCCCCTTATGAAGATCGTGGTCGCTTACTCCGGGGGGCTCGATACCTCCGTGCTTCTCACCTGGCTCAAGGAAACCTATCAGGCGGAGATTATCGCCTTTTGCGCCGATGTGGGCCAGGAGGAGGAACTCGATGGCCTGGACGCCAAGGCGCTCCGCACCGGCGCGGGCAAGTGCTACATCGACGATCTGCGCGAGGAATTTGCGCGCGACTTCATTTTTCCGATGATCCAGGCAGGCGCGATCTACGAGGGCCAATATTTTCTGGGCACCAGCATCGCGCGTCCCCTCATCGCCAAGCGCATGGTGGAAATCGCGCGCGCGGAAAAAGCGGACGCGGTCGCGCACGGCGCCACCGGCAAGGGGAACGACCAGGTGCGATTCGAGCTGACGGCGGCGGCGCTCGCGCCGGAGCTGCAAGTCATCGCGCCCTGGCGGCAGGAGCGGTTTCGCGAGCAATTTCCCGGGCGGAGCGAGATGATCGCCTACGCGGAGAAAAACGGCATCCCCGTCGCGGCCACGGCCAAGAAGCCGTACTCGATGGATCGCAACCTCCTGCACATCTCCTTCGAGAGCGGCATCCTGGAGGATCCGTGGTTTGACGCCAGCGCGGAGAAATCGCGCGAGATGTACATCCTGAGCGTTTCGCCGGAGGAAGCGCCGGACAAGGCGGAGTATGTGGAACTGGATTTCGAGAAAGGCATCTGCACCGGCATTGGCTATCACGAACTGGATGGGCTGCTGGAGGAATTGCGAATCGCGGGCGTAAAATATGGGGCGGATAATCACGCGCGGCTCACGCCGCTGCAGGTGATGCGCGTGCTCAACAAGCTGGGGGGGCGCCACGGCATCGGACGCGTGGATCTGGTGGAAAACCGCTTCGTCGGCATGAAATCGCGCGGCGTGTACGAGACGCCGGGCGGGGCGATCCTGCATTACGCGCACCGGCAGGTGGAATCGCTGACCATGGACCGCGAGGTGATGCATCTGCGCGACTCGCTCATCCCCAAGTACGCGGAGCTGGTTTATTATGGCTTCTGGTTCTCGCCGGAGCGCGATGCGTTGCAGGCGTTCGTGACCGAGTCGCAAAAGAATGTGACGGGCACGGTGCGGTTGAAACTCTACAAGGGCAACATCATCACCGCGGGCCGCAAATCGCCGGTGAGCCTCTACAATCCGCACATCGCGACCATGGAGGCCGATCCCACGCAGGCGTATAACCAGAGCGACGCCACCGGCTTCATCAACCTGAACGCGCTGCGCCTGAAAGTGGCCGCCCGCGTCCACGGGGAAAAATAGCGCTCCGTGAAGTACGGCAACCGGACCGCGGGCGCCGGAGGGCTTGCCGTTCTTTTGCTGAACTTTCCGCGCATCACCACCGTTTCCCCCTTGTCCACCGCTGGTTACGCGCGTAACATTTCCCGTGCGATGGGCAGACGGTCGCCCGGTACTGTACTCAGTGGCCGGGAGGAAAGTCCGAACACCGCAAGGCGACATGCCGTGTAGAACACGCGGGCGCTCCATGGCCCAAGCCGGGAGCGACGGAAAGTGTCACAGAAAAATTAAACCACCTGGCGCCGCTTACGCGATGCCGGGAAAGGGTGAAAAGGCGGGGTAAGAGCCCACCGCCCGGCGCGCAAGCGCCGGGGCACGAAAAACCCCATGTGGTGCAAGACAAAACAGGGGGCGGGGCAGCCTGTCCGGTCCCGTAAGTATGGGACAGCCCCCGGGTATTAGTCGCATCCGCCGCTTGTACGGGGCGGGCGCCCGGAGAAAACCAGGGAAACCTGGTCCGGGTGAGAGAAATGACCGTCCGCCGGGGCGAAAGCTCCGGCGACAGAATTCGGCTTATCGCCCTTCGCAAATGAGGCGCCTTCGGAAAACGGGGGCGCCTCTCCCGTTTACCCGGTTACTTCGCCGAGCGGCCCGAAATCTCTTTTTCCACAAACAGCTCCAGGAAGAGATAGACGCGGGGCAGATTCAGGTTCTCGTGCCGGACCGCTTTTCTGGGGCCGATTTTTTTGGCAGTAGGATTACGCATTTTCATGGCGTGGAAACTTAGCAGCGCCCATGCCATGGGGGATTAGGGTTACTCTGTAGATCACCGCATCCCAAGCGGCTTCAACCGGTTACGAAATTGAACCTTTCTAAAGTCCAGCTTCTTCCTCCGGGACCCCGGCGTCATCGGAAAGGTATTCCCGGGCTGCGGCGGCATCCTTATCCGCCACCTGCACCCGCACCCCCTCGGCGGGACCGTCAAACCTTACGGACTCCTCCAAGACGAATGCCTCGATTCCATCCGCCTCCAGGCGCATTCTCAACAGGTGGGCGTCGTCGGCTTTGTAAAATGTAGCGATTGTGGTCATAGGGTTTCCGAAAATGATTTCGTATCCTGCGCCGTCGTGGCGCTTAAAATAATTCGCCCTGCATCCCGGCGCTCTTCACCTTTGTTGCTTCGGCCTCGGCCTGAATTTCCGCCATCAGGGACTTGAACTCGCACCGCTCCAGCGTGGCGATCAATTCATCGTGCTTTGGGACAATCTCCAGCGAGTCCAGCGCGACGGGCAGCGGCAGGTCGATATCCAGCCGCACCATTTCCCGGTTCTGGATGATCTGCTCCCGCGCGCCCTGCAGCTTTTCCCGGATGCGCGCGTTCTCGACCACGCTCAAATCCGCGAGCAATGCGTCCAGCGTGCCGTGGGTCTTGAGCAGGTGCGCGGCATTCTTGGGGCCCAGGCCGGCGACGCCGGGGATATTGTCCACCGTATCGCCAATGAGGGCGATGACATCGCCGATGCGCGGCGGCGGGACGCCCCATTTCTTGAGGACGCTGGCCTCGTCCAGCAGCGCAAAGGTATCCTTGGGCGTGGCGAGATCGGCCTTGTTGGTGGTGTAAACACGAATACCGCCATCGACGAGCTGGAAGAGGTCCTTATCATTGGTGGCGAGCACCACTTCCATCTGGCGTTGCGTGGCGGCCAGGGCGTAGGAGGCCATCAGATCGTCCGCCTCCGTGTCCGGCGCGGAGATGGATTGAAAGCCGAGCAGCGGCACCAGCTTGCGGATGAAATCGAGCTGCGGACGCATCTCCACGGGCATCTCCGCGCGGTGTTGCTTGTAGGCGGGTTGCAATTCTGTGCGGCGCGCGGGCAATCCCTCATCCCACACCACGGCGCCGCGATCCGGCGCCAGGTCCTTGACCATGCGGCGGAGTGTTTTGACAAAACCGTAGATGGCGTTGGTGGGTTCTCCCCGCGAATTGCTCAACTCACGAATCGCAAAAAACGACCGGTACACGTAGTAGTGTCCATCCACCAGCAGCAGTTTCATTCCACTGCCAGCCTACGAAGCGGTTTCAAAAATGGGAAGGGCTTTTGTCCGCCAATTGCGGAGGAATTCCGTGATCGCGTTCAATTAAGGAGTTTCTTCGCACGGGCAGGCCCGATACGTTTTTTCCCATGTCTTTGTTCCAATCCAGCCTCCGCTCCGCGGTGAGTACGTTCGAGAGCCTCTCCGCGCTCGAGCCCCTGCTCCTGCGCGCCGCGGACCTCGTGCGCCGCTGTCTGCTGGGCGGCGGCAAACTTCTGGTAGCCGGCAATGGCGGAAGCGCCGCGGACGGCATGGATTTTTCCACCGAATACACCTGCCGCTTCAGTGGCGACCGGCGGCCGTACCCGGCGATCAACCTGGCGGCGGACGGGACGCTGCTATGCGCGGTGGGCAATGATTACGCGTTCGAAGAAATCTTTGCGCGGCAGGTATGGGCGTTCGGGAAACCGGGCGACGTGCTGGTTGTTTACTCCACCAGCGGAAAATCCCCCAATATCCTCCGGGCGCTGGACGAGGCGAAACGCCTCGGCCTGGAGAGCATCGCCATCCTGGGCCGCGATGGCGGCCCCGCCGCGGGCCGCGCGAGCGTGGACCTGATTGTGCCCGGCGAGGTGACCGCCCGCATCCAGGAGGCCCACAAATTCCTGGGCCATTGCATTTGCGAGCTGGTGGATGGCGATTTAAAGAATCACTGACGCGTGGATACCCCCCCTTCTCTCGACCTGGCCGCTTACGAGAATATCTTTACGGCGTTCGCCTTCATCATGGGGGCGATTGTCGGTTCTTTTCTCAATGTCTGCATTTACCGGCTGCCGCTGGACCTCTCGGTCAATGAGCCGAAGCGCTCCTTCTGCCCGCATTGCAAGAAGCAGATCCCGTGGTCGCAAAACATCCCGCTTGTCTCCTGGCTGGCGCTGCGCGGGAAATGCGCCAACTGCGGCGCTCCCATCGCCTTCCGCTACTTTGGGGTCGAGCTTCTGACAGCGGTGCTTTTTCTCGCCGCATGGGTCAAATGCTGGCACTCCGGCGCGTGGGCCCAGGCGTTTCCGCTCTGGATATTGCTCGGCCTGATGGTGGTCGCCACGTTCATCGACTTCGAGCATTTCATCATCCCGAATGAGATCACGTGGGGCGGCGTGGCAGCCGGCATGGTCTGCTCATTGGCGCTGCCGGCGCTGATGGGCGTGGAGTCCCACTGGATGGGCCTGCTCTGGAGCGCCGCCGCCGCCGCCGCGGGCTACGGCACGCTCTGGCTGGTGGTGGAGCTGGGGAAAAAAGCTTTCGGCAAAAAACGGATCGAACTGGAAAAGCCGGAGCCCTTCACCTGGACGCGCCATGGCGACGATGCGGACCTTGAGGCCGGCGGCGATACGATGAAGTGGAGCGACCTGTTCTCCCGCCCCACGGACATCCTGCTCATGCACGTCGAGGAGGCGCGGATCGGTGAGAAAAGCTACGAGGACACGACTCTTACTTTTTACTACAACCGCCTTCAGGTGAACTCCGACGAGTATGAGCTGGACAAGCTGGACACCATCACGGGGGTGGTCACCGGTCTCGTGATCCCGCGCGAGGCCATGGGCTTTGGCGATGTGAAATTCATCGCCGCCATCGGAGCCTTTCTCGGGTTGCGCGCCGTGTTCTTCACGATCACCTCGGGCTCGATCATCGGCGCGCTGATTGGTCTGGCGATGATCCTCATTGGAAAGCGCGAGTGGTCCGCGCGAATTCCTTTCGGCCCGTATCTGGCCCTTGGCGCGGTGATCTGGATATTTGCCGGCCCGCAACTACTGGATGCGTACTGGAATTGGATCCAGCCGCCGCAATTTTAGCGCTTCGGGAAAAGAGAGCTTGCCATAATTTTTTTACGTTTTCACCGTTGCCGCCATGGTGAAAGGCCTCCCCGGTGCGTTTGTCGTTTTATTGCTGGCCTGCCCGTTGGCAAAGGCTCAACTGGTGATCGACGGCACGTTCGGTTCTTCCATTACTTCTCTCTCCGATGCGTCAACCATCGAGGCGGGCATCGATGACGCAATCTCCCGGCTGGAGGCCGCGGTCGAAACGCCGATCACGGTGAATATCGACTTCGAGGATGATACCAGCATCAGCCTCGGCGCGAGCGAGACCTACATCAATGATCTCTCTTACTCAAAATATCTGACGGACCTCGAAAATCTTCCCGCCCACTCCGCCGATCAGCTCACCGCTCTCGCGAGCCTGCCCGTGCAAACGGACAATCCCGTCAACGGAAATTCCAAGCTGGTACTCTCGCTTCCCCTTCTCCGCGCGATTGGCGAAGCCGCGCTTGGCGACAATGCCGATATCTCCGGCGATCCGGATGATCTCGACGGCACGATCGATCTCAATATCCCGGCGATGAACGTCTCCCGCAGCGGCGGGCAAAACCCGGACGACTACGACCTGCAATCGGTGGCAACCCACGAGATGGATGAGGTGCTGGGCATTGGCGGCGAAGGCTCCGCGCTCAACAGCGGGACTGCCGGCCCGGTGGGAGTGATGGACCTCTACCGCTACAGCGCGCCGGATACGCGCAGCTACACGACATCCCCCAATGCCACCGCCTATTTCTCCATCAACAGCGGCGCCACCAACCTTGTTTACTTCAACCAATCATCGAACGGCGATTTTGGCGATTGGGGCGATGGCGTCGCTCCCGCCGATCAGGAACCGTCCGACCCGCCGCTGGTGCAGGATGCTTTTTCCGAGCCCGGCGTGGATATCGACCTGGGCACGCCGGAGCTGACCGCGCTGAATGTGGTGGGTTATGAGCTGGCAGCGGTGCCGGAGCCTAAGAATATCGCGCTGCTGGTCATCGGCTCGCTGGTGGTGCTCATCGTGTGGCGCCGCCTCGTGGGCTCGATTTGAATGGGCGCGGTTGAGGCCACTGGCGCACCCGGCGCCTCATCACGAATCAAGAGCGGGCCAGCGTCGGCTCAAACTCCCACGGCTCATTGGTGGAGCCGAATTTCGTGTAAACAAATTTTGCCACCGGCACATTGGCTTTCGTGATGGCGTGAACTTTCTCGAAGCCCGCCTCCCGCAGCGCATGGAGCGACTGATAAAGCAGCTCCGTCCCGATGCCGCGGTTGCGATACTCGTTGAGGATGCAAGGGCCCGCAATGAGGTGGCACTCGCTCTCCCGGTTGGGGTCCAGCGGGCTCGCTCCGATGACGCGCGTGCCGTGCGTAACCACAAGGCAGGGAGCCACCTTGTGCCCGAAGACGTCATCCAGCCGCGCCTCCATCCAGTCCTTGATGTTCTTCATCGTATCGGACCAATTCATATCCAGCGCAAAGGAGCTCATGATCACCGCGCGCACCACTTTCTCCTCCTCCCGGGCGACGGGCCGGATGTGATAATGCTCCTGCAGGACGCTCCCCTCCGCGGGCAGCTTGCCAAGTTCCCACGTAAAGCGCGTCCAGCGGACCAATTTCATATCGCCGCCCAATCTACCCCCCGCCCCGGCGAAAGCAATCACCACCGTGCGAAATGCGTTGGGCCGGCCGGAGACTAAGGTGTAGTTACTCCCTCTGCCCGCCTCGAAACATCCCGCAATGACGTGTCCAACTCCCTCTCGTGTAGCCATTGTTGCCGCCGGCGTGGTCAGTCCGCTGGGGCGCGGCATGGAAGAGACCGCGGGTACGCTGCGAGAGGGCGCCGACCGGATTTCGCCAGTGACCGCCTTCAGCACCGCGGGCGCGCGCTGCACAACTGCGGGACACGTGCCCCCCGCGCGGCTGGAGGATTTGCGCTCAAACCGCCGCAGCAGGCGCTTTCACCACGCCAGCCTGATGTTGATCGCCGCCGCGCGCGAGGTGCGCATGCTGGACCCGGGCTTCGCACCGGAAGAAGTGATCATCGGCGCCACCGGAGGGGGGATGACGTTTGGCGAGGCCTTTTACCGCTCGCTCGCGAATGCCGGGGCGGATCGCAGGCGCGCCTCCTGGCTGGCCAATTACAATCCGCAGAAACCGGTGCTCGACGCGATGGAGGACGCCGGCTGGCGCGCTCCCTCCGCCATTATCGCCAATGCGTGCGCATCCGGCTCCAATGCGATCGGTCACGGGTTTGAACAAATCCGCGCGGGACGGCGCAATGCCGTTCTCTGCGGCGGTTACGATGCGATCTCCGAGCTGGTGTTTCGCGGGTTCGATTGCCTCCAGGCCTCGACGCCGGAGCGGGTGCGCCCTTTCGACGCCGCGCGCACCGGGCTGGTGCTGGGGGAAGGCGCCGGACTGCTGGCGCTGGAAAACGCCGGGCACGCGCAGGCCCGCGGCGCGCGCATCCTCGGTTATGTGAGCGGATACGGCATCTCCACGGATACCCATCACATCACGCAGCCGCATCCCTCGGGGATCGGGCCGCGGCTCGCCATGGAGCGGGCGCTGGCAAGCGCAAATGCCGCGGCGGACAGCGTCGATTACATCAACGCGCACGGCACGGCGACGATGTTCAATGACGCGACCGAAGGTGCAGCCATCGCCCGGCTTTTTGGGAATAGCGTGCCGGTCAGCTCCACCAAGGCGATGATGGGCCACGCGCTGGGTGGCGCGGGAGCCATCGAGGCCGTCATCTCGCTCATCGCGATTCGTAACGGTCTGCTGCCGCCGAACATCAATTTCAACGCTTGCGATCCCGCGTGGGATTTGCAGATCGTCGCCAACCATTCACGGGCCGCCACGCTGCGGCGCGTTCTTTCCAATTCCTTCGGCTTTGGGGGGACCAATGCGAGCCTCGTGATCGACTCCGCCAATCCGTAACATGGACGTTTTTATTGCCGGCGCAGGCTGGATCACCCCCTTGGGGGCCGGCCTCGATGAAGTCTGGAACGCGATTGCCGCCGGCACGCCCGCTCCGGTGCGCGAGCTGGCCGGCCCGCCGGGTCGCAAGCCGCACCGCGCGGCGCTCATCCCGCCAAAGCTTGCGGACGCGGTGGCTCGCAACCCGCGCCTCCGCCGCGCGAGCAATATCTCGCTCTTTGCGGCCACGGCGGTCCTTGCGGCAATGCGCGATGCCGGCCTTGATCCCGCCCAGCCCGGCAGATGCGCAATCGTCTTTGCCGTATCCGACGGCGGCGTCATCTACACGCGCAGGTTTTACGATCAGGTGGTGCGGGAGGGATCGGGCAGTCCGCTGCTCTTCCCGGAGACGGTTTACAACGCGCCGGCCAGCCACGTGGCGGCGATTCTGGGGATTGACGGCATCACCTACACGCTGGCCGGCGATGCCTCGGCGGGCCTTGCCGCCCTGCGGCTGGGGGCGGAGTTGATCGCCTCCGGACAGGCGGATCATTGCATCGTGGCCGGCGCGGAAGAGGCGGACTGGATATTGGGCGAGGCTTACAGCCAATGGGGCCTCGCATCCACGCGCGGCGCGCTCATCGCGGACGGCGCGGCGGCTGTGGTGCTGAGTCGTGCGGGGCGATACCGGCTCGATTGCGTG
This sequence comes from Chthoniobacteraceae bacterium, assembly GCA_036266845.1. Classification (GTDB taxonomy): domain Bacteria; phylum Verrucomicrobiota; class Verrucomicrobiia; order Chthoniobacterales; family Chthoniobacteraceae; genus DATAXI01. The sequence continues at coordinate 535 of DATAXI010000148.1, read as the reverse complement.
ACCCCGGGAGTCCCGTTTTTCAAACAGGCTGCGGCTTCCGCAAGTCTCTCCGCTGCATTGGACCAACTGCCCGATGTCCGCCCGGCGCGGATTATCAGCAGCGCGAACGGAACTTTTATCGATCGCGCGGAACGGCTGGCACTGGAGCCGCGCTTCCCGGGCCTGCCGGTGCTGAGGCCAAAGCTCTCCCTGGGCGACGCCTTTGGGGCGAGCGCGCTGATGCAGGTGATATGCGCGATGCGCAGCCTCGATGCGGCGGGAGCGGCGCTGGCGGCGGTGATCGGCCTTAATCACCAGGCCGCGGCGGCGTTGATTTCGATTCCCCGCTGACGGATAAACCGCCTGTTGGCGAATGGGAATCCGCCTATTGGGCTAATCCCGCCTATTGGCTCAGGCCGGGAATCGCAGGCGCGGGGCTGGCGGCGCCGCCCGGGGCAGCCCCGGGAGCAACGCCTGGCTCGGTCGCGGCCGGAGGGGTCGTCGTAGTGGGCGGGGTGGCCGTAGTGGGAGGGGTGGCCGTAGTGGGAGGGGTGGC
>DATAXI010000119.1:0-4643 GCA_036266845.1 Chthoniobacteraceae bacterium | reverse complement strand
GTTTGCGGTTACAGCGTTTTTCGGCGTCCGGTGGGCCGGCGGGCCGAAGTCACGGCCCTGCTCTACGGCGTGGCCATGGGCCTGACCTTCGATGAATTTGGAATGTGGCTGCACCTGGGCGGCAGCTATTGGCAGCGGGCGTCGTTCGATGCCGTCATCGTGGTGCTCAGCCTCCTGGGTGTCATCGCGTTTGCCCCCCGGCTGGACAGGATGCGGGCGCATCATTGGGCCACCGGCGGCGTGACGTTCATCGCCGTCGTCACTTTCTATTGGATGCTCTACAGGTCGCTTCACTTTGCCGAGGCTCGTGTTGGCCCGAGGCTCCACAATATCGAGCAATCCGGCCCGCAATAAGTTTGACCTCCGTGAGGCGATTCGCTCTAAGTCCCTGCCACCATGACCTCCAGCACCAAAGCAGTCGTCCTCGTCGCCGCCCTCGCCGGTCTTGTCACCGGTTGCGCCACTCATCCCAAGCAGGAATGCAAGCGCTGCGTCAGCGGCAGCACCTCCGATAAGGTATCTTGCTCAACCAAAGGCAATTGCGGCGCTAAGAACGGCTGCGGAGGAAAGAACGGCTGTTCCTCTAAAAAGGGCTCTTAAGGATTACTAAGGGGTTACTGAGGGCGCCTAAGGCGGTCACTCGCAGTCAGTCCGCCGCCGCGGCCATCGCGTCCAGCACTTCGCGCAGGAGTTTGTGAACGGTCGGGATGTAGCGGTCCCCCGCCAGGATATCCTCAAATGATTGCACGTAGCGGCCCTCCGGCAGCGGCGCCGTCTCGCCCTGCACGAATGCCCGCACATCCTCGGGCCGTACCTCGATGTGGAATTGCAGGCCCACGATATTCCCCTGGCAAATGAACGCCTGGTTCACGCAGCCCGCGCTGCTGGCCAGCAGCGTCGCGCCCGGCGGCAGGTCAAAGGTATCGCCGTGCCAATGGAGCGCGGTAAACTCCTCCGGAAAATGCGAGAAGAGCGGATGCCTCCGCGCCGCGTCCAGCGTGCGAATGGGAAACCAGCCGATCTCGTAAACCGGGTTCTGGTAAACCTTCCCTCCCATCACATCCGCAATGAGTTGGGACCCCAGGCAGACGCCGAGCACCGGCTTGCCCTGTTCGATCACTTCGCCAATCAATTCCTTCTCCGTCACCAACCAGGGATGATTGCGATGCTCGTAGATATTCATCCCGCCTCCCATGATCACCAAAAAATCGATCTCCGCCGGGTTCGGCTTCGCATCGCCGCGATACCAATGGGTTCCCGAAAGCTTGTGCCCGTGTGCCGCCGCCCAATTCGCGATCTCCCCCGGCCTCTCCGTTGCCGCATGCTGTAGATAATGGATATTCACGGGCGGGGAATTAAACAGAAGCGCGCAAAGGAAGCAAAGAATTCAGGAAAGGGTAATGGGTCATGGAACCGGCGTTATTCACAGCTCGATACTCCGTCAGTAAGTGCCGCGTGTGACTCCCAACTGGGACTGCGCCCTCAACGTCCGCCAGAGATAATCGCCGCTTGCCGTCCCGTTCAGCAGTCCCTGGTAAGACTCAATCACGCGTTCTGATTCCGCCCCATCCTCCTCGAGCAGTTCGACACGGAAGGAGCGCAGCCCGGCGTTGATCAGCTCCGCGAAAAACTGCGCGCCGGTTTGCGGCACGGCATTGTAAAGCGTATTGCGGCAGCCGACATCCACGCGCAGCGGGTGCTCGATTCCCACACGGTCGCGCAGGTGGACGCGGTGTTTCTCGCACGGGCGTCCGCAATCGAGAAATGTATGTCCCTTTGAAAGGAATGCGGCAAAGACGCAGTGCTCCATGTGAAACATGGGCATGTGCTGGTGGATCGTGAGCTGAAACCATGCGGGCGGCGCGGCGCGCAACAGATCGAGCACTTGCGTAATGTTCAGATCGTAGGAAATCGTCAACTGCTTCAGCCCTTGTTGCATGAAGAATTCCGCGGTCAGCGGATTGGCGATATTGAGCGAGAAATCGCCAAGGCGCGGCAGGCCGGCATCGGCAAAAAACGGGATCGCGCCGAGGTTGCGAATGAGCACGCCGTCCGGCGCGGCATTCGCGATCAGCTTGAAGAAACCTTCCTCACCGGCCTTCTGGATGCGCGGCGTGGCGAGGTAAATCTTCGCGTGGCTCCCGCGAACGCGCGCGACCGCATCCCTGTACCGGCGAATGTCCTCGAAATCGACCAACAGGCAATCGATGCCCGAAGCGAGCGCGGCTTCGAGTTGATCGAACGTGCGGCAAAGAACCGCCAATTCCGGTTTCGCCCGCAAGGCCTGGCGTGGGATTTCGCGCAGCATCTCCGGCACGGTGAAGGCATTCTCCCGCCGGGGCGCGGAGCGGCTCGCATCGAGCGCCGTCACCAGTTGGCACCGCATCCGGTTCAACTCGCCAATCGGCAATATCACCGGCCCGGCGAGCCCGCCGCAATCCAGCCGCGCCAGCGCATAGCCGGTGCCGTGCAGTTTTCCCAAGTGCTCGCGCAAACGCTCCGCCGTCAGCGGCGCATTGCGTGCCGCATCCAGCGGGATCGCGGATTCGACGGTCACCGGGCCGCACTCCAGCCGCATCGGATCGCCCGCATGGCCACTCACCCGCAGCGCCAGCGGCATTTCCCGGTGCGGGGCAATATTGCCGGTGAACGTCTTCCGCAACTGCGCGTCCAGATGCGGGTCACTCGTCTTCCAGACGCGGTCTCCCGCGCGAAGCCGCCCAAATTCCACCTGCCCGTGACCAAAATAGAGGCGCCGCCCCTCGAGCCGGAAGATGCGCCCACCCTGCTCGTGATCCGGATCGCCGCCCTGATCAAAAACAATTCCGTCGCCCGGCTTCAGCGGCACCTCCGTCGCGCCCAGCATCACGTGGTCCCCCTCGATCGCCGCCACGCGGCCGACATACGCGCCGCGTTTTTTCCCGAATCGCGCCGGCACCAGCCGCTGATGATCAACCCCATGCATCCAGCCGGTAAAGAGGCCGCGCGAGAAAGTCATCTCCATGTTGTACTGATCGCCCGGCCCCGGCTGCCACGGGCGGGCGTCCAATGCGGCGTCCAGCGCCTTCCGGTACACCTGGCAGATCGCGGCGACATACTCCGCGGTTTTCAGACGGCCCTCGATCTTGAAGGAAACCACCCCGCGCTCCAGCAGGGCCGGGATTTCATTTACGGCAGCCAGGTCCTGCGGCGAGAGCAGGTAACGCCGCTCTCCAAGGTCCCGCAGCGCCCCATCCACCACCAGTTCATAGGGCATCCGGCATGCCTGCGCGCATTCCCCCCGGTTTGCGCTCCGCTGCCCCAGCGATTCGCTCGTCAGGCATTGGCCGGAGTAAGCCACGCAAAGCGCCCCGTGCACGAATACCTCCAGTTCCGCCCCGCCGCCTCCCTGGAATTTCTCCAGTTCCCGCAGGGACAGCTCGCGGGCCAGGACAATCCGGTCGATGCCCAGCGCCTGTTGCGCCATCCGGACCCCTTCCGGGGAAGTAATCGTCATCTGCGTGGAGGCGTGGATCGCCAGCTCGGGCACGATTCGCCGTGCCAGCCGTACGAGGCCGATATCCTGGACGATCAGCGCATCCACTCCCGCCGCGTTCAGCAGCCGCAGGTAAGCTGCCGCGTCCTCCAGTTCCCCGGTAAAGACCAGCGTATTGAACGTCACAAACGTCTTCACCCCATGCCGGTGGCAGAAATCGACCACCTCCGGCAGCTCCGCCTCCGTAAAATTATGCGCCCGCAGCCGTGCGTTGAACCGGGGCAGGCCGAAATAGACCGCATTCGCGCCATTGGCGACGGCGGCGCGGACACAATCCCAATCGCCGGCTGGGGCGAGGAGTTCAGGGTCGTGCGCAATCGGCGGTCCGGTTTCGTTTTCGATTACGCCGGGAGAAGCGGGGGTTGGCAATTTGGGTTCAAAACTCATGGGGGGCGGGAAAATAGCACTGGTTCCGGCAATTGGAGAGGGCGTCGTTTTTAACCAAGTCGGGATGGGGCGGCCTTTGCGCGGGCTTCGGTTGCCGGATAATTGGCGCCTTGATTTGGCTTGATTTACCTTGATGCGTTTTTGGGCATGTATCCAGCATTTGATGTTGCTGGCAAATCCCGTTCCCCGCTGTGGCGGTCGATAGCCATCTCGCTCCCGCGAGTATAGCAAAAAAAAGGGTTCGGCACAAAGGACTCTCGATGGTTCCGTGGAGATAGTTCGTGGCGGCGAAGGCCGTGGGGTGACGATCTGGGGCTTGCCGTGTGGGGCGGAGCGCGGGGATAGGTTTGATGAGCGGTATGTTTGGGATTAGACGCGAGCCTGAGGATGAGACGCGCTTTCAGCGCTCTGGTTTTGTGGGGTTGCTGTCCTGGGGCGTTGCCCCAGGCTGGTATGAGTTCGCGCCTTTGGCGCTTTGGGAGTTGGGCTTTCGATGTGCGGAATGGTCTTTATTGTTATGGCCGTTTGGCGTGGGTTTTGGGGCGATTTTGAATCCAACCGCGTCCGCTTCTACCGCTCCTCTGGGGCTTGCCGTGTGGGGCGGAGCGCGGGGATAGGTTTGATGAGCGGTATGTTTGGGATTAGACGCGAGCCTGAGGATGAGACGCGCTTTCAGCGCTCTGGGTTTGTGGGATTGCTGTCCTGGGGCGTTGCCCCAGGC
>DATAXI010000093.1:0-14453 GCA_036266845.1 Chthoniobacteraceae bacterium | reverse complement strand
GCCGCTGGATCGGCAGGTTACCACGGCGGCGGCGGCAATCCAGAAGGCGCAACAGACCATGGCGGACATTGAGCCGCTCGCAAAGCAACTGGGCTGCGCGGCGTTGGTGGAGCCGGCGCTCCTGCCCAGTGTGGTGCCCGTGATTCTATCGAGCGCGGAGGCGGCCCAATCGCTTGGCGAAGGAAACGGCGCGCTCGCCCGCTCAAAGGCCGCCGCGGCCACAGCGCGCCAGCAGGCTCTCGCGTTAACGCACGAGATCGAGGCGCTGGGCCGCGCAAATATCGCGGCCGCGACCGCCGATAAAACAGCCGCTTTGGCCAATGACGCCGCGCAGGCTGCCGTTGATCAGATTACCGCAAAGATGAAGGTTGCGAACGTTGCACTGCTCAAATGGCGCGCCGCGGCGGCGCGCCTCGCATCCAATCCACAGCTCACGGCCAGCAACGTGGACTCGCAAATCAAGTAAGAGGAACATCTAGTTGGCTATCGAGCGCGAGTCGCAAGGTTCTTTACGGTGCGAATTTCTTGGTGCTGATCACTCGAAACTTATAATACTGGCTCAGGTCGGGGGTATTCGATGCTGCGCTCAGGTTCAGGCTCAAGGTATTCGCATCCCAGTCGAGGTTCAGCCCCGGGTCGTTTGGATCAACGTAGCGCTCAATCAGGCTCGATCCCCGGTGTTCCGAAAGCACCTTGTCCTGCCCTCTGAGTGCGCCGCCGGTCGTCCCGCTGGTATGCGTGAAAACTGAGATGTTCAGCCCCAGAGAGTGACGGTGCGGATTGGTTTTAAAGCGTTGGGGTTCTTTTGGAAGCATGAACAGATGAACTGGTAAGAAGTGAGGCCGGCCAAGGTTTGTCTTTTATCCAATGACTGCGCCCTGCCTATCCACCAAGCCGGGGGAGGTTCAAAGGTTCGAAAAGCCTTAGCCGTTGGCTAACCATTCGAGTTCTTCGTTCCCGAGGGCAATTTCCTCGGCGGCAAAAGCCTCCATAAGCCGTTCGCGGCTCTTCGTACCGAGGATCGGGAAGACTGGGAATGGTTGGCTGATGAGCCACGCGAGGGCGACTTGTGTGGGTGTGACATTCAGTTTCCTTGCCAGTTCTCTCGCCCGTTCGCGCCGTTGGTGGTTTTCCGGAGTGTCATATTCTTGGGAATCTTCGCCGGACGATTTAGCGAAAAAGCCGCGCGCGGTGGGGCTATAAGGCGCTGCGGGAAAATGGTTCTCCCGATGCCACCCGAGCGACTCCCCGGATAAGGAATCGGCGGTGTCGGGACGCGACTTGGTCGCGGCCAGGCTCCAGCGGGGTTCGGAAATTATGAAAGGCTCCAGGTTTCTGACTCGGGCGTACTCATTAGCCTCGGCGATCCGCTGGGCGGACCAATTGCTGGCGCCGAGATAGCGAATGCGCCCGCGCTGAATTTCGGCGTGAAGGAATTCGACAATCTCACTCACCGGCACTCGCGGATCATCCCGGTGGAGGTAGTAAAGAGAGATGGTATCGCACTCGAGTCGCGCGAGGCTGTCGTCGATATCGGCCCGAATTCTTTCAGGCGAGAGATAGCGGTCTTGGTGGATCGTACGATAGCGCCATGACGAAGGGTGCCCTCCCTTGGTGGCGATGGTGATGTTCTTCAGTCCACGCCGGCGCACATATTCGCCAATTGTGATTTCGCTTAACCCGGCGCCGCCCGGCAGCCAATAGCAGTAAGCGTGGGCGGTATCAAAAAAATTTCCGCCGGCCTCAACGTACGTATCGAGAAGCGGTTCCCATTGGTCCCTGGGAAGTGCGAAAACATCCCCGAGTCCGCAGCAAAAGGTTGATAATTTTAGATCCGTGCCGGGTAGGGAGCGGGCTTTCATAGGAATTATATAGGAATGGATTTCTATCTGTGCCACCGAGTTTTGGGCGGTCAACCGGAAATCTCGCCCAATCACTTCGGGGGCGCGAATGCCTTTTCAGGCACCCTGGCGGAAGGGGGTTGCGGGGCGTTTCAGATAAATATTGTTACCGGTAAAATTTCATTTGACGCAAGTTCGAAGACGTGGTTTTATTCGGCCACCTTGATCACCACCCCATGAACTACGTAATCCCTAATTCACCGATGGCTCGCCTCGGGAAAATACTCATCCTTGCCGGCTGTCTCGCAGGCGCTGCTTTTCATGCTCACGGCACCACCTACTCTTTCAATAATGCCGACGGCACCGGCCTCTGGACCGACGACGGGAATTGGGTGGGGGGATCGGGTCCGGTGAACGACGGTGCGAACGCCGGGAATGATCCAATTTATCTCACCGACACTGGCACGATGGTGAATTTGAATGTTGATATTGCCTCGTATCCGCCTGCGGGCGCGTCGCTGGAAGTGCTGCCCGGGGCTCAGTACACGATCACGGGCACGGACAATCCTTCGTTTAATTATCAGGGTTCTTTCGATACCGGCTCTGTGACTTATGTGGATACGTCGCTCAGTTTCCTTTATAACAATGCGTCTTTGGCGCCCGATTTGGCTGGATTCGACAGCCAGAGTAATTGGGCGACTGCAAATTCCACGGTTCTTGGCGGCACGGGGACAATCAACCTCTTTTATGGCACTGGGACACTCTCCATGGACACGCCGGATTACAACCCGGCCAATAATGTGGGTCCGGCGATAGCCCCGGGTGATCCGACAATTAATGGCGGGATCGGCACCTTGACGATCAATGGAAGCATTAACATGAGCACGGCCAGTGGCGGAGATCAGTTTGACTTTGTCTTTGGCGCAGCCGGCAACAGTCTGTTGGTTGTCACCGGCAGTCTCACGATGGGGTACCCGCCTGGGCCTCTTTTAAGTTCCACGAATGGCGTTTCCCTTGCTGAAACATTCAATATCAGTTCCTTGGGGGGAGTGACTCCCGGCACGTATGATTTGATTACCTATAACTCGTCAGAAGGGGCGATTTCTTCCGACGTCCTCAGTAACGATATTCTCAACCTTCCAGCGGGCTGGACGGGGGCGCTGGAGAGCTCGGATGGTGTGATCGCCCTTAACCTGACTTCCACCGGAGCTGTTCCTGAGCCTGCGACTTATGGGATGGTGTTGAGTGGCGCGGTTTTGCTGCTCGGATTCGGAAGGTTCCGCCGCCGCCGTCGAGCGGAGGCGTAATCGATCTGATTTATCAGTATATTTTTCCATTTAAGCGCCGGCGCCATTTTTCACAATGGCCCCTCGCTCGCTTCGGAAGCGGCCGCTCTTGCTTTAGCTCCCGATATGCGCCTAACGCCGATACCGCGGTTCCTCAAACTCCAGTTCATTCCCGTCTCGTCTGATTTCCTTACCATCCATTGCATCCAGTGAAAGCCATTAATAAATTAGCGCCCGCCATTCTGGTCGCGGCTGTTTTGTTGTTCCCGTTCCTGATTCATCCGCTTGCGCATGGACAGGCCGCTGCCGCCAGCGCGCCCAGTCCATCGGATACCTCAGGCTTTCCCTTGGTTAATCTGACGGGGACTGGCTTTGAGAGCCAATTCTCGCCGCAATCAGGCAGCGAGAGCCAGGTGGACCTCAGCGCCAGCACGGACCCAAAGGCGCCGGGGCTCGTAGCCAATGTCAAACCGGGAAACGCCGATTACCCGGGTATTTACCTGAAACCCGAAGGGGGCACGGTGTGGGATCTTTCAAAATATGGTCATGTCACGGCTCGGATTGCCAATACCGGGTCGAAGCCGCTCTATGTATCCATGCGGCTGGATAACGCCGGCGGGTCGGACACGGAATCGCAGACGATCAACGCGGGTGAGTCCAAAGACCTCAAGGTCATTTTTGGTTATGCCTACGGGTTTAAGCCGAATTTCAAGCTGAACCCGGCGGCGGTTGCCGGCGTGATGTTCTTTTTGCAAAAGGCCACTGATCCCTGTTCGATCCGGATTGAATCGGTGGAAGCGGGAGGACCGGCAGGGGAGGCGCCGCCGGTTGATCCGGAGTCTATCAGGACCAAACCCACCAACGGTTACCTCCTCGGAGGCGGTGTCACGATCGATCCGGCAAAGCAAATCGAGGCAAGTGGCGGGAAAGCTTCGCCGGAAGGGGACGGGCTCAAAGTTGAATTCTCTGGCAGCCAGAATCAGTACGTCGCCGTCAAACCCGCGGTCGGGAAGTGGGACTTGCGCGATGCGACCATGGTAAAGGTCAAGGTCAAGAACGCGGGTACAACCGCGGTGAGTCCTCGTGTGCAAGTATTCGGAAGCAGTTTCAATGGCACCGATGTGGCCTCCCTTCCGTCGCCATTGGCGCCTGGGGCGGAAGGAGAGATTACCGCGAGCTTTGCCCCGGCCGTGCCTTGGGCCGGAGTCAAGAATTCGACCAAATCGAGCTATGACGGACAAGGTGGCACTGGCACGACTTTTAATAGCGACGCGGTTGCGGCGGTCAGGATTATCGACAACCCGGCGGATGCGTCCGAGTCATTGGTGGTCGAATCCATCAAGGCTTGCCCGCCGGAGCCGGCCGTGTTGCCCGATTGGCTGGGCAAACGTCCCCCGGTGCCCGGCGACTGGAAGCAAACTTTCGACGAGGAATTCGACGGCAAGTCCATCGATTCGTCCAAATGGAATGTCTATGGAGGTAACTTCTGGGATCCTCAAGTCACTCACTACAGCAAGGACAATGTCATTGTGGGCGGCGGCGTGGCGAAACTCCACTATGAAAGGAAAACCGGGTTCCAGAATGACGACCCGACGAAGCAGAAAACCGATTACGCGACGGGGTACCTGGATACTTACGGGAAATGGACCCAACGTTACGGCTATTTCGAAGCTCGCATGAAATTACCCAAGGCCCCCGGGATGTGGCCCGCGTTTTGGTTGATGCCGGACCGCGGCGTGGCCGAGGGACCCCAGTGGAAGCGCGCGGATACGGCCCGTGGCGGCATGGAGTTTGACATCATGGAGTATCTCAGCCGATGGGGCCCGTACCGGTACGATATTGCGATGCATTGGGACGGCTACGGAGCCAACCACCAGGCGACCGGCACGGGCGGTATCTACTTTGCGCCGGATAAAGACGGTTTCATTACCTCCGGCCTGCTCTGGACGCCGGGTTCGGCCATCTATTACGTCAATGGCAAGGAAGTGGCGCGGTGGGAGACCCCGAGAATCTCCAATGTTCCGGCGGATATCATGTTCACCGCGATCAGCGGTGGGTGGGATAACAATTCCGTGGATGATGCGCAATTGCCCTCTGATTTCGTGATCGATTATGTCCGGGTCTGGCAGCGGAAGGATCTTGCTTCCAGTGTGGATGGGCCGAAAACGCCCCCCGCCAACCCGGCGGACGCGATTCAATAGCTCTCGCTTTGCCGATGCCACTGCCGGGTTTGCTTACGCGGCCTTTCGATGGCCTGAAGCTGGGCATCAGATCAAGCGACGTAACGCTCAGAAGGATAGCCTCGCTCGATCCCGGATTCATCCCGGCCGCCCTTTGGAACCGGGCTTATGGTCGCCTTGCCGGTGATCATCCAGCCTCACGGTTGCTGGGCATTGCGATTGGGCAAACTGATGGCACCTGCTCGGTGTTCAAGACCCGGGTGCTGCCACAGGTTGATGAAAATATTGAACTCAACAGAAGGTATGTCGAGCGGATCGTAAAATTCCTGCTCTGGCAGCGCGGCGGTTATCGCATCACCGTGGGGGGCGAGCCGGGGATTGCAGAAATGCTCAGACAAATCTACTGCCCGGAGGGGGACCGCCGATTTGACTGCGAGTTCCTGGGCCAGAGGCTATCCGGGCGCGCCATGGTCATCGAAGAATGCGCATTTGATGAGCTGCCGGAGAGTCGAGAGCGTTCCCGGCGCCTGGGCGGAAACCTGGATGGCTGCCGGATCGGTTTCGACCTTGGGGGGAGCTTTCGCAAAGCGGTGGCGCTGCGCGACGGGCAAGTGGTCTTTTCCGAGTCCATCGCGTGGGATCCTTATTTCCAAAAAGATCCGCAATTTCATTTTTCGAGCATTGATGACAGTATCCGGCGGGCTGCCGCCAGCCTGCCACGGGTGGATGCCATCGGCGGAAGCACGGCCGGCGCCGTGGCAAACAATGAAGTGCGGGCCTCGTCGCTTTTTCGCGGTATTTCAGAAGTTGATTTTGAAAAGCGGATTCGGAGGATTTTTTTGGATCTCAGAAAAACCTGGAATGACGTTCCCTTTGAGGTGGCCAATGACGGCGAGGTAGCGGCGCTTTCCGGGGCCAACTCGCTACGAATCCATTCTGTACTGGGAATTTCCATGGGGACCAGTCTGGCAGCCGGTTATGTGGACGCCGATGGCCGATTCACATCGTGGCTAAATGAGTTGGCCTTTGCTCCCGTGGACTATCAGGATGATGGGGCGCGGGACGAGTGGTCGGGAGATCTCGGGTTGGGGGTGCAGCATTTTTCGCAGCAAGCGCTTGGCCGCCTTGTCCCAAGATCGGGAATATCGCTTGAACGGGAGATGCCGTTTGCGGAGCAGCTCAAGACGGTTCAGGCCCTGATGGAGAATGGGGATTCCCGTGCTCGCGGCATTTACGAAACGATTGGAGTGTGGCTCGGCTATTCCGTAGCCCATTACGCGGAATTTTACCCCTTGTGCAACGTGCTCTGTTTGGGGGGCATGATGATGGGGGAGGGCGGCGATGTTATCATTCAGGAGGCGGCGGCCGTACTGAAAAACGAATTTCCAGATCTTGCCCGGCGTGTTCAACTATGGACTTGCTCCGGGCAGGATCGTTCCCATGGGCAAGCCATCGCGGCAGCCACTTTGCCCGAGCTTTGCGGTGGACGCCGCGCCTCTTGAACCCGATTTCTTTTATGCAATTTACCAACGCCAGTGCGGAGTTTTTGGTTCCTGATGGAAAGCCAGAGAGAGAAGCTCTCGAGCGGATTACTCATCTGGGCATTGGCGCGCATCAGGATGATCTGGAGTTCCATGCCTTTCACGGGATCCTGGAATGTTTCGCCACGCCGGACCGGTGGTTTGGCGGTGTGACCTGCACGGACGGAGCGGGCAGCGCGCGGACAGGTCCGTATGCAACCTGTTCTGATGCGCGGATGGTGGAAATCCGGCGGGAGGAACAGAATGAGGCGGCCAGGATCGGACGGTATGCTGCGATGATCCAGTTGGACTATCCAAGTCGCATCGTAAAAAGCCCAGCCGAGACGGGGTTGAAGCGGGATTTGACGAAAATCCTCACCGTCGTCCGTCCCGAGGTGGTCTATACCCACAACCTTGCGGATAAGCATGAGACCCACATCGGCGTTGCGATTGCGGCGCTGGAAGCGATGAGGGAATTACCGCGCGAGCACCGGCCGCGGAAGGTGATCGGCTTTGAAGCCTGGCGAAATCTCGATTGGCTTCCCGATCCAGACAAGGTGCTCATGAATGTGGAGGGTAATGACGAACTTCGGACCGCGCTCGGCCAGGTGTTTGATTCGCAGATTGCGGGGGGCAAACGTTATGATTTGGCAATCGAAGGACGGAGCCTGACCAATGCGACGATGTTGGATTCCCACACCCCCGACACCGCCACGAGGCTTATTTACGGCATGGACCTCACTCCCCTCGTATTGGATGAGTCGCTGGATATTGTTCAATATGCCGGCAATTTTCTGGACCGCTTCAAGAACGATGTTCAGGACAAACTCGCCAGACGCTTGGGGCATTCCACACGTTAGCAAAAATTATCACCTATGACGCCGTTGCTTTACCCAGCGCCCGCCCAATATCTGCCCCGGGAAGGATGCTTCCAATTACCGCAGACGCCTGTCTTTTATCTTTCTCCCGAGGCGGGAGATGCTCGAATTTTAGGGACCATCGGACGGCTTGGCGCGGGCAGCCCCAGACTAGCCGGGGCTGAAGTGCGCGTGGGATCCGAATTTCCCGGCGGGGCAGGGGGGGTGAATCTCATCCTGGAGTCCGATGGGGATGGTCCCGCCCAAGGTTATGTGATTTCAGTCAACCCGGATCAGATCGAGTGCAAAGCTTCTGATCTGGCAGGTCTTCACTACGCGCTGCTCACCCTGGGGCAGTGCTTGGCCGGGGGGACCGAAATCCCGTGCTGCACCATCGTCGATAGCCCGGCCTTTCCGGTTCGGGGGTACACGCTGGATGTCAGCCGGTGCAAGGTCCCGACAATGAAAACTTTTCGCCGGCTTTTAGATATTTGTTCGGACCTGAAGATCAATCAGGTGCAATTCTATTTTGAACATACTTTTGCGTATTCCGAGCATCCGGTGGTGTGGGGCAACGCATCGCCGCTCACGGCGGATGAGGTGCGCGAATTGGATCGCTATTGTCTGGAACGTTTTATCGATCTGGTCCCGAGCCAAAACACCTTTGGTCACATGGAACGCTGGTTGATGCATCCGGAGTATCATCATCTTGCGGAATGCCCCGGCGGCTTTGAGCAATGGTGGGGTGTGTGGTCGAAGTATGGCATGACGCTCAAGGCGGATGACGCCAGCTTGAGATTTGTGGAAGGTCTTTTTGATGAATTACTCCCGCTTTTCAGCAGCCGGCAATGCAACATCAGTTGCGATGAGCCGTGGGAGCTGGGGCTGGGGGCAAGCCGCGAGCGTTGCGCCCGGGAAGGTAAACACGCCGTTTACGTGGATTACCTGAGCAAGGTGGCCGCGATTCTTGAGCGGGGCGGGCGCACTGGACAATTCGCGGCGGAGGTGGTCCTCGAGAGGCCCGAGATGATTTCACAGCTTCCGAAGAACCTGATCGGCCTGGTTTGGGGCTATGAAGCGGGCCATCCCTTTGATGACCAGTGCCTCCGGTTCAAACGAAGCGATATGCCGTTTTACGTCTGTTCCTCTGTCGCCAGTCACAATGCCATCGGCGGCCGCTTTGAAAACTGCATGGCCAACGTTCGTGAAGCCGCATTGGCTGGCCAGACCCACGGCGCGGATGGATATCTGGTCACGGATTGGGGTGACGGCGGCCATCATCAAACATTGCCGATTTCGTATCCCGGCTTGTTTGCCGGCGCGGCCTTTGCCTGGAATCCTGGTTCCAGTATGGCCATCGATGCTCTCAAGGAAATTTTGAATCAGCGGATATTTAAGGATCCGGCGAAGGCCTCAGTGGAAGCATTGATTAATCTCGGCAAGACCGCCGCCTGCTTCAGCCACCCTGAGCCCAACGCGAACCTTTTGAACCAAGTATTGTTTAGCCGCCGTGATTCCATTGCCAATTCCACCCGCCACATGAAATTGGACGAGGTGAAAGCCGCGGAGGAATTGGTTCAACAAGCCAGGCAACTCCTGCAACAGGCCAGCCCTGAGGCGGACGATGGCAACGCGCTCGTGGCAGAGTTGAACCTGGCGGCGGATATGCTGCTGCATGCGATTGGCCGCGCCAAAGACCATCTGCTTAACCAGCAGGGAAATGCCACCCGCTGGCGCCGGGAGCTGATTCCCATCCTGGGCCGCTATGAAGAGGTCTGGCTGGGCCGAAACCGCCCCGGCGGGCTGCACGAAAGCACGGGGCGGCTCAAGGCCATCCTGGATTCATTCACCCAATAATGCCGGCGCCTACCCAATTGAAAAAATCCGCCATGACCGTCAAGATCAGCAAGGCCTCGACAGCCGCCTCCCGGCTCGTCTTTCCCGCTAAGCAGCAGGTTGTTTTGCAAAAATTCCGTCTTCCTCCTCCAGGTCCGGGAGAAGCCAGGATCCGCACGGAGTTTTCATTAATGAGCACCGGGACGGAAAACATCGTCTTCAACAGGCTCTTCGATCCCGGCACGCATTGGGATTGGTGGGTGAAGTACCCATTCTATCCCGGCTACGCGGTGGTTGGCGCCGTCGAGTCGCTGGGCCGCGGAACCAAAGGCCTGAAGGTGGGTGATCGCGTGGCCTGCCGAAGCGCCCATGGTTCCCATTCCAATCAGGCGGTGGCTGACTGTTTCCCCATTCCGGACAATGTCCCATCCGAAGAAGCCGTTTGGTTCGCATTTGCGAAAATCGCCTTTCACGGAGTCTCCGTGGCGCAACTTCGCCTGGGAGAATCCACGCTTATTATCGGCGCCGGGCCCATTGGACAGATGGCGGTGCGCTGGGCAGCCGCCGCGGGAGCCGAGTCCATCCTGGCACTGGATCCCATAGAGAGACGTCTCGCCATGGCACGCGCCGGGGGCGCGACGGCAGTGCTTTCCCAGCCTCTCCATGAGGCGCGGCAAGCCATCCTGGATTGCAATTCGGCGGTCCTGCCCCGTGTGGTCATCGATTCCACAGGTAACTCGAAGGTTTTTCAGCAGGCGCTGGGTTTCGTTCGCAATTTTGGAACAATGGTCGTTCTGGGAGACACGGGCCAGCCTGGCCTGCAGGCGTTGACACCCGATGTCATCACGCGAGGCCTCCATATCGTGGGGGCGCACGATGCCCATAATGATGCCACATGGAATAACTCGACGATTTCCCGTCTGTTCTTTTCTCTGGCTTCAAGGAGCCGTTTCCCCCTCGATCAACTTAGCACGCATCGTTTCTCTCCCGCCGAGTGCGGCGATGCGTATCTCCTCGTAAATCGGGACCGCGCCAACACCATGGGCGTTCTCTTCGATTGGAGGTGAAATTTCGTCGCCGCGGAAAGGCGGGCGCCACGGACCGGAAATCCAGCGCGATCGAGGGCCAGTTTGCCGTTCTCTCGGCGAAAGCTTTGATTTACCCCTGGCGGCCCTTGCGCCGCGGAGGAGATATCCGCTGGCGCCGATGGTTTTGCGCGTCCGCTGCGGGTGGCGCAAACAAGGAGCCGGAGAGGGCGGGGGGGACGCTGGTGACCTAAAAATGTTACCGGTAAAAAAGTTCTTTGACAGCCCCTGCAAAAGAGTCTAGTTTGGGCGCATCCGGCTTCCGAAAACTATGCTCTCACGCCTTCATCGCCCGCGGATCACGCTTGCCAAGCTTCGACAGGGGTTCACGCTTATCGAGGTTTGTCTGGCCTTGGGTGTCGTCTCATTCTCGCTGATGACCATCCTCGCCGTCATCCCCGTAGGACTGCAAACCGTGCAGGACTCGAGGGTGGAGTACGGAATGGCTACCATTACCCAGCAGATTTCCTCCCAGTTACAGGGGATGCCTTTCACAAGTTCCACCTCCAACCCGACCAATGCGCTCGACTCCATCGACGGCACGTCAACCTATTACACCAGGGATGGTGTAGTGACCGGGGCCACTGCCACGGGGACCACCGCGGCGCCTTTCTTTGTGGCTACTTTTTCCACCACCGGCACTTCCGGCACCTTGCCCATTCCAGGCACGAACGGGGTCACCTATCCTGAAAACCTTCAGCTTGTAAAAGCTTCTGTCAGTTATCCCTACATGGCCCCGGCCGCTGCCCGTAAGTGCAATGTCCTCTCGTTTTGCATCGCCAAGCAGGGAAACCTCTAAGGTGTCCGCGAGAGCTTGGGGCACACGGCGGGGATCGGGAGCGCGGGAAGTTAGCCAGGCGGGCTTTACGCTGGTGGAGATGTTGGTCGCCTGCGCGGTGACCCTCTTCATTTTAGTGATTCTTTCCAAAACAATGGATACGACCACTGGGCTCGTCCGGAGGGAGTTTAGCCAGATGGATGCTTTTGAGGAAGCGCGATCGGCGTTTGATGTCATCTCCCAGCGGCTTTCCCAGGCAACGATGAATACCTACTGGGATTACTACAATTCCAGCAACCAGCGCCTCGACGCTTCCGCGACGAGTGGGCCCACCGCGCCTGCCAACTTTGCGCCGGCCAATTACGGACGTGCTTCGGACCTGCACTTCGTGGTCGAAAGCAACTCCAACCGCGGGCAGGCGGTTTTTTTTGCCGCGCCCGAAAGTATTTCCGCGGACACCACGGTGGATCAGACTGCGGGACTGCTCAACGCCATCGGATATTATGTGACTTATGTCAGTGATGGCAGCTTCGCCCCCTCTTTCCTGAAGGTGAACCATTACCGATATCGGCTGATGCAATGCAATCAGCCGACCGAGAATTTCATGCAATACTCACTGACGGGGACAAACTGGATCGGCTCGCCGAATGGAGGCGTGCAAAGCGCGTCCTGGCCGCTCGCCAGCAACGTCATCGCGTTGATTGTTTGGCCTCGGCAGTTCTTGTCCCAGGACCCCAATGGAACGTATATTACCACGAATTATCAATACGATTCCCGCAATCTGCCTGCCGGCAACGCCGCCGGGGTATTCCCCATTCAATATGCCCAAGCTCCGCCGGCCGTGCAATTGACAATGGTGGCGATCGACGAGCAATCTGCCGGACGCCTTATTCCCAATGGAGCCGCCGGCGCCGTAGAGCCCGCCGTAATCAGTAGCGCGCTGACCGCCAGTCCATTTACCGATGTCACCCAATATGAGAATGACCTGAACAAATTACAATCCGCCCTTGTCGCGGCTCATGTAACTTTTCAGGTATTTAGCACTACGGTGAACTTGCGCGAATCCAGGTGGAATGGAAAATGAGCGATCCGTGTCATTCAGACCCACGCAAAGGAGGATTCACGCTCCTGGAGTTACTGGTAGTGATTGCGGTCATGACATTGCTGATGGCCTTCATCGTGCCGGCGATGAATGGGATGCTGGACTCCTCGAACCTGACGCAGGGCGCCCAAACGGTGTATGATCAATTTGACTCGGCGCGCCAGTTCGCCTCCACCATGAACACCACCATTGAGGTGCGCCTGCTTAACATTCCCAGCAGGTCCTCGCAGGGGTATAGCGGAATCCAGCTTTACTCCACGAGCGCGGCCGGAGTGCCGGAGCCGGTTGGTAAAATCGCCTATCTCCCGCAATCCGTCGTCATCGCCCAGGAAAAAACGGTGTTGTCTCCGCTGCTTTCCTTTCTCACGGTCTCCGGCACCATGTCCGCGGGGAATGCTAATGTGTCTTATGTTTCCTTCAGTCTGCGGCCATCGGGCGCCGTGGTGCCGGTGGAAACTGGCACGAACCGGAACGAACTCTATCTTACCGTGGTCCCGGCGCGGTTTGCGGCGTCTGCCTCTCCGCCTCCCAACCATGCCACAATCCAACTGAACCCGGATACCGGCTCGCTTTTGCTCTATCGAGAATGAAACCCAATCCCCCCGGAACGAAATGTTCCCCCAGGTTTATGGCACGATTCGCCGGCGACAAGGCGGCGGCGCTGATCATTGTGCTGGCGATCATTGTCTTGATCGCCGCGGTCGTCATTGGCTTCCTCTTTCGGGCCGGAACTAGTAGGATAACCACCTCCAGCTACTCCGCCAAGGTGTCCACGCGCCGGCTTGCGGACATGGTGGTAAACCTGGTGCAGGGCCAGATCAACGACGCGACCGGTCAAGGCTCCTCGGCGGCGTGGGCTTCGCAGCCAGGCGCCGTCCGCGTATTCGATGATACGGGCGCGTTGCTAAATATTTACCGTCTTTACTCCTCGACGAGCATGACCACCGCTACGCCCGGTGATCTTGCCAACGACGTGCCCGTTTCCGGAACCTGGGAAAGCGCTCCAGCCACCTGGGTGGATCTGAACGCGCCGATTGCTGTCCAGGGGGTCGATAGCACGGGCACCAACCCGGTCTTGACCTACCCGATTCTTGATCCTCGCGATCCCACTAATCCCGGCACGGCGGCGAATCCTGGCGAGCTCTCGGTAACCAAGATGCCCGGCTTCTTTCTGGGTACATCCAATGGCACCGGCACCGTGCCCGGCACGACCGCCGTACCGACCGCCGGAGGCGCCAATGCGAACATCATTCCCATGCCGGTTCGCTGGATGTATGTCCTGCAGGATGGCTCGATTGTCGCGCCGACCGTGGGCAAAAGCGGCGGCAATTCTGTAACCATCGCTTCGGCCAGCGGAACCAACCCGATTGTGGGGCGAGTGGCGTTTTGGACCGATGACGACTCGTGCAAGGTGAATATCAACACCGCCGCAGGCAGCCTGAGTTACCGCCCGGATCCCACGCAGAATTACAAGGCCAGCAGCGTTCTGCCGGCTCCTTGGGATACCCCCCGTTTTGCCAATTGGGATGAGTTTCGGCTGTTTGCACAGGATCAACCGGTGCACAACGAGTACCAACGGTATCCTGGCCATCCCGCCACAACGGTTTTATATAACATCCTTAATGGTTTGGGCATGCCTTTCCTGGATGGGACTCCGCAATATCCGCCGGACGGCAGCGCCAGTTATCTCCAGAGCGGTTTCATGGCGGCGCCGAATGGTTCGGGAACCACCAGTTTTTTTGGTCTCCTGCCACGTTATAGTGACGCCTGGTCATCCAATGGGGGATTGGCAGCCACCATTCTTTCCGGCACGGCCGCGCCGCCGGTTACGCTCACCGGTACGGTGCCGAGCCGGCTGTACACCTCACTGGGAGAATTCATCTATGGCACCGCGACCACGACGGGAAGCAATGGAACGATTCAGCGCGCCAAGAATATGATTCTCTCCGGGTTCGACGTCACTCGCCA
>DATAXI010000081.1:0-3745 GCA_036266845.1 Chthoniobacteraceae bacterium | reverse complement strand
GGCGGGCCGCAGGCCGGAGACGCTCCTGCTCCTTCACGGCACCGGCGGCAATGAGGCGGACCTGATCGAGCTCGGCGCCGCCGTCATGCCGGGCGCGAATTTGCTCAGCCCGCGCGGGCGGGTGCTGGAGCAGGGGATGCCGCGCTTCTTCCGGCGCTTTGCGGAGGGGGTGTTCGATATCGAGGACATCAAGGCCCGCTCGGCGGAGCTGGGGGATTTTGTGCGCGAGAAAGCGGAGGAGCATGGGTTCGATCCCGCCCGCCTGTGCGCACTCGGTTACTCCAATGGCGCGAACATTGCCGCCGCCATGCTGCTCACGGGCGCGGTGCGGTTCTGGCGCGCCGTGCTCTTGCGCGCCATGGTGCCGCTCGAGCCCGCTCTGCTGCCGGACCTCGCCGGCGTGGAGGTGCTGCTTTCCCAGGGCCAGGTGGATCCCATCGCCACGCCGGAGGAGACCGCCGCCCTCAAGGCCCTGCTGGAAAATGCCGGGGCCTCCGTGACGCTGCGCATGGCCGGGACCGGCCATCAATTGACCCAGGGGGATATCGAGGCGTCCGCGCAATGGCTGGCACGCCCATGAACGGCGGGTCCGCCGCCACGGGCCTGGCCGCGGACCCCTTCTGCATGAGGCACGTTCCCGGCCATGGCCACCCGGAATGCCCGCAGCGCTACGAGGCCGTCATCGCCGGGCTCGAGGAGGCCGGGCTGGCGGAGAAGCTGGCGCACATCCCCTCCCGCGATGCCACCCGCGCGGAGTTGCGGCTCGTGCACGATAGCCATTACCTGGACATTGCCGAGCATCAGATCAAGGAGGGCGCGCCCGAGCTGGCCACCGGCGATACCGCCGTCTGCGAGGCTTCCTGGGATGCGGCCGTCCGTGCCGCCGGTCTCGTCGCCGCCGCCGTGGATGCCGTCATGGCCGGCGCGGTGCAAAACGCCTTCTGCGCCATCCGGCCGCCGGGCCATCATGCCACCGCAAATCGCGGCATGGGCTTTTGCATTTTCAATAACATCGCCATCGCCGCCCGCCACGCCCGGCAGGCCCACGGCGCGGAGCGGGTGCTCATCGTCGATTGGGATGTGCACCACGGCAATGGCACCCAGGATATTTTTTATGAGGATCCCGGCGTTCTCTTCTTTTCCACGCATCAATGGCCCTTCTATCCCGGCACCGGGCGCAGGTCCGAGCGCGGCAGCGGCCCCGGCCAGGGGTTTACGATCAATTGCCCTTTCCCCGCGGGCGCCGGGCGCGCGGAAATCCTGGGCGCCATGCGCCAGGAGCTGGAGCCCGCCGCGGACCGCTTCCGCCCGGACCTGGTCCTCGTTTCCGCCGGCTTCGATTCCCTCGCCGGCGATCCGCTGGGCGGCTTTCTGCTTGCCGGCGAGGATCTGGTCGAAATGACGCGCCTGCTCCTCGGCATTGCCGCCCGCCACGCGCAGGGCCGCCTCGTTTCTCTTCTGGAGGGCGGCTACAATCTTTCCACCCTCGGCCCCGCCGCCGCCGCCCACGTAAGAGCGCTGATGGACGGAACCCCGCTCTGAATCCCCCGGGGCGAGCATTCACCGCAAAGAACAAAGAAGGCAAAAGTTCGCCCCGGCGGGACCTGCCCATTCTCCCCATCTTCTATGTGATCTATGCGTTCTTTGCGGTTAAATCCTCCCGCCCCTCCCCTCCGGTCCGGCGCGCGGATGCTCCCCGCGACGATACCCACCAGAAGCTTTGAGGTTGCCTGTCAGCGCATCCAGTGGCTCCCCTGGTGAATATATTTTCAGCGGTTGCGTTTGGATCGGGGGAGCGTAATGTCTCGCGCGATGGCCAACGACGTGTCCCTGGATGGCGCGGATGCCACCCCCGGCGCCGCAACCTCCGCAGCCGCCGCCCCTGCGGAAACGATGGACTACCTGAGCTTTCTCAAGCGCCGGTGGGAGCCGGTGGATTATGTCAAATTGGCGCTGCTGTTGGCGATCGGGGCCACGCTCTACTACTTTTACGCCTGCATCCATCTCTTCGAGGGATACACCATCTTTGACTGGACGTGGGGCCGGTTTGCGCCCCGGTACAACTCCGAGCACGGCAAGCTGGTGCCGCTGATCTTTGCCTACCTGGTGTGGTACCACCGGGATGATCTCTACAAGGCGAAAAAGGAGGGCTCCAACTCGGGCCTCATCTGGATTGCAGCCGGGCTGTTTCTCTTCCTCATCGGGGTCCGCACGCTACAGGGGCGCTTTGCCGTGGCGGCCGCGCCGGTGTTGTTGTACGGCATGGTGCTCTACCTCTGGGGCAAGGAGTCGGCCCGCGCGCTGCGGTTCCCCATCGGCTTCCTCGTATTCATGATCCCGGTGTCCGGTCCCATCGACCAGGCAACGGCGCACCTCCAGTTTCTCGTGGTCGGCATCGCCAAGTTCGTGTGCGGCCTCATCGGCATCCCGCTTTACCAGGTGGGCACCACGCTGAGCCCGGTGGACCGCAGCTTCAAGGGCTTCGAGATCGCGGAGGGGTGCAGCGGCATCCGCTCGCTGACGGCCATCGTCATGGTCACCACGATTTATGTGCACCTCATCAATACGGAGATGTGGAAGCGCCTGGTGGTTCTCTCCTGTTCCATCGGCTTTGCGATCATTGCCAACGCGGGGCGCATCATTTCCATTTTCATCGTGGCAAAGCTCTTCAGCGCGGATTTTGCCGGCGGGCCCTACCACGAGGTTTCCGGCTATATCTCCTACCCCATCGCGCTCGGGGCGATGGTGCTGACTACCCGCCTGCTGGATTTCCGCGTTTCGGACGTGAAGAAAGTGGCGAAAAAGATCGAGGAAAAGGCGAAGGATCAGCCGACCGATACCTATGACTACTAGGGATGACCGTTTATGACGATTAGCCGCCTGCTCATCCTCCAGGCCCTGCTGGCATGCGGCCTGGGCGCCATCTTTTTCATCCCGCGCAAGGCAAACATCCAGCCGTGCAACGTGCGGATGGAATTGCCCGCCACGCTTTCGGATTTCGATGGGAAACCAGCCGCCGTATCGGACAAGGAGCGGGAAGGCCTGGCGCCGGACACGCAATTCTGCCGCAAAGTCTATGACGATGGATTTGGCGACCAGATATTGGTTTCAATCGTCCTCTCCGGCAATGACCTGGACAATAGCATCCACCGCCCAGAGCGCTGTCTGCCGGCGCAGGGATGGTCGATTGTCGATTCCAATCACCTGGATGTGCCCGTGCCTGCCGCGCCTGGCGGTATGCTGCCGGTGACGCGGCTTCACAATATGCGCCAGGTGCCGCTAAAAGATGGCCGCGTGGTGGATGTGTATCAGCTCGATTACTACTGGTTCATCGGCTACTCGGACCTTACGGCATCCCATTTTCGCCGCGAATACATCGACCTCAAGGACCGCGTGCTCCATGGTTACAACCAGCGCTGGGCCTTCGTAACCGTGGCCGCGGAGATCACCAAAAACCTGGAACCCTTCGGCAAGGATGAAGAGGAAACCGACCGGATGCTGCAAAAGATGATCGCACAGGTTTACCCGCGCATCGTGCTGAATCCCGGGCAACTGAAAGACTCGGAGTAACTATCTCTTCCAGACAGTGATCGCGGGCAGGGTGTCCGCAACGTGGTAATGGTGCTCTGCCAGGTAGGCGCCCAGAGCGCCGGATGCATCAAAGATGTCTGGTTTGGTATAGATCACGACATCCGGTACCGGCGCCGCTTCCAGCTCGGCGGGAGTGCGGGTCCAGACCAGCGGC
>DATAXI010000079.1:0-16277 GCA_036266845.1 Chthoniobacteraceae bacterium | reverse complement strand
TACCTGCCTTTTTCGCGCTTTTTGTCCTCGTGCCCGTCATCCAGTCGCCTTTCCTCAGCCCATCGGCTCTTCTGTCCCGGTCCGCCCCTTCAAATGACCGACGACTAAAAAGCAGGGCTATTTCAACAGGCTGCTAAAGCGCTTTTGTCTTAATTCGACGCCCTCTCAAGGGCCAACGGCCCGTCGTAGGCCAGCCTGGGCTGGAGCGAGGCACGAGCGCAGGCCCAGGTATCGTACAGCGGACGCCCAAAGCGCCAACGGCGCGTGAGTATCTTGCGATCAATTACGTCGAACAACCTTTAGCCCCTTCGCCGCCGCTTGCGGCAGAAGGCGACAATGACCAATGCGCCGTAGGCGATATCCCCCCACGCCGGCTCCGGCACGGCCGTCAGCTCCACAAGCCGGAATCCGGCCTCGTATGAGGGATCGCTGGCGTTCAGATAGAAATCTCCTTCGCCTGACGCCTCCACGCGGGAGGCTCCCTGGTTCCATGAGCCGCCCACCACATACCCGTTGGTGCCAAAGAAATTCTCAGTCCATTCGTTGACGTCGCCGTTCTCGTCATAAGTGCCGTAATAACTCACCGAATTGGGAAAACTTCCAATCGCCGTCAGGCAGTTTGTAGTGCCGGAGTAAGAGGCGCTTTGCGTGGCGGAGTAAATGCCGTTTACAAGGTAATTGATCGCGTTGGTGCCGCTTCCCACAACATTGGTCGGGGCCGTGTTCGCCTGCGTCGCGTAGTTCGTGTAGCCGCCGCCGCCGTCATTCAGATTCGGGTTGTAATAGGCCGCCTTGTACCACTCATCGAGTGTCGGCAGCGCAAAGACGGCGTCCGCATTTCGCGTTTCGGATCCCGTGACGGTCAGCTCTCCGTCCAGCGTGTAGGCTCCATCCTCGGTGGTATCGATCCCTTCGCCCTGCCCGCTCAGGCTTCCGTTTTGCAGCCAGTTCGCAAACCTCGCCGCATCCAGCCAGCTCACCTCGGTTACCGGGTCGCTGCCGGAGATGTTCCCCTCCACGATATACTGGTACGCTCCCGCGGAGCCCGTCTGCACGATGCCGCCGGCGTTGCTGACGTTCTGATCGTTGATCATATCGGTCATTTGCGTGTTATACACCCCGTACGGGTCGCTGCCGGATGCCACCGCATTCAGAAACACGCAATAGTCGGTCACCGTCACATCCCCCGCGCCGATCGCATAATCGTAATCCACCTCGCCGAACCCTGCGTTGGCAACGTCGGGCGCATTCCCCGCGTCCCCCACTTCCACAAAGTCATTGGTTCCGGAAGTAGGCACGCCTTGAGCCCAGGTGTGAAACGTTCCGGCGGAGCAAGCGGCGATCAGGGCGATAATATAAAGCCTGGAGATTGATAAAATCTTCATTAAGAGGAGGTTCCGACGCTCTTAGGAAGCAGATGCCATTCCGCGGAAGCTCGTGGCATGTCAGGTGCTCCCCTGACATTGCCTTCGTATGTTTAAGTCCCTGGCCAACCTTATCCCGAAAAAACCCGCGCCGCCCCCGCTCCCGTCGCGGCCGGTTTCTCCCTTCGCCGCGCCTTCAGGCCAGGTCCCGCACGGGGAGGAGCGGGAAATCGGCGCCGAGCATGCCCCCATCTACCAGTCTCTCGCCATGACGGAGGAATTGCGCGAGGCCCTTTTCCCCACCACGCCGCAGATGGTCTCCGCCATCTTCGAGCGGTCCGCGCCCGCCGAAGCCCCGCCGCCTCCCGCGCCGGAGGATGTGCAGAAGCAGCTTCAGCAGCTCCAGCAACAGATCCGGCAGATCCAGAAAGGCGCGGGGGACAACGGCAGTTTCCCCATCGTTTAATCAGCGCACGGCCAGTTCCCGCGCCGGGTTGCGCGCTTCCGCCGGGGTTACCGGCAGCCGCAGCTTCTCCGTATGGCGGATCACGGTCAGGATGGACTCGACGCCGATTTCCTTGCCCAGCAGCAGCTTGTGCAGCGCCGCAACGCTCGGCACCGGCAGATTGTTAAAGCCGATGATGAGGTCGCCGGCCCGCAAGCCGGCCCTCGATCCCGGTGAATCGTTCTCCACATCCACCACCAGCACGCCCGTCTCCACCGGCAGACCGTAAAAGCGGACCACCCGGCGGTGCAGCGGCACATCCTGCCCGGCCACACCGATGACGGCGCGCCGGAACCGGCCATCCCTGATCAGCCAGCCGGCGACAAACTTGGCCGTATCGATCGCGGTCGCGAAACAGATGCCCTGCGCCGGGCGGATGATGGCGGTATTGACGCCGATCACCCGGCCCTGGGAATCGACCAGCGGTCCGCCGGAGTTGCCGGGGTTCAGCGCGGCATCGGTCTGGATGACGTTATCGATGAGCCGCCCCGTCTGGGCGCGCAGCGAACGCCCGAGGGCGCTGATGACGCCCGCGGTAACGGTCGTCTGGAAGCCAAACGGGTTGCCTATGGCGATGGCGAGCTGGCCGGGCCGCAGCGATGCGGATTCGCCCAGCTCCGCCTGCACGAGGCCCGGCGCGTCGATCCGGATGACGGCCAGGTCCGTGTCGGGATCATCCCCAATCAGCCCGGCCGGATAATCGCGCCCGTCAGTCAGTGTGACACGAATGGCGGTGGCGCCATGCACCACGTGGGAATTGGTCAGGATAAAGCCGTCCCGGCTCAGGATGAACCCGGAGCCCGAGCCGCCGGTCTCCCCGGTCTGCGCCCCATGGTTCACCTGCTGGCGGACCTCGATATTGACGACCGACGGGCTTGCTTTTTCGACCGCGGAAGTCACGGCGGTCGAGTAGGCGTCGAGCAGGCGGTCATCCTGCGGCGCTTCGGTTTCCAACGGTTCGCCCGCGAGGCTGTTCGCGCGGGCCCCCTGGTATTTGGCGGGTATTTTCATGATCGTGCGGGCAACGTCGCGCCACGCATCCCGTTTGTCAAATACACCCGTAAAAGAGATATACACTACCAATAGTGCGTAAGCTTCGGAATGGTTTGTCATCGCCGCCGGGAGAGGGTATGGTGTTTTCCGTGATATCCCACCGCCCCTGCGTCATGAACGCCGGCTGCCCCTCGCGCGCGCTGCTGGCGCGCATCAGCGATAAATGGGCGGCCCTGGTGGTGCGGGCTCTCGCGGGGCGCACCCTGCGGTACAATGAATTGCAGCGTGAGGTGGCCGGCATTTCCCAAAAGATGCTCACCCAGACGCTTCGCGCACTCGAGGAGGATGGCGTGCTGCTGCGGAAAGTGTACCCGGTCATCCCGCCCATGGTGGAGTACTCGCTCACCCCCCTGGGCCGCACGCTCGTCAAGCCGGTGCTCGCCATTTGCGAATGGGCGGAGCGCTACCTGCCCAGGATCGAGGCCCACCGCAAAGCCTGCGCCGTGCGGAAACGGGATGCGCGATGACCGGGAAGACCCACGAGCACGAGTATCACTCCGTGGTCACCGGCGCCCGGCGCAGGCTCCGCGTTTATACTCCGCCGGGTTACGAAACGGAATCCGCGGCGGCCTACCCGGTGCTTTATCTCCTGCACGGCAGGGGCGGCGGCGTGGATACCTGGCTGCGTGAGGGCCGCGCGAATCTCATCATGGACGCGCTGCTGGCGGAGGGCCGCGCGCGGCCCATGGTGCTCGCGATGCCCGACGGGCACTTCTTCGGGACCGATTGGAAGGAGCGCCGCGACACAAAAATCCGCGCGTTCGCCACGGACCTTTACCAATGCGTGATCCCCGAGGTGGAGCGTCTTTACCGCGTGGGCCGCGAGGGGAAGGACCGGGCATTGGCCGGCCTCTCGATGGGCGGCGGCCAGACCATCAGCGCCGGCATGGCGCGGCCGGAAATGTTCGGCGCCTTCGGCATTTTCTCCGCGGGCCTCTGGCCGGAGGTGACGCCGCTGGTGGAGCCGGCGCTGCCGCAATTGCGCGCCACGCCGCCGCATCCCCTTTGGGTCGGCATCGGCAGGAACGATCAACTCTACGGCCACTGCGTGAAGCTCCGCCGGATGCTGGAGGCGGCCGGCGTGCCGTTTACCTACCACGAGGATGACACCGGCCACACGTGGGATGCGTGGCGCGATTACCTCGAGCGCTTTGCCCCGCTGCTTTTCCGCGCGCCGTGAATACGGATTTTCCGGAGATGCCCGGCGGCGATGGCCGGCCGCTCGCGGTAGTGGGCGTTTATCCCACACGCCCGGAGGCCTATGACCGCTCGCTGGTGGTTTCCGCGATGGAAGTGCCGCACTGGATATTGAAACGGGAAGGGGATTTCGCGCTCTGTGTGCGGCTGCCGGATGCGATTCCGGTCGCGGAAGAGTTGGCGCGTTTCGAGGCGGAGCGTGAGGACGTTCCCCCATTGGCGCGGATGCGGCAGGCGAAATTCTCCACCCTGTCGCTCTATGTCTGCTTCTGGATCATGAGCGGCTTTTACCTGATGCAATCGGTCGGCCCCAAGGGCTGGGAAGACCGCGGCGCCGCTTCCAGCCAGGCGATCATGCGCGGCCAATGGTGGCTCGCATTCACGGCGCTCACGCTGCATGCGAACCTGGGGCACATCGGCGCGAATCTCGCCGCGGGACTGTTGTACGCGGCATTTCTCCTGCCGTTGATGGGCGCCGGGTGGACATGGCTCTTCATGGCGCTGGCCGGCGGCCTTGGCAATTGGCTCAACGCCTGGGGCTATCGCCACGTCCAGCATCTCTCCATCGGCGCGTCCACATCGGTCTTCGCCGCCCTTGGCATCCTGGTGGCCGCGCAATGCACCCTCCAGGCTCGATCCATGCGCGCCATGCGGCTGCGCGATTTTCTGCTGCCCGTGGGCGCCGGCCTGGGGCTCCTGGCCTACCTGGGCGTGGGCGATCAGCAGACCGATTCTATGGCGCACCTCTGGGGATTGATCGCGGGCGCGCCGTTCGGAGTCGCCGCCGTGTGGCTGCGGCTGGGCGAGCGCACCCCGCGCGCCGCGCAATAC
The DNA here is from genome assembly GCA_036266845.1 of Chthoniobacteraceae bacterium. GTDB lineage: Bacteria > Verrucomicrobiota > Verrucomicrobiia > Chthoniobacterales > Chthoniobacteraceae > DATAXI01. The sequence continues at coordinate 11,327 of DATAXI010000079.1, read as the reverse complement.
GCGCTGGCATGGAGCGCGCCGCTGCTGCTGGCCGCGTGCTGGTGGCTGGCCATGCACCGGTGAAAATTGCCAAATCCTCCGCGGCGGGGTTAGGGTGGGACATGGTGCATCTCCTTTCCATCAATGCCCTGCGCGCCGCCGCCCAGGCGAGCCGCACCTCCGCACGGGTCCACGGGCAGATTTACTCGCTCGTCCAGAAGGAAACCCAGCAGCGCAAGCCTTATTGGGAGATGGTGCTCGCCGATGCCGAGACGCGCTTCACGCTGCGCGCGTGGAACGATTCGCCCACCTTCCGGCAATGCGCGGAGCTGGCCCAAGGCGGTTTCGTGGAGGTCACCGGCGAGTTCGAGGCGAGCCCCAACTTTGGCCTCGATGCCAAAACATGGGTCTGCCGCGCCCTGGAGCCCGATGAGATCGAGGCCCTGCTCGCCGGTCCGCCCGCCCTGCGCGAGAAACAGGCCGCCGACTACGCGTACATCCAGGAAAACGTCGCCGCCATCGGCGATCCGCGCCTCAAGGCGGTCTGCACGGTGTTCCTGGAGGAATTGGGCGAGCGATTCCGCCGCACCGCGGGCGCGCGCAACAATCACCACGCCCGCCGCGGCGGCCTGGTGGAGCACACCGCGCAGATGATGCGCGCGGCCATCGCCCTCTGCGGCGTCTATTCGTTTTTGAATCGCGACCTGCTCACCGCCGGCGTGCTGCTGCATGATTCCGGCAAGATGTGGGAAAACGTTCTGCCCGCCGACGGTTTCGTGATGCCCTATGACGAGCGTGGCGAAATGATGGGCCACATTTCCATCGGCATGGAACTCACCAACCGCCTCTGGCGCCAGCTCGAGAAACAGCCCGGATACGACGAATGGAAGAAGATGACGCCGCGCGTCGATGACCTGCGCCTCCATCTCACCCACCTCATCCTCTCACACCATGGCGAGCTGCAATTCGGCTCCCCCGTAGCGCCCAAGACGCCGGAGGCATTCGCCCTCCATTACATCGATAACCTCGATGCAAAGATGGAAATGGCCACCCTGGCTTACCAAAACGCCGGCAAACTAGGCCCCCGCGTATACGAGAAAGTGTGGCCCCTCCCCGCGAATCTCTTCGAGCCCCTGCCCAAGTGGACGGACCCGAAGAGCGAAAGCGAAAGCTGAAAACGAAGCCGAAAACGAAGCCGAAAACGAAAACGAACGCGAACGCGAACCCATTTTCGCTTTAATCTGACGCTCTCTTAAAGGGCCAACGGCCCGTTGTAGGCCAGCCTGGGCTGGAGCGAGGCACGAGCGCAGGCCCAGGTACCCTACAGTGAACGCGTCAAGCGCCAACGGCGCGTGAGAATCCTGCGACCGATTAAAACAGGCGGCGCTCCCGGCGTTGGCCTCCCGTCACGTCGCCCCAAACAGCTCCATGTGGCGCTGCCGCAGCGTCTCGCTGATTGCCGCAAGGCCCTCCTTCAGGTCCGCCAGATTCGCCAGCATCCACTCCCCGTTCTTCTGGTCCAGCATGGAGCGCAAAAGCTCCGACTGGCCCACCAGCCGCTGATCGCCCGCGATCAGGCGCTGGAGCGTCTCCGCCTCCCGCCGGTACCGCTGCGTCATGCGGTCATTCTCCGGCGCCGGCTGCGCCGTCATCAGCCCTTGCAGATCGCCAATGCCGTGCGCCAGCCGCTCCAGCGCCTGCGCGCCCGCCACCGCCGCGGGATCGGGCGTCGGCTTCTCCCGCGTGGGCGGCGGCAGATGCTCCCGGCGGTAATCGCTTTCCGCCTTCTCCACACTTTTGCGCGCGGAAGCCAGCAGCGCCCCCACCCTCGCGCGCACGAGCTGATCATCCGCGCGGAGCTGATTTTCCTTCCGGTAAAAGTTATAGCCCCAGCCGTGGAACAGATTGATCGCCACCTGCTCCAGCGGCCCGGCGTCGTAAAATGCGGAGCCTGCCATGGCCTTAAGCGTTCGTGGGCGGCGTGGGCGGCGCGGGCTCCGGAATCGCGATCGGAAGCCCCGTTTCGGCCGCAATCGGGTAAAACCCGGTAGGCTGTCCGCCGATCTGGAACGGCATGCCCGCCGCCGCATTGGGCGCGGAAACCAGGCCGCGTTCCGCCATCTTGAGCGCCAGGTAATAGCGCACCGCCTCCATGGGCGTGAGCCCGATGGCCTGCAGCGAGATCAATTCCCGCATCCGCTCATCCTTCGGCACGATCAACACCTTCAGGTCATTGAGCAGAATGCCGAACGTCGCGAGGAAATCGGTAAGGTGCCCCTTCACCGCCTCGCGGATATCCATGATGCGCTCGTTGATGTGCTCCATGGGCGTGACCTGGACAATTTGATTGATCGCCTGCTCGATGGCCGGCCCCGCGTAATCCGCCACTTCCGTCGAGTCGATCACATTGCCGTTGAACGGCAGGTGCGTGATGAGCGCCAGCGCCGCCTCGGGGGAATCGACATGGATATAATAGTCCACTTGGTAGGCCATCTCCGCCATCTCCGCGCTCGTCGCCATGCCCTGGCTGCGGATGAGCAGCTTCGAGCGGTTGATGTAAATGACCTCGTACACCCACGGCGCATTGCCGCCAAAGAATCCCGTGGCCAGCGATCCCAGCAGCGGCTTGTCCGGCGTGGTCAGCGCGTACTGGCCGGTTTCGTAAACATTCAGCACCGCTCCGCGCGACTTGAGCACGCAAAACTCGTTGCTCTCCACGGTCAGGAGGGAGCCGGAGACAATCGATTCGTCAGCGATTCGGACCGCAATCCGTTTGGTGCCGAGAAGGTTGGAGCCATCCCGGTGCAGTGAGGTAATAACCTGTCGACTAATAGCCATTGGTGTTTTCCTTGGGTTTCGAAAAAATAATTCCTTGCGCGGGAACCATCCCGCCCGGTCAGCCTTTTCGCGCATCCCCCCCTTGCAATGCAAGACCGCCGTTTATAATCGCCCGCCAGGCGATTCGGCCGGCCCAAGCGCAAAATGACGCCAGGGTCCGATACTTAGGTACAAATGAAGGAGGTGAAATAACAATGCTATCGTGGGCACTTACATTTCTGGTCATCGCGTTAATCGCGGGCCTTTTGGGCTTTGCCGGCATCGCCGGAGCGGCTGCGGGGATCGCCAAGATTCTCTTCGTCGTATTCCTGGTGTTGTTCCTGGTTTCGCTGTTGGCGGGCCGTCGAACGCCGCCGGTCGCCTAGCGCGATTCGCGGCTTCGGCCCCCGTTTTGGTTGAAAGGCAGACTGGTCCCTCGCGGGGTCAGTCTGCGCTTTTTTTCCCGCGTTTAAAGCACGCGCGCCAGCAGAAAGCCGTCGTGGCCTTTTTTCCCCACAGTCTGGATGACGGTGGCGCTCAGGCGCGGCTCCCGCGCGGCCATTTCCAGAAAAGTCCGGGCGCCGCGGACATTGGCGTCGGCATTCCCGGGATCGGCCACCTGCCCCTGGCGGACCACGTTATCGGCAATAATAACCGTGCCGGGGCGCGAAAGTTTGAGCGCCGCGGTCAGATATTCCGGGTAGCCGGTCTTGTCGGCATCAATGAAGATAAAATCAAAGGATTCGCAACCCTCCGCGTGGAGCCGCGCGAGACTTTCCGCCGCCGGACCCTGGATCACCTCCACGCTCGCCGCAAAACCGGCCCGGGCGATATTCAAGCGGGCAACGGCGGCGTGCTTCGCGCTCAATTCCAGCGTCAGCAGCCGGCCACCGGCCGGCAAGGCGCGGGCAAGCCAGATGGTGCTGTATCCGCCCAGGGCGCCGATTTCCAGGATGCGGCGCGCCCCATGGCTCTGGGCCAGCAGCGAGAGCAGCTTCCCTTGCAATGGGGATACGTCGATCGGGGGCAGCCCTTCCCGGGCATTCGCCTCCAGGCAGCGCTCCAATGCGTCGTCAGGTGGAGTGAACAATCCCCCCAGGTAATCGTCAGCCTTTTCCCAAATTTCATCTTTCATGGCTCCCCGTAATGGAACAGCGGAGGCAAGCCGGGTCAATCGCCCCCTTGAAATCCCCGCGCAAATGTTTGACACTGCCGGTACGCGGTGAGATAGAAAATTCCCCGCGATCTTTATGCCAGACGACAACCCCTCAGAATTGCCATTGGGAGCCGAGTCTTCCACCCCGAAAAAGGAGACGGTTCGCATCACCCTCCCGCCCAAGCCGGAGGAGACTCCCATGGTGAAGCGGGAAACCGTGCGAATCAACACCCCGGGCGCCGCGCCCAAGAAGGAGACCACCTCCATCGGCGCTCTTTCGCCGTTGCAGCCCGCGACCTCTCCCGCTCCGGCGCCACCCAGCGCCACCCGGCCCCTCGTGCCGCCGCCCGCGCCGCGTCCGCCAGCCGCGCCCTCCATGCCGGGCGCAGGCATCAAACCCGGGATGCCTCCCGCCGTCCCCAAGCCCGGGACCCCGCCGGTCGTGCCGCGCACCGCCCCCGCATTTTCCGAAGCCAAACCCGTCCCCATGAAAGCCGCCCCCAAGAAAGAAACCGCCCGCATCCAGGTTACGCCCACGCAAAAGCTGCAACCGCAGGCTACGGTCAGGCTCTCCGGGCAGCCCACGCAGATGCTTTCCACCGCGCCCGCGCCTGCCATCCGCACCGCGCCTGCCGCACCGGCCGCCACAGTGGAAGCGGCTTCCGGCTCGGATGCCGTGGTCACCATCCTCAGTTGGGTGGCGTGCGTCGTCGCCCTCATCGCCGGCGTCCTTAGCTATCTGGCATTCAGCACCGGTTCCTAGTCCATCCCTTAGCTCCATCTTCGGGCAGTGCCGTGTTTGCATTGCCCGCCAGATGCGCGAAACTTAACAATACTATGTCCAGTCCCAACGTCATTTCCGTGAACGAGGCGAATTTCGATGCCGAGGTCGTGAACACCGAAAGCCCTGTGCTCGTCGATTTCTGGGCCGAATGGTGCGGCCCGTGCAAGATGATCGCCCCCATCCTGGATGAGATCGCCAACGAGAAAGCCGGTTCCGTCAAGATCGCCAAGGTCAACGTTGACGAGAACCAGGGCCTCTCCTCCAAGTTCGGCATCCGGGCCATCCCCACACTCCTTTTCTTCAAGAACGGCGCCGTTCGCGAGCAGATCGTCGGCATGACCAGCAAGCGGGATCTCATCTCGAAGCTCGAAGCACTGGCCTGAGGATTCCCACAAAACCAAAGCCGCCGCAATCCTCAAGGTAGCGGCACTTGGTCCAAGGCGGTTTTTGGCCGGCGTTTCCAACCACCCTCCGGCGCTCAACCACCCGCCGCGCTCAACCACCCACCGGCGCTCAACCGCCCACCGGCGCTCAACCGCCCACCGGCCCCGACCGCCCACCGGCACTCAACCGCCCTCCGGCGCTCAACCGCCCACCGGCCCCCGACCACCCACCGGCGCTCAACCGCCCACCGGCGCTCAACCGCCCGCCGCGCTCAACCGCCCGCCGCGCTCAACCGCCCACCGGCGCTCAACCGCCCACCGGCGCTCAACCACCCACCGGCGCTCAACCGCCCTCCGGCGCTCTACCACCCTCCGGCGCTCTACCACCCTCCGGCACTCTACCACCCTCCGGCACCCGACCGCCCACCGGCCCCCGACCATCCTCCGGCCCCTGTCCAACCTCCTCGATTGAGAGCACTTTTGCGTGCCTGCGGCTCTCGAAAACGGCGGAACCACTCCTGCACGGGATCGATTTGAACCCGAAGGGTTCGCAAATCGGTAGCCGGGGGTCGAGCCCAACGGGCGACACCCCCGGATAACGCCCCCAAAATCCCAAGCACCCCGGAGGGGTGCAAGATTCCCGTCCCCAAGCCAAAACAAGCTTCCGGCTCCCTCGCCAGTTGCCCTCATTTTGGTAGTGCGCGGCAAATGAAACAAAAAGGCGATCCCTAATCCCTGAAAAGCAAAATGGCATCCCGGGTGGGATGCCATTGCTTTTTACGAGTCTGAAAATCGCCGCCTGTTACAGCGTCCGGCAGAAATCCTCGAAACGGTCCATGCCCTTCTTGATGATATCCAGGCTGGTCGCGTAGCTGAGCCGGATCGTCCGGTCATCGCCAAACGCCGCGCCGGGGACAACCGCGACATTCGCCTTGCTCAGGAGACGGTCCGAAAAGTTCTGCGACGTGAGCGAAAGCCGCGAAATATTCGCGAGAATGTAGAAAGCCCCCAGCGGCTTTACGGCGGTCACCTGCGAGATACTCGCCAGGCGGTCGTACATGTAATTGCGCCGCAGGTCGAACTCGTCGCGCATATCGGCCACCGGTTGCTGATCGCCGCGGACGGCGGCCAGCGCGCCATATTGCGCAAAGGAGCAGGGATTGGAAGTGCTGTGGCTCTGGATGGAATCGATCGCCTTGGCGATGCCCTCCGGCGCCCCCAGGTAGCCGAGGCGCCAGCCCGTCATCGCATACGCCTTCGAGAAGCCGTTGACGGTGATCGTCAGCTTGTAAGCCTGGTCGGAAAGGCTCGCGACGGAGACATGCTGGGTATCGTCATACACCAGCTTCTCGTAAATCTCATCGCTCAGGATCAGGATATCTTCCTCCGCGGCCACCTCCACGATTTTCTCCAGCTCCTCGCGCGTGTACACGGAGCCCGTGGGATTGCCGGGCGTATTGAGGATCACCATCTTGGTGCGCGGCGTCATCGCGTTCTCAAATTCCTCCGCCGTCATCTTCCAGTTGTTCTGCTCCTTGGTCTGGACGAAAACGGGATCGGCGCCGGCGATCCGGACCATCTCCGGATAGCTCAGCCAGTAGGGGCTCGGGATCACCACTTCATCGCCCGGCTCGCAAGTGGCCAGAATGGCGTTGAAACAGGATTGCTTGGCGCCATTGGAGACAATGACCTGGCTCGGCTTGTACTCGATCTGGTTGTCGGCGGCAAATTTCTCCGCGATGGCCTGGCGCAGATCGGGGATGCCGGAGCTGGGGGTGTACTTGGTGATGCCCTTGCTCAGCGCCTCGATGGCGGCGGCTTTGATGTGCTCCGGCGTGTCAAAGTCGGGCTCGCCGGCGGCGAATCCGCAGACATCGATGCCTTCGGCCTTCATGGCCTTGGCCTTGGAGTCAATGGAGAGAGTGAGGGATGGGGTGAGGCTATTGGCTCGTGAGGAGATGGACATAGGAAAATTGGATTCGGGAGACGATCAGGCAAAGTGTGCCTCAATCAAGGGCTTCAGGTTATTTTCTTCAATTTGCACGATTTTCATTTCGCGCTCGGCGTTCTCCGGCGCATCGGACGCGTGAGCGGCATTCACCATGATGGTGGAGCCAAACTCGCGGCGGATGGAGCCGGGAGGCGCCTTGGAGGGATCGGTCGGGCCGAGCACCTCGCGGATTTTTCGGACGGCATCCACCCCCTGGTAAACCAGGGCGATGCACTTCTCGCTGCCGGGCAGGTTGCGCTTTTCGGCCGGGCACTCGCCCGGCTTCATGCCGGACATGAACTTCACGATCGACTCCCAGTTTTCGCGGCCCGCCAGCGGCCCCAGCAGATCGCCCAGGCGGCGCTGCACATCCTCGCCCAGGGAGAAGCCGAACTCGCGCTCAAACGCCAGCCGGGCGCGAACGCCGCTCGGCTCCTTCAGCTTGTCCATCAGCACATCCAGGACGGGGCGGTAAAACTCCTCCGCCTGCGCCACGCTCATGCGGTGGACCTTGAATCCGATGATGTACAGCCCGGTGCGGGAAAAAAGATCGATAACGCCGCCGGGCCGCGCATTCGGGAAACGGAAATTGTCCGGCTTGATGAGAACGAGCGTCTTCTGCACATTCGCCGCCTGCGGGAACTGGATGGCATCGTCCAGCAGCCCGCCGTCGGCGTCGGAGTAGTCCGCCCACAGCTTCAGATTCTCCGCGGCGCTCGCCGCATCCGGCGGAGCCAGCACGGCCGGCTCAAAGTACGTCACCTTCCCCGCTTTATCCGCCACGTAATCGCCGTAAGTATCCCGGATGGTCTCGCCGCTGGTCCGCTCATTGACAATGTGGCCCACCACGCTGCGGATCTTCATAACCGCGTCCTCCCCGCGGAAGACCAGCAGCAGCACCCGGGGGCGATAACCGGCTCCATCCGGCTGGAAGTTCTTCAGCACGTAGTCCTTAATGAGCGCCTGGGTGGCCCGGTGGCGCGGCTCGGGATCGGTGACGATGGTCGAGGCGTACTTCTCGGTCAGCTCTTTGCCGGCGGCGAACATCCGTGCCCCCACGATCTCCAGCCCGGTGCGGGAAATCAGGCGCGCGATAATGCCCCCCGTGCGTGATTTACGGATCGAATACGGGGTGACGATTACGTACGATAGTTCCTCTGCCATGACGAAAAATGTCCGGCAGGTTAAAAAGGGCATCCCGGTGCGTCAAGACATACGGTGTCGGGAATTTTACATCGGGGGCCGGCAGCCCGAAGCGGAGCGGAAGAAATAGAAACCGTATTAGTTCATCGACCATTGCTCTCTTCCTACCCCACCGCCTTGCTCAGCGCCGTCACCCATTTGCCTTTTTGGATGACTTTCTCGAACTGAATACCCTGGGCGCGGAAGACGGCCAGCGTGGCCTTTGCCTGCGGGGCCAGCATGCCGGAGAGGATGAGGCGGCCATTGGGCTTGAGGGCGGCGGCGATTCTTGGAGCGATCTGGATGAGGAGGTCGCTGAAGAGATTGGCGGTGATGAGGTCCCATTGGCGGCTCGGCGCCCATTGGGTGACATCCGCGCGCGCCGCGGGGACCGCGGTCATGCCGTTGGCGCGCACATTGTCCCGGATGGCCTGGATGCACGCGGGATCGTAATCCCAGGCGTCGCACCGGGATGCTCCCATGAGCCGGGCGGTCAGCGCCAGAATGCCGGTGCCGGAGCCCAGGTCGAGGGCTTCCCAGCGAGCGCCGGCTGCCCCGGAGTTCTTCTTCTCGCCGGCAATATCGCAGATCATCCGGAGGCACGTGGAGGTGGTGGCGTGGTCGCCGGTGCCGAATGCCATGGCCGCGGGGATGATGAGGATCGGGCGCCCCGGGTAATCGCGGGCGATTTCCCTTGCGGCCTTCGCGGACCTGACCACCACGAGCCGGTCGCGAATGAACAGCGGCGGCGCGGTCCCGTTGCCGGCCAGGTAGGCGGCGGCGGATTTCATGGGACGAACGGAGCCGCCGAACGCTTTGGTCAGTTGCCCGGCCTCCTTTTTATTAAGACCGTAGGCCTCCAGCCGGATGCGCTGCGAGCCGGGCAGGGTAAAGATGGCGAGCCGTCCGGGCCCGAGGCATTGCAGCCGCTCCACCCACGCATCCTCCCATTTGGCGGCGGCCAGTTTGCTCCAGGCAAGGGCTTTGGCTTTCAATGAGGATCATTGATTAAATGGACGGAGCGCGGGTTGCAATCAAAACGGACCCGCCCCCGGGCATCGAGAGACGCCGCCGGCGGATGCGCGCCGGTGACTGATTTTTGCGTGCCCCCCCGACCGGAATCGCCGAAATGCCTAGGACGATTCAGGCAGGATTTTTTTCGATAACCTCTTCACCCCGTCGCCCGCGAATTCGCTGTCGGGATAGATCTTCCTTGCCTTGAGATACCACGCCAGGCTGGAGCCGATTTCATCTTTCTGCTCGAGGTCCTGGGCATTGCGCAGGGTGTGCACAAAGTCGGCCGCCTCGGTCGTCAGATCGGCGCGCATCTCATTCAGCTTCGAGTCGTCCGGGAACTTCTGGAAAGTCTGCTCCACGGCCTCCCATGCGCGGGCGTACTCCCCTTCCTTCGCCGCTTCATCGGCGGCTTTCATGACGGTCTCGATGGTTTCCATCTGCTCGAGCACCTTGCCAAGCTGCTGTTGGCGGTCGGGGTACATGGCTACGGCGGCCATGAAGCGCATCTTGTCGTCATAGATCGCGCGGTAATTGTGCTGGCTCATCAATTGATCCAGATCGACAAGCGCTTTCTCCTGCACATCGCCCTGGGAGAAGATCAGATCGGACGCTTTCTTGAGCTCCGGGTTGCGCGGCCAGATTTCCGTGGCGGCGGTCAGCTCGGTTTCCAGCGTCGCCTTGTCTCCGCTGACGGCCGCATTGCGGGCCTTCGCGAGGTGCAGGGAGCTGAGTTCCTTGGCCGTCTCGATGGCGGCGGTGGCTTTCGAGGTATCAAAGTCGGTCGCGGTCTTGCTCAGTTCATCCACCAGCTTCCCGGCCAGCGTGTAATCCTTCACCTCCAGCGCGGAGACGAGCTGATCGGTCTGCTGCTCGAAGGCCAGCGCCTGGCGCTTCTGGTCCCGTGGCAGGGTGCGGATTTCCGGCAGGTACTCGCCGGTGGTGAAGGCCTCGGCCAATCGCTTCGAGGCGCTTTCCATCTCATGCTGGCTCAGCAGGTATTGGAAAGCCTGCACGCCCTCGCGCACGTCGCGGATGACCTCGTTGGCCATGCTGTCCATGGTGCCGACGGTGGGCGGCATCCCGGTGCTGTTGGAAAAGAGATCGGTGGCATCCTTGCCCAGCGCCAGCTTGGTATCGCCGTCGGTAAAGATGGCGCGGTAAAAGCGGGTGCCGATCAGCACGTGCTGGAAGCGCCGCTGGAGAAAGAGCTGGACCAGCAGCGCCTGGAACTCGATCCGGGCCTGGAGCTGCGAGAGTTCTTTCTTGGCCTGGTTGGTCTTGATGGTGAGCAGAATTTCCGCCAGCCGCGTGGTGTACGGCTCCATGTCCATGTCGCGCTTCATGTTTTCATTGCGCGAGTATTGATCGGAAGCCGCCTTGTCCTTGTTGGGCGGCGGCGCATCCAGGCTCAGATCGCTCGCGGCCACCTGGGCGTTCCATTCATTCACTTTGCGCTCCTGCTCCAGGGCGGAATTTGCCTGCGCCAGCCGGTCGGCCGCATCCTGCGCCCGCCATGCGCTGTACACGGCGTCGGCGATGGAGTCGCACAGCCGTGCGTCGATCTCGTAGGCGGATGCTTTCGGCAGCAGCCGGAAAGCGTCGTCGATGTTCGCGGTGGTGGCGTTGCCGGGAGCCAGATCGTTGAGGATGGTGGTCAGGATCTGCTGGTAATTGCGATCCTGCTGCGTGGTCTCCTCCGGCGCATTGAGATATTTCTCGAAGCGCGCCTGGAAGAGCCGGTTATCCGTGGCGTGCCACGAGTGGCCGTCCCAGGTGAATATCTCGGAGCCCGGATCGAAGATCGGCACATCGCCGCCCAGGAAAGAGCCCTGCTGCTTTTGCTGCCCTCCTTCACCCTGGCTCGAGGCAGCCGGCGCTGCCGCCGGGGCGGGTGCCGGCGCTGGAGCGGATGCCGGGGCCTGCGCCGGCGCGCCGCTGTCGGGCACCTGCGCGTGGCTCAGGGTCGCGGCCATGCCCGCGACGGCAAGAATAAGGAGGGAACGTTTCATGCAGCCTCTA
>DATAXI010000057.1:0-5250 GCA_036266845.1 Chthoniobacteraceae bacterium | reverse complement strand
CGTGCCAAACGACCAAGGTGGCTACGCATTATGCGCGGCCAAATCCGACGATGAACCCGGGAATTATTACCCCCAGATTGACGTGGATGACTTCTTCATCGGTTACATTTCGGAATTGGGTAAACGCGGTCTTGTTACAATGCAAACGGATCCAGCCTGGCATGACCGGCCAAGCGTAGCCAGAATCTATGCGTACACCCTCGAAGGCGATCACTTAAAAAGAACGAAGCTTGCAGAGTACAATCCCGAGAAAAAGGACAACCCGATCTACAACAAATATCTGTCCGAGTCCCGGCGTGCCAAGGTCCAACTTCAACAGGTTACGCCGTAGCTCGGGCCGACCGCGCCTTTCTGGAGGGAAGAAATCCAACCGACAACACAACAATATGGCCTATCCAAACCGATTACTTTCCACGACCATGAATCTACGTGTCGATTTTATTTGTTTCATTTTTGGCATTTGATCTGGGGGAGACGGGGTCAACGCTTGATGCTTGACAAGATAAGTGATGCGTCTGAGTTCCGCCCGATGGCAAGGCATTTGCGTGTCGAGTTCCCGGGAGCGATTTGCCATGTCACCGCGCGGAAAGCGACAAAGAGCGTCTCCATGTGACCCTCCTCCTGGCGGGCAGACAGGCAGACCGGCCATGGCAAGTCTGGGTAAGGGTGCATCTTGGCGGGGAATGAAGGATCGACGTTGCCCGGGCCAGCGGCTACAAGGATGGGAGTGCCATTACCGAAATGCTCAAGCGACTGCGAGGCGAGTCATCCATGGCCGGGCAAATATGCCGCCTCCAATCCGAATTCAACTCAATCATGTCAGGTGTCAAGCGTTGACCCCATTCCTCCACCTCGGCAGCTAAAATCATCGAAGAAATTGAGAATCCAGATATCAAGAAGCATCTTCGAAGGTCTCAACACGGCGTGCCACAGTGATCTTTAAGAAGGGCAGGTTTTGTGGGCGAGTTGTACTTTTTTTATTGGGCGTCGCCGTGCTTTCGCTGCTCTGCTATGATGGGGAACCGTGGTTCTGCAAGACGTTCCCTGTTTGGGCGTGGAGGTACGGGACGCCAATGATGCAAAGCCACGCGGTTCCAACGCTGATTAAACGAATCAAGCCTGGGATGACTTTTGAAGATGTCTTGCAAATCATAGGGCGGGGGAGCGCCGACTGGGCTAATGTTAAGACACATAAGCTTTTGCCGGATGACATTATTGAATTCAATGTACGTGCTGAGTTTAACACGGGCATCGACGTGCGGTTTGTAAACGGTCGGGTCGTAAGTGCGGGCGGCTATGACTAAGTGCCGCGGCCCGGCAGGGCCGCAGTTAGATCGACCTGCCGCCGCCATAGTGGGAAAAATAGAGTGGTAGGGGAGACGGGGGCAACGCTTGATGCTTGACAAGATAAGTGATGCGTCTTAGTTCCGCCCGATGGCAAGGCATTTGCGTGTCGAGTTCACGGGAGCGATTTTACCATGTCACCGCACGGAAAGCGGCAGTGAGCGTCTCCATGCAGCCCTCGTCCTGGCGGGCAGACAGGCAGACCGGCCATGGCAAGTCTGGGTCAGGGTGCATTTTGGCGGGGAATGAAGGATCGACGTTGCCCGGGCCGACGGCTACAAGGATGGGAGTGCCCCTACCCAAACGCTCAAGCGACCGCGAGGCGAGCCATCCAAGGCCGCGCAAATATCCCGCCTCCAATCCGAATTCAACTCCATCATGTCAAGTGTCAAGCGTTGACCCCATTTCCCTGGCCACCCAAAATGGACCCGGGGGCTACGGCATCTTTCAGTTAACATGGAAGAGTCCGCCTGTGCCACGCAATATACTCTGGAATTGGCAAGCCAACGTTCAGGGTGGGATACATGAGCTTCAAGGTAAGTTAGGCATATCGCAGAGCCTGCTAAACGGCCTGCAAGCTCTTATTCCTCCGAGGGGTCGATCCCGAATCATTTGAGCTTCTCGGCTTTCGATTCGATAGTGATCACATACTACAATGGAATGTACGGCCCCCAAATCAAGAGCGTGCCGATATCCGGCCACAGCCGTAGCACCTGCTGGTATCCCGCCTCATCCGGCTGGCTCTTCCTGCCGAATGTAAATAATTATGTGGACTTAGTGAATGGCTATCTCGATCCATAACATGAAAACCTTGATCTTAATAGCGGTTGCCCTCTTCGCGGGTAGTATCTTGTCCTTTTCGGGCGTGATCGATCCGCTTCATGATTTCGCCTCCTCAGCCGGAGTTGCAAACCACACTGTATATCTTTGGAAGGTCGATCTTACCGGAGATGGAAGAAAAGAAGTTCTTTTGGACACGAAACTTACGCCCCAGGAAGAAACAGAGCAGGAGGAGGAAACGAAGTACCATGCAAATTCCAATGTTCATGCTTTCACAGTGTATATCGCGAAGCCGGGTGGATCAGGATATGTCAAATCCACAGGAGTAGCTGAAGACGGAATCTTCGGTCCTGCATTGCCGGAGATTGATTTGACCCAATGTTATGTGGGGCCGATCAAACAGCTAAACCGATTTGGTTTGGTCACAGTTCAAGAGGACAACCCTCGTCGCGGAACTCCCGTTGACCGCATTTACGCCTATACCATCGACGGCGACCATTTAATACAAACGAAGTTGGCCGAATTTAATCCAGAAAAGGACAACGCCATCTACAACGAATACCTTTCCGATGCGCGACGCACCAAGGTTCAACTTCAGGAAGTCACGCCGTGACTTCGCTCACGGTAAGGTCTCCGCGATCAGAGGCAGTCCCTTCATCCTGCAACCTTGTGTCCGAGCAATTTGGGCATAAGTCACCTTCAAGCAACCCACCGGCCCCCCGGCTAAAGCCGGGGGGCCAGCGGGACCCTTGACTTTCCCAACTCCGGAGATGTCCGGATCGAAGGGTGGCGGGTGTGGCCGTCTCTCTTAGACGGGAACCCGTTGCCGCGTGTCGATGTAGCGGCGGACGGAGTCTGAGAGCGTCAGCGTGGTTCCGGGATCGAAGAATTTGCTGATGCCGGGCGGCCGCCGGTTGAATCTGCGGCTTCAAAAAAATCGGTGTTGGCGAATTTGGGCCGGGTAAGGAAGATTGGGGGCGTGCCCAGGAAGAGAACGTCCCGCAACGGGAAACGCAGGTCCAGGATTTCCCGAGGAGTATGGGTGGCGGTTGCCATTCTGCTGCTGATCGGGGCGGCGGCCGTTTGCGTTGTGTATGGGATGTGGGCGTCCACGTTTGACCTGAAGCAGGTGGACAATATCCCGGAGCGCTCGGCCGTTTATGATATGGATGGCCGGTTTTACGCGCGGCTGGCGGGGGATAACCGGGTCATCATCCATCTGGATGACGTATCGCCGGACTTTGTGAAGGCGCTGCTGGCGCGGGAGGATTCCCGGTTCTTTTCCCATCACGGGATCGATCCTGTGGGAATCGCCCGGGCCATGGTGCGGAATATCCTGCACGGGCGCATCAGCGAGGGGGGCAGCACGCTTACTCAGCAGCTCGCGCTCAATACCTTCCTGGGCGGGAAGCATGTCCGCAGCATCAATCGCAAGCTGCTGGAGGCGTTCCTGGCGATCCGTATCGAGCAGAATTTCACCAAAAAGCAGATATTGGAGAGCTATATCAACCGGATTTACTTTGGAACGCCGCAGGGGGTTTACGGGGTCGAGACGGCGAGCCAGGCGTATTTTCACAAACATGCGAAGGACCTCTCACTGACGCAATCGGCGATGCTGGTGGCGCTGATCCGCAGTCCGAATCGTTACTCGCCCTTTAAGAATTTGCACCGCGCCGTGACCCAGCGGGACGAGGTGCTGAACCGCATGGCGGAGCTGAAAATGATCTCCCCGGCGCAGTGCGATGCGGCGAAGCGGGAAAGCCTGGGTCTGGCGCGCAAGCCGCCCGGGGGCCAGGAGAATTACGCCATGGACGCCGTGCGGCGCGAGGTGGACGAGATCCTGGACAACGACCAGATGGAGCAGGGCGGCCTCCGGGTCTATACGACCATCGATCCTCAATTGCAGAAGGTGGCGCAGGCGGCGGTGGATGAGCAGTTGCGCAGGGTGGAGCAACGTCCCGGCTACCGGCATCCGACGCGCGCGCAGTATGAGGGGCAATCGCTGGATGCCGATTCGGCGACGCCTTACCTGCAAGGGGCTGTGGTGATGATCGACAACCGCTCCGGGGGCATCCGCGCGTTGGTGGGCGGGCGGGATTACAAGGAGAGCCACTTCAACCGGGCGCTTTTCGCGAAACGGCAGATGGGCTCGACCTTCAAGCCGTTTGTTTACGCGGCGGCATTCCAGCGGGGCCTGCAACCGAACTCGCCGATCAGCGACGGGCCGATCCGCAACGGCGAGCTGCGGACGGTTTCCAATTGGCACCCGGAAAACTCCGACGGCACGTACCACGGCGAGATGCCGGCCGAGGAGGGCCTAATCCAATCGCGCAATACCATGAGCGTGCGGGTGGGGGATTTTGCGGGGATGGGGAACATTCAGCGAATCGCGAGCGACGTGGGACTGGGGCAGATCCCCAGCCAGCCGTCCATTTATCTGGGGGCGTTTGAGGAGACGCTGCGCGACGTCACGGCTGCGTACACCGTTTTCCCGAATGAGGGGGTGCGGAAGCAGGCGTACATTGTGGAAAGGATCGACGATGCGGACGGGCAGGTGCTTTACCGCGCCGCGCATATCACCACGCCGGCAATCGGGCAGGGCCTCTCGGATGAGATGACCTCCGTAATGAGGGAGGTGCTGGAGCACGGCACCGCCGCCGGGGCGCGGGCGCTGGGCTGGACGCGTCCGGCGGCAGGCAAGACCGGGACGACCAATGATTACAAGGACGCCTGGTTTGTCGGGTACACGCGCAGCCTGACGTGCGGCGTGTGGGTGGGCTTCGATCATCCGCAGCCGATCGCGCCGCACGGGTACGGCGCGGCGCTCGCGCTGCCCATCTGGGTGGAGGCGATGAACGCCGCGCCGCCGTTGCGATATCCCGCGCCGGAATTGGGCGGCGGGTGGCAGGAGCGGGTGCAGGAGGCCGGAAGCACCGTTACTCGCGGAGTTGAGAGTGCGCCGGGCAACATTTTTCGCTCCTTTGAGAGATTCCTGACCGGGCACTAAAAAAGCCTGCCTTCGAGCGGTTTAAAAAATTCTGTAGCCATCGCTATGCGGCGGCGAGGGCCGTTGCGCTCGGTTTCAAGCTTGGCCTGTATGTTCTCATACAGGCGCTACGCTTGAAG
>DATAXI010000050.1:0-11287 GCA_036266845.1 Chthoniobacteraceae bacterium | reverse complement strand
GCCGCTTACCACAGAGAGGACATTATCCAGATTCGACATCTGGGAGCTGACATCATCGGGCCAGTTCGCCTCGTCATTTCCCACGCTTATCTCGAGGCGCTCCAGCGGCGCCGCGTTGCGCGAATCCGCGATGGTCGATTGCCCAAAGCCCAGCAGCCCATCCCACGTAAGCGGGTTCCCCACGCCGTCCGTGTAATCGGGAATGCTCCCGATCCATGGCGGGCTCGGGATGGATGGCGGAGAACCGCCGCCGCCGCCGGGCGTTCCCACCCCTCCGTCCACCGGGGTGTCATCCGCGGAAGCGCCCGTCACCCGCTCGTGGGCGTACTTCGCCGTGGTGTGCCTGCGCGCCGCGCGGATCCGCTCCAGCAGATCCTGGATGGTCAGATGGCCATAAGCGCCGAAGCGGTACGTCGTCTTCCCCGTCTCCAGATCCTGCTCTATCTCCTGCACCAGCGCGTTCATCCCGGCCCATTCCGTGCGTCCGCCGGTGAGGTTGAGCACCACCCCCAGCGCCGCCGGCGCGCAATCCTGCGCCACGCTCGTGTAATTGCCCTCATAAAACAGGATGGAGCACGTCTCGTAGAGATATTGCGCCAGGCCGATTGGCGCCGGCTCCGCGCTCGTCTCCCCCGTCAGGTCCGTGTAGGTCTGCGTGATCGCGCTGGTCAGCATCGCGGCGGTTGTCACCAGGCACGGAGCGCTGAAGCCGCTGCCGTCATCCGGCCCAAAGACATTCACGGCATCCCAGTCCTGATCAGTATAATTGTTTTGTACGTCCGGGTAACTGTACTTCACCAGCGCGCTCCAGTTCGTCCCCGCCCACACCACATCCATCCAATCCGCAACGGTCCCCGATAGCAGCTCATTCGGGTAGCCGTCCGCGATTGGATTTACCGCGATATTACCGCTCCCATCGTCATTACCCTGGCCCATCTGGTAAACGCCATAGACATTGGTAATAACAAGCTGATTTCCAATGTCGCTTTGGTCATAAGTGCCGGGAGTACCCAGATTTTGCAGCCACGGCGCCTTCCGCTGCCACCAGAGGATCGTGGGATCGTCAGCCGGGCCGCCCTCTTCATCGGCACTGCTGACTGCCGGCATCGGCGTAGTGGTGACTGGCTGCCGCTGATAGGTCGAGATTGCCCCGGCCAGCCGGATCGCTTCCACGATGGCATCCAGCGGCTGCAAACCGGGATTGAAGTTGCCCGGAAAGATATCATACGTCACCTCGATCTGGCTGGGCCCGTCGTTGCTCGTATTACTCTGGATATACTCCAGCGCCACCACCGGCACCGCCAGCTCCGGCATCGCGTGGATGTTCTGTTTCTCGACCGCCCCGATAAATGGCAGGTTCAGCTTCGCGCAATCCCCGATGCGCGTCACATTAAACGCCGGCGGCTGTTTGCTGTGGTCAAACCACGCCACCGCATCCGGAGACCAATGGAGCATCTCCTGGATGATCTTGCCCACAGTCATGTTCTTCTTGGCGTCGTAGCTGATCGGCGCGCTCACCCCTATGGTCCCAAGCTGGCAATTCGCCCCGCAGGATATCGCGTAGCTCACCGCATCCGCAATGGTCCCGCCATTGGTCAGCCCCACGCCTTGCGCGTTCATCCCCAGCACATACTCAGCCAGGAAATAGTAGCTGATATCGCCATCGGAATTGGTGCCTTCATACCATTCCTGCTGGTAAACGCACCGCTGGAAGTCCCACCACGGATCGCGCACCTCGTACTCCACCGCCTCCTGCGAGCCGCTGCCACTGCGCGGGATGCGGAACAGACGCCCCGTAAAGAACGGCTGCCCGTTGTAATACACCGTCACCGGTTGCTTCTCCGCCGCCAGCGCATCGGCATCCATTGCCGTGCCGGCGGCGGAGAAACGCAATGTCGATTCCTTCGCCGAGCTCAGCGAGAGCACCGGCTTTGCAAGGCCGCAGGAATCGAATGTCTGCTGCGCGCCGCCGTTAAAAGCGATGGTGAAAGGGGTGTTCATTCGGGTCGATTGATCGATAATTGAGAGAGTAATAATTCCTTGGGTCCATCCGGCCCTCGCAGGCCCGCTGGCGGTGTGGCCCTGGATGGGCGGTTGATCGCGCCGTTCTCCGGAGCGAGGAATTTTGTCACGCGGAAATGGATCAATAAACAAACGGCCAGTTGCGTCCGCCCCACAGCCATGCGATGCCATTGCCTCCGGGCATTCCGTCCGTGCCGGGGTTCCATAGCAGTTGCACTTCCCGATCCGTCAGGCAGCGATTCCATACTCCCCAATTATCAAGTTGCCCGGTGAAGTACGCCGCGCCGGGATCGTACCCAAGGATGATCTCCGGGTTACTGCCGGTGATTGCGGGAGTACCCTCGGGGTACCATACATTCGTCGCAGTCAGCCCGTTGGGTCCTCCGTCATTGATCATCCACTTGCCGTCATAGCTGCGGCGCCGGAGACAAACGAACACCCAATGACCATACGCAAAGGTGTTTCCTCCCGGATAAAGGCTCGTGTTAGAGGGGGCAAAGTAAGGGTAGCCTTGACCGCTTGACCCTCCGGGTACGATGCACAATTGCCGTGTCGTTCCGTCCATCAGCACAAAAAAACCGGGAGAGTTAGATTCGCTGCTCTGCTGTAAAAACCACCCGGCAATTGTGCATTCCGGCATCGCGGCGATATTGGGACAGGCCGTGCCCGTGAGGGTGAGGCACTGGCTGCTTCCGCTGACAAACGTAGCCGCGTTGCCCCATGCCGTTCCCGTCGTGTAGGTGACTCCGTTGCTATTGCTCAGAGTCGCGCCATGACCGGTCCAATCATAGGCCGTCGAGCCCGAGGTATCCGTATCAAAACGCCAATAAGCCACGCACCCATCGCGCAAGTGATGCACCGCGTCAAAGTAGCTGCCACCGGGAGCGGTGTACTGTGTCCCGTCATAAGGAATATTGGTAAGCCCGTATCCGGTCGAGTAAGTGACGACAACCGGATCGTTCGCGCTAATATCGCTGAGGTTGATGTCAGAAAGCTCACCAGTGGCGGCGGGAGAAATGTTCTGTAGGCAGATAATGGCCCCGGCGTTCGAAGTTCCAGAGACCACGGACCAATCCTCAATCGTGACATTGCTGAGATAGCCGGACCCAAAACCACTCAGTTGCGACTCTTCATTCTTCCATGTCGTGCCGGAGATATGGGCATAGGAGACATTGTTGATGAAGTTCTCAAACGCCGCCGTACCCGATGCGACAGTCTGCCCGCCAAGCCGGATCACATCGCTTGCGTTTCGCATGAAGATATTCTCGTACCGGATATTGCTCACCGGGCCGCCGTTTCCGCGCCGGGCATCCACGATATTCGTTCCGGAAACCCCTACTCCTCCACCTTCAGGAGTGTTTTCCACCGGGCAGATCGGCAATTGATCGTCGTCGCCCATCAGGTCGCAATCATGGAAGGTGACGTTATTGTCCGGCCCCCACCCATGCGGCCCATCCTTATTGGTATCCATCACCGTGGTTCCCGAGGCCATCACCGTGGGCGGCTCCTCATCCGTCCAGATATTGCGAAACTTGATGCGCGAATCATACAGGTTGCTCCAGAGCAGCGAGAACGTGCATGGGTTCACAACCGTCAGGTCCAGGTCGTAATTCCTGCCGCTGCCAAACCAGCCTCCCACCACCCAATAGGCGGTTGAAGTCCCGCTTCCCTGCAAGAACCCGTTCCCTTCAAGGCGCTGGTTGGATTGCTCAGGACCGTTGCAGTCCACCCAGAGGTTTTGCGTGACAATATTACTGCTGCTGATCGTGGCTCCGGTAAGCACCGATCCCACGCCGGGCTCGTTCGCGTCCGGCTCGATGTGCCACATATGGCCGCCCACGCCCACCACCTTCGTATTGCCGTGCAACATCGGCGTATTACTGACCGCGAAGTCTGAGTCAATATACACCGTAAGCCCTGCCACTGAATTGGTGGCTGTATTCAAGAGTGCCTGGAAGGTGGCGTAATCATCCGTGCCGCTGCACCAGAGGCCGCCCGGCCCGGTGCCGCTGGTGGGGCAAGAAAGCCACGGGCCATTCACCCCGGCCTGCACATAGGCATTTGCCGTTGGAAACAACCCAAAGAACCCCGTGTATAGATAATTACTGGCGCTTAAAATCGTCGCACCCGGCGCGAGCACATTAAACACGCTCCCACTCAAAGCCGTGGCTCCAATGGTCGTGGTCCCGCTCGCAACGGTATAAGCAGTCGTCCCGGTCGTCACCGTCGCGGTCCCGCTGGCCCCGATGATATTCCAGGTGCCTCCCGTCGCCACGAGGCTGCCGCTGGTTCCCGATGCCGTGAAGGTGCATCGCCAGTCGTTATTCATGCCGGCCAGGTGCGCGGTATCGGCGACCGTGCCAAAAAGATTGAGCGATGTGCCGCTCACTCGCGCTGACTGAGCATTCGTAGCGCTGGCGACGGTCGTGGAGTTCACGGCCGCAATGACGGCGTTGCTTCCAGTGCTGGTAAGCCCATTGGTCATTCCCGCGGTAAATCCTGATCCCGTCCCAGTAATTCCCGCCCCGCTTCCATGGAAGCCGGCGCTATCCATCCATGCCGTCGCGCCGCTTACCGGGCTTCCCGCATACTCGTAAATACCGCCGCTATTGTAAGCATAGAGACCGGTCGGGGAAAGGGACCAATCGCTGCCGCCGGTCAAATAAGCGCTCGGGTCCTGCGCATTTGCAGCCAGCGTGGAAGTGCTGCCACTGCTGGAGGAGGAGCCGACACTCCAGTCAGGTGCGCTCACCGGCGCGCCTGGATTCAGGGTTAGCGATCCGCTGCTGAAGAGAAGTCCAACCCCCACGCCCTGCACGCCCTGTGCCGCTGGCGCATAGGTCGAGCTGCTGGTAAAGGCTGCGCTGCCAAGCGTATTGTAAGTGGCGATGCTACTGCCGCTGTTGGCCGGCTGGTAGAGCGCGGCCTGCACGCCGGCGCCCAACTTGCGCGTGGGCAGGTCGCCCTTGGGTGTATAAATCCACTGCGTCCCGGTAATATTGACAAAGTGCAGAAACGCAGGGCCGGCAATCCCGGTCGCCGTACCGGTGTGCAGAAGCGTACCGGCCGTTCCGCTGTCGTAAACCTCGAGCGTGATGGGATTGGAGGCTGTGGCGGGGTACGAGATCGGAAGATCGATCTGGCCGCCGGTTTCTGCGCCGGAATCGCTTAAGATGATCGTCGCAATGTAGGGGCTCGCGGCGGTGCCGAGCGTGATGGGCACGGTCATTGAGCTGCCCACCGGGGTCAGCGTGATCGTGGTGCCGCTTCCGATTGCGACTGGAGCCGCTGCTCCGTTGCCGAAAAGAGGCGTCTCTGCCGCGCTGGGATCCGCATAAGCCGGAAAGCGGAGACTTTGAAGGAAGACAGCGGCGGCAATCATGGCCAGAAAGGCGAATACTGGCCGGAGTGTGATATGAGTCTTATTCATGAAAGGTAGTAAGTGTTAAATGAGAAGAGTAAGTGGAAAATGTTTAGGTCCAGAAGCCGCCCATTTTGTGCCAATGGGCTCCGTCAAATCGGCAGAGGAGCAGGTAACTGCGGGTTTGCGTGGCATCGGGTTGCTGGAGGGTTTGAAGCAGCGTGCCCCCGGTGGTGCCGTCGTAGATATTGAGCGTGCCATTCTGCGATGCCGCGAAATCGATGGGAATTTGAAGTACCGCCCCGGGGATCGCGTTTGCGGGATCGAGGGTCAGATTCGTGACAAACGCGGCACTTCCAGCCTGGACACTGACAGGCGCCTGGCCTTGCAGCCACGTTTGGGTGTTTTTGACATCCGTGGCGCCGGCGGCGCTCAGGGTGAGAGGGCCGTTAACCCACGCGAGCGCGGCCACCATGGCCTGTGCCTGCCCCACCGTGATCGCATTGGCTGGGTTGCTCGCGGCGCTGTTTCCGCCATCGTCGATGACGTTAATTGTCCCCACACATAAGGTGCCGGTCTGGCCTCCGGTCGTGATTGCCACCATGGATAGGTGGACCAGGCGCTGGCCGTTTGTCAGTGAGAAACTAAGGTCGTCGGCGGTGAAGGAGACAATGAAGTGTTGCTGCGTCCCGGCAGCCCACGTCTGGGCTGTGGTGGTGTTATCAAAGGTGGTGATGGTCTTTGCCACCAGCGGCGCTCCATCCAGGTTCGACGGATCCTTTAAACTGACACTCACGCTTTGAAGATCACTTACATCGAGCAGCGTTTGCCCGGCAAAGACGCCGGTCTGGATGCATAGGTCGCGCGCCCACCATGCCTGCGGCTCCGCGGACGTGTTGAGATCAAGGACGTTGTCCTTGGAAGTAGTATCCGCGGCGATGCGGATTATCTGGGTTTGGAAAGTTGGCATAAAAACAGGTTATTGCATCTAAATGGTGAGAACTTTTTAATCGGACGGCATTGTCTGCTGTATTTCGCCTCCGACAATGGTATATTGGTGCCGGGTAGTTACGCCTATCTGCTCCATCAATTCATGACTCTCAACCTTTCCACCGGCCAGATAGCGTAATACTTTCTGTCCGTTTGGTTGAATCGCGGTAAAAGCCACGAGGCCGGACGAGGGAATGGTTTCCTCATGCTCGAGCACATAGACATCCGCTTCCTCCTGGGTGGGAAAGGTCCTGGTAATTTCAAATTTCGCAATGGTCTGCCGGTTGCCCCGGTCAAACGTCTCGACCTGGTCCGCGCGGAAGAGTTCCTGGACCTGAATCTTACGGTTGACCCGGAAGCGGAGTCGCGTGGTTCCCACCCCGCCCTCGCGTGTCCCGTCGCAGAGATTGAATGTGCCGATGCTGACGAGCATAAAATCAGGTCACGAAGGAATGCTGAATGTGATCACAGGATTCGGCACGCCGTTGGTGAATGTCGTGGCCGCGCCGAAGGCGACTTCCCCAGGGCGGAGCTTTCCGGTTGCATATAACAATTCATAATCCACGGCGCCGGCCTGCTTGAGCGTAGCGACCAGAAGGTTGCTGGTAATGACCAGATCGTTTCCTCCTTGCCCAATCGCCGAGCCCGGCAGGAACGCGCCGCTCCCTTGCAGCGCAACGAGAGAATCAATCTGCGCCTCGGTCAGATTCGCCGGCTTGAACTGCGCGGTTCCGGTTATGGATTTCAACGCAATGTCGATGATGCCGTAGTTATCCACGGAGATCGGTTCGGTAACAATCGCAGGGGTCAAAAGGAAGCCATCCTCCGAAATCAAGGAGTTGTAAGGCGCCGTCGATCCCCAGGATCCCACAAACTGCGACATGCGCACCTTGGTGGGGTCGAAGGTGGTGTCCGCAAATGCGGTCGCGGTGATGGTTTTCCATGCGGTGGCGCCCGCCAGGTTGTAATCGCTCGCCATCAGGCAGGCAAAGGTCATATCTCCTTTGTACAGGGTGCCGTGGGTTGCGGAAAGTAGGATGGGGGCGTATTTGCTGATCGCGCCGCGCGTCCAGGTAATGGTGGCGCCGTCGTTGATCGTTTGCACCACCAGAGGCGCGTCTTCCGTGCCAAAGAGACTCTGCCCTACCATGGATGGCGTATATGGCATCTGGCCGGCCAGATCGGCTGCGCGAATGGATCCGGCGGGCGTGCCGGTGAACTCCACCACGCAATCCCGCGCAACTTCGGCTATTTGACCGAAGGCATCGACCTCGATCTTTGCGCGTCTGCGTTTGATGGAGCCTTTGAGGCCGGTTTTAAAGTAGTAAGTGACCCCGTTAAATTGGATGACGGCGGGTCCGTGGATACGAAGTGGTATGGCCATGATAAGATAATGGTTCAGAATTGCTGCCAGATGATATCGCTCCCGCGATTTCCGGCGGAGTAAGCAGCGGCCCTAAGAAGGGAGCCGGTTGTTGGAGTGGAAAATGGCGCGGTGTAAGCGCTGGCGGTGGTGATGATCTCGCCGGCGGTGGGGAAAGGGGTGGAGCCGTCCAGCGTGTAATAGATCAGCGCTTCCGGGGTGGAGCAGGAGAGCGTAACGGCGCCGCCGCCGATGCTGATGAGTGGCGAGCAGGTGCGAGGCATTTCGGCATTGGTCAATTCCGCCTCGATATTGACGTCATAAGTGACTTTCGGTGCGAAGTGCAGATTGGGAATCACGGTTTCGCCTGAGCAGCGGACGATTCCCGCCACGCCGCCGGGGGTCCATAAATGCAATGCCTGGGCAACAGACACCCCAAAGTCTTCAGACGGAATCATTGTCCCGTTCTGGCCCATGTTGACCATCACATTCTCCTGCACCCGGATGGTGCAGCGCAGATGGAGATAGGGTCCGGGTAATTCCTGTTCCTTGGTGTCCAGCACGGGCATTAGTACGGTGGCGGCAAGGCCGGCTTTCCCGTTTTTGGCGCTGATCGCGTTGAGCGCAGCGTCGATGTTGGACTGTATTTGAGCCGCCGTTGCCGCCGACCGCGGCCGAAAGATGAATACCGGCACATTGACCGCAAGTGGTATTGACGCGACTTGCGCCGCAACGTCCATCTGAAATTGCTGGAGTGACATCAGAGCAGGCCCTCCATTCCGCGCCGCGTGTACTCGCGACGGTCGGTGCGGGTAACAATGTCCACAGCGGAGCCGGGCTGCATTTCCGCATTGCCTCCGGCAGTATCCGGTATCTCAAACCGCAGGCGATCATCGCTGATGCGGAGCAGGTAACTGTTGTCATTGCGCCTCGTATCGCGCTGGTCTTCGCCAAGCGGGTAATTAATCCGCTCCATCAATGCGAAGAGGGCGATGCGAATGGTCAATCCTTTCAGGCTGTTTGGCACCGTTGTGGAATCGGCGTCGAGTTGGTTGCCGGCGGAGCACGCGGCTCGCACGCGGGATACGGCATCAGCGATGGATTCGCCCACCGGATCCACAGAGCCGGCGGCTGCGGAGTCCGCCGCGTCAATAAGAGCGCCGTGTCCCGCGGCCTTGAGGGTATCGATAGTGATGGTTGTCCAGTTACTCACGGGATTCTATTTCTATTGGATGATGAGGATGATTGATCGAGTGAGGCTTTCGCCCGCCCGCGGTGTCCCGGCCGCGGACGGGCGCCCCAACCCCTGGGGAAAATACAGCCTAACTGACCGTGAATTGATTAAGCCCGAGAAGGCTTGTCACTTTGATCAGTTCGTAATGCTCGACGGTGATATCCACGAGTTTGCTCGTGACCTGCTGCACATACACGCGCCACGGTCCGCCGCTGTCGGTCATGGAGTAAAACCGCTTGATATTGGACGGGTCCTCGGTGTCCTGACCCTCAAGCGCGTAGAACATGAAGACCAGATTTCCAACCACTTCCGCGAGCGGGGCGCCGGCGGCGGAGAAGCGCTCGCGGCTTACCAGCGCATCGGCGGTAAGGAACATTCCCACCTGATCCGGGGTAAGTCCCGCGCTGGCATAGCCGCCCGCGTCATTCTGCGCACGGTGAGTCAATACGCGCTTGGACCACGCGGTATCGCCCCACGCCACACGATTTGGCCGGATACCGCTCTGCGTGGCCGCGGTAACGAGCTGCTGCAGGACGTCATTGTCAGGGTCCTGGCCGGAGCCGCCGTTCCATGTAACCGCGGTATTGATCGAGCCCGCGGAGATGATGGAAATCGCCCGCCGCAGGGAATTGCGGAGGATGCGCCGTTTCAGCTTTTCCACGATTCGCGCCTGGTAGGCGGGGAAACCGCCTGCGAGCGTGCTATCGGGATCGGCCACTTCATCCAGGTCCACACGGAGGCGCAGGCCGCGATTATCGGTACGGGCATGAATTTCCGTGCCGGTATAGACCACCGTGGGGAACTCCCCGCCGATTGCGCGCAGATCTTCGTAACTGTCTTCCGAGAGAAATTCCTCGATGTTAGTCCAGGACTTGTAAGTGAATCGCCGCGGCACCGGCACGCTGGGAGCGAAGAATTCCAGGGTGGCCTCAATGTCGTTTGGATCGCGCCAGCCGATGGCGTAATTGGTCAGCGGCTCGTCAAAGTATTGCTGGGTGAAGACAGACTCGTTTGCCAGATACACGGCGCCGGGTTGGATGGCGGCGCCTTCATTGGCGATGAGCGCCACGGGCTGCGCCTCGATCTGGGCCACACGGCCCAGGGCCATGGCGTGATGCTTGCGGAATTCAGAGTAAGTCATTCCCGCTTTCGATGTAGTTTTCATGATAATAGTTGCTGCGTTTGCTTATCAGGCGATGGTGACTTGGTAGGGAAAGCAGGGAATGATTTCCACCTGGTCGTTCTGCGCGACTGCCGCGGTTTTCGCCTTGCCGAGGATCCAGTAGGTTCCGGCTGCGGAGGGGACAGGGCGGACCTGGCCACTGGCGTCTGTGGTGATGAGGTTGTCGATGGCGATCGCGCCGCTGGCGATCATCCGTTCGGTATCTTCGTTGAGGCCCAGGATGTTGACCGGCAGGGGATAGCTCAGGTCGGTATCCGTCGTGGGCGTCATATCCGGCACGACTCCGTAAGGAGTATCTCCCT
This sequence comes from Chthoniobacteraceae bacterium, assembly GCA_036266845.1. GTDB lineage: Bacteria > Verrucomicrobiota > Verrucomicrobiia > Chthoniobacterales > Chthoniobacteraceae > DATAXI01. The sequence goes on along the minus strand of DATAXI010000050.1, from coordinate 832 downwards.
GGCCGGCGATTGCGATGCTGTAATCATACTCGCCGCGTTTCGCGATGAGATAGCGGCTCGTGAATGCCGCGTCCGCCACTGCCGTCGCCCTCCCTTTGGGCGTGATGCTGGTGATAATGGCGTTATTGGCCAGAAAGGCTCTTAGCCCCTTTTTTTGGTAGGCGCTCCAGCCGGCCACGGTCAGCAGCGGCAGGCCCAGAGCAAAGATGGTGAGATGAATCATGGTGTAAGTGTAAGTAGCGAGTGAATGGTTATTTGCCGGTTTTCTTTGGTTGCTTTGCAAGGAGGGTGTCGTATTCAGCCTGGCGGCTGAGTACGTCGGCCGCTTGCTCTCGGGTTAAACCGGCTTTGATTTTATTCCGGAGTTTCTCCGGATCTTGTTCTTTTGGCATTGGTTTGGATGTCGTTTTGGTTATTCATCCGCTCCCGGCCGGTTCATCTGGGCGAAAAGCTGGGAGCCTTCGTCAGAATTCGCGACCGAGCGGAATCGGTCTTCGTAAGTCTCTTTGGGAAATTGCCGTTGCCTCGCGTCGATCAGGTGCTGGAAGCGTGCGGTGCGTTCGCGTTCGCCCTCCGCGGCCTTTGCGTGGCGATTGGTTAGGCCGCGGGTCTTTGCCTCGGTCTTGATGGTGGCTTGTGCGTTGGCAAAGCGCGCCGCGGTTTCATTAAAGGCCTCGCCGGCATTGCACAATTGCTCGATGCAGGCCGTACGATCTTTCGTGATCACCTTCCCGGTCTGCACCAGCCCATCGATCACAACGGTAGCGCGGGCGCGCCGTTCCGCAGCCAGTTGGCGCTCCAGGTTCACGGCGTTCGCGCCATCCACTGGCCG
>DATAXI010000044.1:0-2418 GCA_036266845.1 Chthoniobacteraceae bacterium | reverse complement strand
TCCGCTTCAGGATCAAGCACTTAACTCACGATTTGAAGGCGCGCGCGCCGGTCTCGGGGAGAAAAATACGGAAAGATTGACAACCAGACTAACACGTGTTTGATTTTGCCGCATTCCGATCTCCCCGATGACACGCTTACGCTCCCTCGCAGGGCTTTGCCTCGCCCTTTTCTTTCGTACCTTCGCCATTGCCGCATCGCCGCTTCTACCACCGCCCGGCGGCGCCTCGCTGCTGCCGAACCATCCGGAAACCGTTTTCAAGCTTTCCGGAGGCGGGGATGCAGGCAGTTCCAGCCTCATCGACGTTACGGGCCTTCCGTTTGCAAAGGCGGTTGAGATTCACACGTTGAAGCAACCGACAAAGGCGTGGAGTTTGCAAATCCATCAAACGCTCACCAGCGCGGTTCACAAGGGAGACGTGGTGTGGATCAGTGTCTGGATGCGTGCCGCGCAAACGAGCAACGAGTCCGGACTCGGCCTGTCCCAACTCACTCTCGACGAGGTTTCCAATGGCTCTCGGCTTGAGCTATTGGATATGGATGCCGGGCGCCAATGGCAACAGTACGCATGGGCTTGCACGATGGATCACGATTGCGCGGCCAATGACCTCTCCCTTTCATTCCGCGCCGGTTTCAGGCCGCAAGTCATTCAACTCGGAGGATTCCAAATGCTGGATTACGGCGCCACACTGAAGACCTCCAACCTTCCCCACAGCGCCATTACTTACCAGGGTATGGAATCAGATGCGCCCTGGCGGAAGGAAGCGGCGGAGCGGATCGATCGCTACCGCAAGGCCGATTTAAAAATCCATGTCAAGAACGCAGCCGGCCAGCCGCTTCCCGATGCCACAGTAAAGATCGAACAAATACGCAGCGCCTATTCGTTCGGCTCCGCCGTGGTGCCGTACTTCCTCACTGGCACAGGGCCGGATAGCGACCGTTACCGGGAGATCATCAAGGAGAGTTACAACAAGGTCGTCTTTGAGAACTCGATGAAATGGATCAGTTGGGAAAAGGACAAGGCCAATGGGCGCGTGGCTTATACGGATGCGGCGATGAAGTGGTTGCAAGATCAGGGCATCGCCGTGCGGGGGCACAATCTGGTCTGGCCCTCCTTCCGCTTCGCGCCAAAGGACGTGGGCCTGCTTAGAAATGACAAGACGGCGCTGGAGGCGCGCATCGAGAACCACATCCGCGACGAAGTGGGCGCATTTAAAGGGCAGATTAGCGAGTGGGATGTGGTCAATGAGCCCTATGGCCAGCACACGATCCTCGATCTCCTGGGGCAGAACATCATGGCTACCTGGTTCAAGGTTGCGCACGAGACCGATCCCAAGCCCGTACTCTTTCTCAATGACTACGCCGGGTTCATGAATCTGAGCGAGAACGACCCCCACAAGGATGCATTTGAGGCCACGCTGAAAAATCTCGAGTATCTTGGGGCGCCCATTGGCGGCCTCGGCATCCAGAGCCATTTCGGCTCGCAGCTTCCCGGTCCCGCCAAGATGTACGAAGAGCTGAATCGATGGGCAAAGCTGGGCCTGCAAATCCAGTGCACGGAATTCGATGTGGATGTGCCGGACGAAGATGTGCAGGCGAGATTCACCCACGACTTCATGACGGTGGTCTTCAGCCATCCGGCGACAACGGCAATCATCGCGTGGGGCTTTTGGGAGGGGAATGATTGGCTGCCGCGCGCGGCGATGTATCGGAAGGACTGGTCTCTAAAGCCAAACGGCCGGGTCTGGAATGACCTGACGCTCAAGGAATGGCGGACGAATCTGACCGCGAATTCCGATTCCACAGGCACGGTGGCGACGCGGGCCTTCATGGGCGATTATACCATTACCGTCACTTATCACGGAAAGTCAAAAAGCTGGCCGCTCACCCTCGCGAAAGATGGCGCCGTTCTCGCCGCGGATATGCCCGCAAATTAACATCATTTCTTTCCAGCGAACAATCCCCTCCTCCATGAAATCCACCATCCTTCACGGCCGCGGAAAATCATTCCTCCTGTTTCTCTCACTCGGGCTGGCGGCATTTAGCGGCCACGCGCAGCAAACCGCGGACCCGCTGGCGGCGGGCTTTGCCTTGCCACCGCCGTCCGCGAAGCCCACGGTGCTGTGGCATTGGATCGACGATAACGTAAGCAAGGAAGGCATCACCGCGGACTTCGAGCACATGAAGCGCGTGGGCATCGGCGGTGTGGTGCTGGCGTGGGCGCACGTACGCGTCCCAATGGGCCAGGTAAAATTCGCCAGCAGCCAATGGTTTGACCTGGTGCAATACGCGGTCCAGGAGGCGCACCGCCTGGGGCTGACGATGGAGATTGCGCCCGGCTCTGGCTGGACGGCAGGCGGCGGCAAATGGATCGATCCCGCGCACTCGATGCTGCGACTGACCACCACCGAGGTCCATA
>DATAXI010000034.1:0-25493 GCA_036266845.1 Chthoniobacteraceae bacterium | reverse complement strand
GACATGATCGAGTCGCGTTCCTTCCCCAAATCTTCCCGCTGCCTGGTGAGCGTGGAAATCTGCTGCACATGATCGGCGCGCATTTTGTCCAGTTGCCCTGCGAGCGCGTCCCGTTGTTTGGTGGTGTCGTCCAGTTGGCCGCGCAGGGAGCCGGTCTTGCGCGCGGCATCGTCCCGCAGCGATTGCGCCTCCGCGGCATGCGCCTGGCCGGCGGCGGCGAGGGCAGCGCCGTGGCCCTGTTTCAATTGCACGATCTCCGCCGCATGGGTTTCGCGGGTTTTCGCAAAATCGGCCTCCACCGCCGCCTTTGCCGCGGCTGCGGCATTGCGCTCCTGGTCGAAAGCGCGTTCCCGCCCGGCGGCGGCTTCCTGGCGCGCCTGCAATTCCGCGGCATGTTTGGCGGCAAGATCGGCGGAGCGCCTGTCGAAATCCGCGCGCAATGCGGCCAGCGCCTGCTGATGCTTGCCGCTGATTTCCGCAACATCCTTCTTGTGCGTCTCACGCAGCGCGGCGATTTCCGCCACGATGGCGGCCGCCTCCGCCACTGCTTTCTCCCGCTCGCCGTGGACGCGGGCAATCTCCTTCTCATGGCCGGCCCTGGCCCCGGCAAAATCGTGCGCATGCTTTTGCTGCAACGCTTCGATCTGCTTCGCGTTTGCGGCGGCTGCGGCTTCGAGATCGCTCTGATGCTTCCCGCTCGCGGCGGCAAGGTCCTGCTCCGCTTTTTGCTTTTGCCGGGCGGCGGCCGCGGCGATTTCTCCCCGCGCCTTTTCCTGCTCCGCCGCAATTGCCTGCTGGTGCTGCGCGGCGAGGGCTTCCAGCGCTTTCTGGTGATCCTCGCGGGTCTTGTTGAGTTTCTCGATGATCCCGTCGCGCTCGCGGTCCGCGGCGGTTTTTTGCTGCATTAGCGCGGCGGAGTGTTGTGCGTGATCGGTCTTGAGCGCGTCAAATTGCTTCTTATGCGCGGCAGCCGTGGTTTCGAGTTGGGCGCTATGTTTCTGCGTCAGCTCCTGGAGTGTCTGCTGATGGGCGGCGCGCGCCTTTTCCGCCTCGGCTGCGATTGCCGCCTGTTGCTTGCGCAATTCCTCGACGCGCTTCGCATGCTCCGCTTGCAGCGCCTCCATGCGCTTCGCGCTTTCAGCCTGGAGCCCTTCGATCTGTTTTGCGTGCGCGGTCTTGATCTGGCCGGTCTGCGCGCTGTGCTCGCCGCGCATGGCCTCGATCGCGCCCTGGTGCGCCTGCTGGGCGCTCTGCAGTTTGCCCTCGTGCTCTTTCCTGGCCGCGTCGAGCTGCGCCGCATTTTGCGTGGCGGCCGCCTGAAGCGCTTTTTCATGCTCGGCGCGCGCGGCGACGATTGCCAGAGCGAGCGCCTCCTTCTCCTGAATCGTCACGGCGTGCTGCGCGCGGAGATGCTCGCCCTGCTTTGCGTGCTCGCCCTTGAGCGCCTCCACCTGGCCGGCGTGTTGTGCGCGCATTGCCGCGGTCTGCTTTTCAAATTCGGCTTTCGCGGCGGCGCCCGCCTGCTGATGGGCGGCTGCCGCCGCTGCCAATAGGCCCTCGTGTTCACGGCCCAGCGCCTGCACCTGCGCGGCGTGAGCGGCGGCGGCATTCTCCAGCGCTTTGCGATGGTCCGCCCGGGCTTGCTCGAGCTGGGCGGCGATTGCCTCCTTCTCCCTGGAAAAAGCGTCCCGCTGCGTGTGCGCGGCATCCATGTGGCGGCGATGCTCGGCGGTCAATTCCTCGATGCCGGCGCGATGCTCCGCGGCGAGACCCTCCATCGCTTCATTATGGGCGGCCTTGAGGGCTTCGAGCGCCTTGCGATGGTCTTCGTCCAGGCCGGCGGCGGCTTTCTTGTGATCTTCCTCGCGCTCGGCCAGACGGGCCAGAACCTCCTCCTTCTCGCGCTTCAGCGCTTCCTGCTGCGCATTCATCCCGGCCATCGATTTTGCATGCCCGGCGCGCATTTCATCGATGCGCTGCCCGTGGTCCGCGGCCAGATCGTCCAGTCCCTTGCGATGCCCGGCCAGCAGCCGCTCCACCTCCGCGTTGTGCTCGCCGCGCAGCGATTCCACAGAGCCCTTGTACTCCGCCTCCAGCCGGATGATCTGAGCCGCGAGCGATTCCCGCTCCGCGATGATCTGTTCCCGCTGCTGGTTCAATGATTCCGCGTGCTGGCGGTGATCCGTCGTGAGGAGCTGAATCTGTTTCTTGTGCGCCTCGTGCGCCTGGCTGAGTTGGAAGGAAAGGGAATCCCGCTCGCCGGTGACGATGTCGCGCTGCGAGGAAAGCTCATCCACCGCTTTTTTGTGCGTGAGCGCCACCTCCTCGACCTGTTTCCGCTGCCGCTCCTGGAGGGATTCGAGCAGCCGTTTGTGATCCTCCCGGGTTTGACCCAGCTCGGTTTGCTTCGCGTCGCGCTCGGCGGCCACCTTGTTGCGCGCATCCTCCAGCGAGGCGAGGCGCCGCGAGTAATCCTCATTGAGAGTCTGGATTTGTTTGTGCTGGTCGGAGGTAAGGGATTCGACCTGCTTCTGATGGCCTTTCTCCGCCTCCACCAACTGCTGGGCCAGAGCCTCGCGCTCGCGGTTGATGTCGTCGCGCAATTGGTTCAGGGCCGCCAGTTCCTTCTTGTGCTCCTCGCGCACGATGGCGAGCTGCCGCGAGAAATCGCCGGTCAGCACATCCAGGTGGCGTTTGTGATCCTCGCGCGATTGCTGCATCTGCGCCTTGGCCAGGTCGCGCTCGCGCATCACGTCGTCGCGCTGCTGGGCAATCGCCTCGAGTTGTTTTTTGTGCTGCTCGCGCACCTGGGTGATCTGCGTGGTCAGGCTGTTCTGCTCGCGGGCCAGCGCGTCGCGCTGCTGCTGGACTGCGTCCAGGTTTTTCTTGTGATCCTTGGTGAGCGACTCGATCTGCCGCTTGTAATCGCCCGTCAGCGTCCGCACCTGAGTGCTGTGATCCTCGCGTGCCTTGGCAAGCTGGGCGTTGATCTGGTCCCGCTCCGTGAGCGCCATGGTGCGCTCCTGCATGAACGCCTCGATCCGCTTCTTGTGATCGACGCGCAGCGATTCCAGTTGCTTGGTGTGCTCCGCGGCAAGGGAGGCGAGCTGCTTGTTGTAATCTTCGCCCAGGGTTTCCAATTGTTTCTTATGGGAGCCGCGCAAGGTCTCGACCTGCTTCTTCTGGTCGCCGCGGGCCTCGGCCAATTGAGACGCCACGGCCTCCCGCTCGCGGATCGCATTGTCCCGCTCGCGCTCGATGCTCTTTAACTCCCGTTTCCGGTCCTCGATGGATTGGGAAAGGCGGGAGAGACCCTCGTCTTTCTCACGGACGGTCACGTTGACGCGCTGGGAGTTGGATTCCAGCTCCTTCCTATGCTGGTTTTTAAGCTGTTCCAGTTGCTCGGCCAGCTCGGACCGATGCTTTTGCCATTGATCCCGCTCCGCGGCCAGGGTCTGGTGCTCCTTCCGCTGCGTTTCCAATTGCTGCCGCAGCGCGCCAATCTCGGATTCCTTTTCGGTAATCACCACATCCCGCTCGCGGCCCATCGCCTCCAGGCGGGCGGTCGCGGCTTCGGCCTCGCCGGGGGCCTGGCCCGGCTCCGGCGCGGCGGCGGCCTGGCGCTTCAATGCCTCGCGGATTTCATCCCGCTGCTTTACGGCGGCATCGCGCTCGCGCATCAGCGCGTCGATGCGGGTGCTGGCGTCCACCAGCTTCCGCGCCAGCTCGTCGTTCACCTTGCCGGTCTCCCGGACAGCGGTGGTGGATCCCAGGCTGGCGACTTGTTCGCGCACACCGGGGCTGCTTCCCTTGGGCCGGTCCGGCAGGTTTGGGAAAATCTCCGTCAGCGGGATGGGCACCGTCTTCCTGGGATCGGAGGGGAAATGCTCGCGCAGGGCCGGGGGCACACCGGCAAGGAATTGCGTCAGCGGGATCTCCACGCGCCCGGTTGGCAGTTGATGCTCCACCAGCCGCAGGGGGATCGCAACGCGGGTCGCCTCATCCACTTTTTGCAAGCCCGGCGTGCGCCATTCCCCCGGTAATGCGGCCAGGATGGTGTGAAGGCTCAGGTGGATTTTCTCCTCATCGCCGCCATTGGTGGGTGGAAGGGGGGGGGGAGCTCCGGTTGCGGAAGACGCGGCGGCAGGCTGCGGCGCGGAAGCGGCCGCCGGCTCGCCGCGGAGGGAAAAGAGAGTCCGCTGGCGGGGCTCGCCCAGCTCCCGGTGGGGGATTTGGCCCATCACTTTCTGGACAGGAAACGGGATATCCACATCTTTTGCCGCGTCAGGCTTGATGACATTCGGGCAGGCCTGGGCAAGGCGCCGCAGCGACATCGTGGTTCTGCCGGTCTCTATAAAGTCCGCCAATTCCTCCACGGGGAAGCGGACAGGCTGCCTGGGGTCGTGCGAACCGGGGAGCAAATACTCTTTGGGGATTCGGCTGAGGAGGTCACCAAGTTGCAGGACGATCTCCCCGGCAGGAGCGGATTGGGTTTTGGCCATTGTTTCAATGCAAACATATCCCTGGGGCGGCCCAAGGCTCCCCCCATCCTTAGCTTATCCTGCGCATTACAGCAAGCCGGGGCTTGCAGGGGGCAAAGGATGGCCATTTCCGGGAGCAACGAGGCTTGCGCACGGTGGGCGGGTTTGCTTTGATTTGCCGCCCATGTCCACAGAAACGGCCCCCGCATCTGCGTATTCACGCAAGAACCCTTTTCCCGCACCCCTTCTCGTTAATCGCAAGCTCACCCTCGAGGGCTCCCAGAAGGATACCCGGCACTTTGAGCTGGGTCTGGCCGGCTCGGGCCTCGTTTACGAATGTGGCGACTCGATTGGCGTTTTCGCGAAGAATGACCCCGCTCTGGTGGACGAGATTTTGCACGCGCTCCACGCTACGGGCGAGGAAACGGTGCCCGGCAACGACGGTATCCCCAAGCCGCTTCGCACCGCGCTGCTCCAGGATTACCAGATCACCCAGCCTTCCAGGCAATTCGTCCAGGCGATCTCCGAGCGGGGCGGGGAAGCGGCATCCCTGTTGCGGGAATTGCATGATCCCCTGCGAAAGGGAGACCTGGAGGAGTACCTCTGGGGGATGGAATATGTCGATTTTCTCACCGGCTACCCGAGCGTCCATCTCACCCCGGAGGAGTTTGTGAAGCTGCTGCGCAAGCTTCAGCCGCGGCTCTATTCCATCGCCTCCAGCCAGAAGGCGCACAAAGAGGCCGTGCATCTCACGGTCGCCGTCGTGCATTACGAATCCCACGGGCGCAACCGCAACGGCGTCTGCTCCACCTTCCTGGCCGAACGGGTGGGGGATTGCGACCGCGTCCCGGTATTCGTCCATACCGCAAAAGGCTTCCGCATGCCGGAGGATGGCAATACGCCCATCATCATGGTGGGACCCGGCACCGGCGTGGCGCCCTTCCGGGCCTACCTGCAAGACCGCAAGGCCACCGGCGCGAAGGGCAAGAACTGGCTCCTCTTCGGCGAGCAGCGCCGCAATTCCGATTTTCTCTACGAGGAGGAATTCACCGCTTTCCAGAATGAGGGACTGCTCACGCGACTCGATACCGCATTCTCCCGCGACCAGGCCCATAAGGTCTATGTTCAGAACCGGATGCTCGAAAACGCCGGCGAAATCTGGAAATGGATCGATCAGGAGGGCGCTCACTTCTTCGTATGCGGCGATGCCTCGCGGATGGCCAAGGACGTCGATGCGGCACTGCTGAAAATCGTCGAAACAGAAGGCAAGAAGACCCCTGAAGAGGCGGCCCTCTACGTCGAGGAACTGAAGAAGACGAAGCGGTATAAGCGGGACGTGTACTGAGTGAACCTCAGGGAAAGTAGCAAAGTGGATCCCTCGCTTCATTCCGCCTGGCGCGGATATTTGAATCTCTTCTTTGCCGCCATCGCCGCCTTCTGTTAAAATTTAGGGCTCGTTCGGTGTTGACACTGGATACCGGGCGGCTACCCTTCCGGCTCTTTTTTCCAAACATTCGTTGAACTTCAGTTTATTATGAAACGCACCTATCAAGCATCCAAGCGCACGCGCAAACAGCAGTTCGGATTTCGCGCGCGCATGAAGACCAAGAGCGGGCGTGCCATACTCTCCCGGCGCCGGCAGCGTGGCCGCAAGCGGCTGCTGCCCAAGGGCGTCGAAGTCCACTTCGCCCGTCACACCCAGGCCTGACCGCTCCAGATCCAGCCGATCCCGGCGATCCGCCTCCCCACGAGGCGGCGGAAGCTCAGTCCCCGGATTCGGCGCATTTTTCCGAGTCCATCCGGCTCCGGTTCCCGAAAGGCTCGCGCCTGACGGAATCCTCCGAGTTCTCCCGCGTCAAGCGTGCGGGCCGCGCGTACCACGGGCGCTATATGATCCTGGGGGTTTACCCGGAGCGGGCCAGCACCCGTTTTGGCTTCATCACCTCCCGGCGCGTGGGCAATGCCGTCCTCCGCAACCGCCTCCGGCGCAGATTGCGGGAAATGGTGCGTATTTCCCAGCCGCGAATTCTTCCCGGCCTTTGGGTCGTCCTGGTGGTGCGCCCCGCCGCGGGCAAGGCCAGCGGCGATTCCCTGCGAGCGGAATTTGTAGCGCTTGGCCAGAAGGCGGCTATTTTCAAAGACTTAACATGATCAGGCTGCTCATCCGCGCTTATCAGGTGCTCGTTTCTCCGCTGCTCTCCGCAATCGTGGGTCCGGGATGCGGCTGCCGGTATCAGCCCACCTGCTCGCATTACGCGATGGAGGCCATCGAGGCCCACGGCACGCTGCGGGGCGGCTGGCTGGCCCTCCGGCGCATTGCCCGGTGCCATCCGTGGGGCGGGAGCGGCTTTGACCCCGTCCCCCCGCCGCACTGCCATTGCTCAAAGCCGGCGGGTTCCCACTGACCAAAATCGCAATTTGTGGACTGGACTCGCCGCCAGTTTTCCTGCATCCCCTCTCACTCCAAAATGGATCGCAAAGGTATTATCGCAGTCGCCCTCTGTATTCTCGTCCTCGTTCTATGGGAGGTCGAGTATGGATCGAAAATCAAACCGGCTCCGGCCAATGCGGGCGCAAGCCCATCGCCCGCAGCCTCCGCCTCGGGTGTTGGATCCGGCGGCGCTGCGCCGGCAAGTTCGGTCAAGCCCGTTATCGCTGCCACTCCCTCGGCGACGCATGCCGCGGCAACCGCCGCACCCCTGGCCGCGCCGGAGCCGGGTGTCCCCGAGCAGATCACCAGCGCAAGCGGGCCTTCGGGCGGCGCCGTTTACCGTTTTACCAATCTTGGCGGCGGCATCTCCACCGCCGCGCTCACCGGCTACCCGGCGGAGTCCGGCAGCGATGTCACCCTGAATGTGACTGGCGCCCTTCCCATCGGCGCCATCAGCGACCAGCCGGAGCAGGGTGCGGACCTGCCGTACACCGTGACGGTGCGCGGCAAAGAGGTGCTCTGCGTCCGCGACCAGCCGGGCGGGCTCTCGATTTCCAAGAGATTCACCCTCCCGGATTCTCTCGCGGTCGCGCACGGCTACAAGGTGGGACTGAGCGTGAGCTTTACCAATCACGGCTCCAGCCCCATCCCCTCCGCCGGCTATTACCTGTACATCGGCTCCGCCGCTCCCATCCATCAGAACGATCTCTCTTATTACACCGGTTTCGATTGGGACGCGGAGGGGCGCTCCCAGCATGTGGATGTGAACTGGTTTGCCGCCGGCAAAATTCCGCTGGTCGGCGTTCAAACCCGCCAGGCCCGGCCGGTTTACGAAATGGATTCCGACCACATCTCCTGGGCCGGCGTCAGCAGCCAGTACTTTACCACCATCGTCACCCCTCGCGATGGCGCGGCCGGGAGCGGCGTCTGGGCCCGGCGTTACACCAATGTGCCGGATGCGGATGTTGACCCGCACCTCCCGGCGCCGAAGTACGATCGGATGCGTCCCAACAATTACGCGATTGAAGGCCTCATCCGGATGCCGGCGTTCACCGTCGCCCCCGGGCAAACATACACGCAGAACTTTGACCTCTATGCCGGGCCGAAGATTTACGCGGTGCTCAAGAGCCTGGGCGGGGGCCAGGAACGGATCATTACGTATTACTTCAGCTATTGGGGCATGACCTTTTTCCGCTCCGTCTCCGTCGTGTTGCTCAACACGATGAACCTGATCCATAGCTGGGTGGGCAGCTATGCCATCGCCATCATCATCATGACCCTGGCCATCCGCGGCATCCTCTGGCCCATCCAGAACCGCGCCACCGCTTCCATGCGCCAGATGCAGGAGCTTCAGCCGCGCATGACCGAGCTGAAGGAGAAATTCAAGGATGATCCCGGCCGGATGAACCAGGAGGTGATGAAACTTTACAAGGAGTACAAGGTCAACCCGCTGGCCGGCTGCCTCCCCATGGTCATCCAGATCCCGATCTTCTTCGGCTTCTACCGCGTGCTGGCCACCGCCGTAGAACTGCGGAACAGCAAGTTCCTTTGGGTCCGCGACCTCTCCCAGCCGGACACCATCATGCATCTTGGCAATATCCCGGTCAACGTCCTGCCCATCTGCATGGCCGTCACCATGATCTTCCAGATGCGGATGACGCCCAAGACCGGCGACAAGAGTCAGCAGCAGATGTTTATGTTTATGCCGTTGATTTTCGTAATGTTCTGTTACAATTTTGCCTCGGCCCTGGCGCTTTACTGGACCATTTCCAATCTGGCCTCGATCGTTCAGTTGTATGTGACCCGCTCCAGGACCGCACCGGCGCCGCTGAAAGTGGCGCAATCCAAGAAACGATTTAAACGATGAGTTCGCCCGCAACCGAGATCCTCGACACCATGCTGGGGTATCTCGGCTTCGTGTGCGAAATCGACGAAGAGGAGCGCGAGGGTATTCTCATGCTCCAGGTGCATACCCCGGAGAAGGAACGCCTCATCGGCCGCCATGGGGAGGTCCTCGAGGATGTGCAGTTTCTCCTCAACCGCATCGTCCAGGCGAAGCTGCCTGATACCCCGCGCGTGCAGGTGGATATCGAGTATTACCGCGAGATGCGGGAGGATGGCATCGTCCAGCGCGCCCGGCAGATTGCCGAGCTTGTGCGCAAGACCGGCCGGCCATTCCACCTGGATCCAATGAATTCCTACGACCGGCGCATCATCCACAACGCGTTCAAGGATGACCCGGACATCATCACCTGGAGCCCGCCCGACGAGGGCAGGGTCAAGCGTATCACGCTTAAAAAGCGGGTGCACCACGCTTAAAAGCGCGCGCATTACGGCGCGGGACTCCTTGCGCCGTGCGGCGAATTCAGGGTTGGATTCTCCTTAAACCGCCGGCGGAGGATTCGGTTTCGCGGAAACCGGCAAAAATGCCGTTTGACAAACGTGAACCCCACTCCCAATGTTTCCGTTCCTTTTTTCCCAAGACTTTTCGGTTTGTTCCATTTTCCTACGCCGCATCATGACCGCCCAACTCCTTGAAGAAGCCTCGAAAAAGATTCCCGTGCCCCAGGTCCTCATCAACGTCGTCTCCCGGCGCGTGAGGCAGTTGAGCGCCGGGCATCGCCCTCTCATCGAGACCGGCCCGCGCATGGGTTTTTCCGATATCGCCTTGACGGAAATCATCCAGGGCAAGCTCACATACGAAGATGCCCCGGTGGAAGAGAAGCAGCCTTCCTAAGGCGGCGCCGCGATGTCCGACATCGCCTCCAACCGCCGCGCCCTGCACGATTTTCATATCCTCGACCGGTATGAAGCCGGTATCGAGCTCAAGGGCACCGAGGTCAAAAGCATCCGCTCCGGTCTGGCCACGCTGAACGGCGCTTTCGCGCGCGTGGAGAATGGCGAGGTCTGGCTCTACGGCGCGGACATCCAGCCATACATCCGCGCCAGCGTTGAGCAGCACGAGCCGAAACGCCAGCGCCGCCTCCTGCTGCATGCGGGGGAGATCAATAAACTCTTCGAGGCCACCACCGTGGGCGGGCATGCCCTGGTCGCCCTGCGGATGTACTGGAAGGGACCGCGCGTGAAGGTGGAGATCGGCGTGGCGCAGGGCAAGCAGGCCCACGACAAGCGCGCCGATATCAAGCAAAAGACCGAAACCCGCGAAGCCGCCCGCGAGGCCGCGCGATTCAACCGGAAGCATGCCTGATCCGCTCCCAGACCCCGCCCCGCCAGGACCTCCGCCGCAGAGCCGTACCTCCCGCCTGGTGCGGAAGATCCTCTTCTATGCCGTCGTGGCGGCGTTCGCTCTCTTCATCCTCGGCAGCCTGGGCAGCGCCCTGCAAGCCATCTACGTAAAAATGTCCCATCCCTCCCGTCCACAGGATCAGACGGACCAGGAGCAATGATTACCTGCCCAGCGCGGCCTCGATCACCGTGACGGCCTTCAGGTAAACCTTATGTTTGCCGCCGGACATCAGCTCGTCCTTCAGCAGCGATACCGCGTCGCCCTTGTCCCCCGGCATCAGGTAATGGCAATCCCGGCCGTCCAAATGGATATCCGCATGCAGGTAACCGGAGCCCTCGCGATGCGCCACCAGGAAGGTGTTTGACCCCGCCGCCAGTTTGATGCTGCCGAGCGCGCGGCCTGCTTCCTCGCGCAACGTCACCGCCACCGTGCCACCGGCATGCGCGGTAAACCGGAGCCCGGAGGCGTCCGTGCCGGCCAGTTTCCAGCCCAGTTGCGCGCCCATCCACCCGGCCATCAGGATCGCCGTGGAGCGCATCCCGGCGCCGTGGATGATCTCCACCGCGCTCAAATCAGCCAGCACATCCAGATATTCCGGGTGATCGAAAATCTGCGCCACCGCCTGCCGCAGGTAGAGTGAGCGCGTCCAGTTGAGATCGCACAGCGTCATCCGCGGGCTTGCGGGGACAATCGAGCCGCGCAGCAGCTTGAATTGCTCGTCCGGATGCTGCCAGACCTGGCTGTCGTACAGGAGCCGGTCCACCCACGTCCACAATTGCTCCTCGGCATCCCGCGGCAGCTCGCACCGCCACCAGAGCACCAGCGGCAGATCGGAGTCCAGATGGGAGAAAACGATGTTCGGGATCAACCCCTGTCCGTCGCGTCCCATGAGGAAGGAGATTTGCTCGCAGCAGACCTGTTTCGCTCCGGCGCGGCTGAGGTGGCAATGGGCGGAGATGCATGCCTGCACGCTGGCGCCGGGCTGGTTCGGGTCCAGGCCGATGAGGATTGCGCGGCATGCATGGTCGCGCGTGATCTGCGAGATCAGGTTCGTCGTTTCCCGCACCGCATCGTCGCCTTCGCAATAAACCGCGAAGTTCATCAGCGAGGCCCTGGTGGCCGCGCCCTGGCCCTCTTTCCAGAGCCGTTTTAATTCCCGGTCGATCTTTCCGATCTCGACCGGAAGTCCATTTGTCAGATCCGTGATTGCGTCGGCCATGGGGAGAAAGCAGGAGGGTTACAGCCTACGCCAGGAACGTCCGCCGCGCTCGATTAATTCATCCGCCTCTCGCGGCCCCCAGGAGCCGGCGGGGTAAGGCGCCAGCGGCGGCGGAGTCGCGCTCTGATGCCAGGCGTGCTCGATATCATCGATGAATTTCCACGCCTGCTCCACCTCGTCGCGCCGGGCAAACAGGGTGGCGTCGCCGCTCATCGCATCCAGCAGCAGGCGCTCGTAAGCCTCCGGGCTCGCCTTGCCAAAGCTGGTGCCGTAGTGGAAATCCATCTTCACCGGCTCGATGCGGAGGGCGTTGCCGGGAATCTTCGCCTGCATTCGCAGCGAGATGCCTTCGTCCGGCTGGATGCGGATCACGAGCACATTCGCCCCCAGCTCATTCGCTCCCTTGTTAAAGAGGACCGACGGCGCGCTGCGGAACTGCACGGCGATCTCCGTGCCCCCTTTCGGCAGGCGCTTGCCCACACGAATGTAAAATGGAATCTCCGCCCAGCGCCAGTTATCGACGTTCACCTTGAGCGCGACAAAGCTCTCCGTCATCGATTGCGGGTTCACGCGATCTTCCTCGCGATAAGCCACCACGTTCTTCCCGTTGATCGCGCCGGCGGAGTACTGGCCGCGCACGACATTCTTTTCCACATCCTCGCCACGCAATGGGCGCAGCGAGCGCAGCACCTTCACCTTCTCGTCGCGCACGCTGTCGGCGGAGAGATCGGTGGGCGGTTCCATCGCGGTCAGGCAGAGGAGCTGCAGCAGATGGTTTTGCACCATGTCGCGGAGAGCGCCGGAGCCGTCATAATAGGGCCCGCGCCCTTCCACCCCCAGCGGCTCGCTGGCCGTGATCTGCACATGGTCGATGTAGCGGTGATTCCACAGCGGCTCGAAGATGGCGTTCGCGAAACGCAGCACCATGATGTTCTGCGCGGTTTCCTTGCCGAGGAAGTGGTCGATCCGGAAGGTGTCCGACTCGGAGAAAGTGGCGTTCACCACGCTGTTCAGCTCGTGCGCGGTCGCCAGATCATAGCCAAACGGCTTTTCCACGATGACACGCGTCCACCCGCCGGCAGCGGATTTATTGAGGCCGAATTGCTTGAGATGATTCAGGATGCCCTCGAACTCCGACGGCGCGACGGAAAGATAAAAGAGCCGGTTGCCGCGGGTGCCGTATTGGGCGTCGATCTCCTCCAGCCGTTTGGCAAGGCGCTTATAGCCATCCGCATCGCCGAATTCGCTGCGGTGATAGAAGATGCGGCTCGCGAAACTTTTCCAGAGTTCGTCCTGCACGTTCTGGCGCGAGAATTTGCGCGCGGCCTCCTCCAGCTCGCCGCGGAATTGCTCGTCCGTTTTGTCGCGCCGCGCAAAGCCGACGACGGTGAGCGCGGAAGGGAGGTCACCATCCTCGGCCAGGTTGTAAAGCGCCGGGATTAATTTGCGGTGGGTCAGGTCGCCCGTGGCGCCAAAGATGACCACGGTGCAGGGCTGCGGCATCGGCCGGCTGGAAAGCCCTTCTCGAAAGGGATTGGTGGGTTCGTTGGATGTCGTTGTCACAGCGCTGCCCAGCGTGGGCAAAAGAGGGTGAGGATTCAATCGAATTAGTGATCCGGGATTCAAACATCGGATCATGGCTGGCATACGCTCTGCTTAAAGGAATGCCGGGAGTTAGGGCACTCCCAGTTAGGGACAACACGCACAGAGTTGCGGGGCCGCTCATCACAGGCGGTCCCGCAACTTGGCGTCTTTTCCACTCCTGCCCCGGGTGCGCACTATTTCCTCGCGGCCCGGCATTCCCCCGATTAGCTACTGGGCCGCATGAAGAAACGTCCCCTTGGCAAAACGAATTTGATGGTGTCGGAAATCGGCGTGGGCGCATGGCAACTCGGCGGCCCGCTGCTCCTGGATGGAATCGTCGATGGCCACCCTGAGCTTGGCCGCGAATATTGCGTGAAGCTGATCCGGGACGCCGGCCAGCTCGGCGTCAATTTCATCGACACCGCCGAGCAATACGGCAACGGCGAGAGCGAACGGCGCGTGGGCGAGGCTCTGGAAGGCCGCCGGGAGGAATGGGTCATCGGCACGAAATTTGGTGCGCAGGTCGGCCCGAAAGGCGAGCGCGTGAACGATGCGACGCCCGCGCGCGTGCCGGTTTCACTGGAAAATTCATTGCGCCGCCTGCGGACGGATCACATCGACATTTATCTCTACCATTGCGCGCCCAAGCCCGGCGAGGCGGAGAGCGTGGCGGAATTTCTCACGCAGGCCAGGCAGCAGGGGAAAATCCGCGCCGCGGGTATTTCCACCAATGACCTGAGCCAGGTCGAGTACCTGCACTCGCTCGGCTGCCTGGACGTGGTGCAATACGCCAAGAACATGATGGAGCCGAATCGCAAGCTCTCGGAATGGGTCGCAAGCCACGGCGCGGGCGGCGTGGTGCGGGGAGCTTTTGCGGGCGGGCGTTTGAGCGGGCGATATTTCCGGCAGCCGCCAAAATTTGGCGCGGACGATATCCGCAGCCGCTGGACGGGTGAAAAAGCCGGCCAGGAGTTCGCGCGCTACGCCGCCTTCGAGGAATTGCTGTCGTCCGGGCGCGGCATGATCCAGCTCGCGCTCCGCTTCCTCCTGGACGAGCCGGGGACCAGTACCATCATCCCCGGCGGCAAGAGCCTCCACGATTATCAGGAGGCGATTCGCGCCGCGGAACTCCCGCCGCTCACCGAGGCGGAGAAGCAGCGCATCGCAACGCTGCGGGATGAAATCCGCTCCGCAGCCGCGGTAGCGTGACCGGGCTGATTTGGCGCGCGCGTGCCGGCTTGAGGATTGGTCCGTTGACGAGCTGAAAAAATGCACCGCTCGCGCCTTGCCAACGGGCGCGAGTTGGAGTCGCATACGGGCCTTCCTCAATGAGTTCGAAGGTTGACCTGCACGTTCACTCCCGTTTCAGCAATCGCTCCCCAGAGTGGCTGCTGCGCCGGTTCGACGTGCCCGACAGCTACACCGATCCGCGCAAGCTGCACGCCATCCTCCGCGAGCGCGGCATGGATTTCGTGACGATTACCGATCACGACCGCATCGATGGCTGCCTGGAGATTGCCGGCCTGCCCGGCGTCTTCATTTCCGAGCAGGTCACCACCTGGTTTCCGGAGGATCGTTGCCAGGTCCATATCCTCATCTGGGGGCTGAATGAGGCCCAGCATCGCGAGATATTCCGGATTCGCGAGAATATCTACGATCTCCAGAAATACCTCGCGGGGGAAAACCTGGCCCATGCCGTTGCGCATCCCCTCTACCGGCTGGATGAGAAATTTGCCCGCCGCCACGTGGAGCGGCTGCTGCTGCTCTTCCGGCACTTCGAGGGGCTCAACGGCTTGCGCGACGCCATGTTGAGCGATCTGGCCCAGGAGCTTTTCGCCAGCCTGACGCCGGAGAAAATGGAGGCGCTGGCCAATGAGCACTCGCTCCAGCCCACCCATGAGGAGCCATGGAAAAAAGTGCTCGTCGCCGGCAGCGACGATCACAGCGGAATGTACCCCGCCAAGGCATGGACGGAGACGCCGCGCACCGGCAGCGTGCCGGAGCTGCTGCAGCATCTGCGCGCGGGACGCGTCATGATGGCGGGCGAGGGGGGCACGCCGCTGGCCCTTTCCCACGGCGTTTACAAGGTACTCTACTCCTTCATCCGGGAGAAAATCCAGCGCGGCTCCAGTGAGAGCAGCGATCTCATCGAGAAGGTCTTCTCCCGCTTCATGGAAGGGCGCGATCCCACGGAATTCTCACTGCCGGAGAAGCTCGGCTTCCTCGCGCAGGGCATCGTGACGGGCAAAATCTTCGAGCTGGCCAAGCCGATGAACGCCTCGCTCTGGAAGCAGTTTGCCACCATCTTTTCCCATTCGGATTTCAAGGGCTCGCTGGCGCGCGAAACCGCCGGCGTGGCGGAGCCGGAGCGGCGCGCCTTCATCATGGCCAACAGCCTGGCCAACCAGGTGGCCTACCGGGTCTTCACCCGTTTTGTGAAGGAAATCTCCACCGGCAACCTGATGGAGAGCATCCAGGATATCAGCGCGCTCACCCCCATCCTGATTGCGCTTGCGCCCTACCTTTACGCTTTTCAGAGCCAGACTCCGGATCGCCGCTGGCTCAAGGCCACGCTCCAGCCCATCGCCGGCTCAGTGCCGCCCGCCCTGCAAAACTCCCGGCGCGCCTGGTTTACCGATACGCTGGAGGATGTCAACGGCGTCTCCAATACCATCCGGAGGATGACGGCCGCCGGCGTGCAGGCGGGCCGGGACCTGGTGGTGGTGACCTCCCGCATGGAGGCTTCGGCAAACGGCATCCCGATCAAAAACTTCCTGCCAATCGGCGAGTTTGAGCTGCCGGAGTACGAGCTGCAAAAGCTCGCCTTCCCGCCAGTGCTGCAAATGGTGGATTACATCCAGCGCAAGAAATTCACGGAGATCATCATTTCCACGCCGGGGCCGGTGGGCCTGGTCGGCCTGATCGCGGCCAAGACGCTCGGCCTCCGCACCGCCGGTATTTATCACACGGATTTTCCGCAATACGTCGGCATCCTTACCGATGACCGCTCGCTGGAGACGCTCACCTGGGTTTACATGCACTGGTTCTACTCGCAGATGGACCTCGTCTATGTGAACTCCGAGCATTACCGCCGTTGCTGGATCGACCGCGGCATCCCGGCGGAAAAGCTGCGGATTTTTCCGCGCGGCCTCGATACCGTCCTCTTCAACCCCGACCAGCGCAATGCCGAGACGCGCGAGCGTTTTGGCGCGCGCAACGGCGAGCCCGTTCTCCTCTACGTGGGCCGCATCTCGCGCGAGAAAGACCTGGATGTCCTCGCAGCCGCTTACGCCCGCCTACGCAAGCGCCATCCTTCCACGCGCCTCGTCTTCGTGGGGGATGGGCCGTACCTCAAGGAGTTGCGCGAGAATCTGCCGGGGGCAATCTTTACCGGCTACCTCAGCGGAGCCGATCTTGCGAAAGCGTTCGCCTCCGCCGATGTCTTCGTTTTCCCAAGCACGACGGATACCTTCGGCAACGTCGTGCTTGAGGCGATGGCTTCCGGCCTGCCGGCGATTGTCTCCGATACCGGCGGTCCGCGCGAATTGGTGAAGAACGGCGTCACCGGTTACGTCACGCGCAGCCTGGATGTCGAGGACTTCACCGCCGCGACCGAGCGCCTCGTGGCCGACCCGGGCCTGCGCCAGACGATGCATGCGAACGCATTGGCTGCCGTCCAGGACCGCGACTGGTCGGAGGCTTTCGCCCGCTTCTGGAGCACCTCTGAGTGAGGCGCGCTGAGCATGAGCGTTTGCTCGAATCATAATGATTTCTCCCGAAACGATTGAGCAGATTGCCGCGGCCAATGACATCGTCGATGTCATCGGCGGCTATTTTCCGCTCAAGCGGGCGGGGACGGCATTCAAGGCGCTCTGCCCGTTTCACCAGGAGAAGTCGCCATCCTTCACCGTGAATCCCCAGCGGCAGCGGTTCCATTGTTTCGGCTGCGGGGAGGGGGGAGACGTATTCGCATTTGTCGGCAAGTATGAGAACGTCGATTTCATCACCGCGGCGCGCCGGCTGGCGGAACGCGCCGGCATCCCCATTGTCGAGGAGGCGCGCTCGCCGGACGAGGATCGGGCGCGGACCCTGCGCCGGCGCCTGCTGGCGCTGCATCAGGAAGTGACGGAATGGTTTCACCAGATTCTGATGACCGGACCGCAGGGGAAGGGAGCGCGCAATTACCTGCGCAATCGCGGCCTCACGGGCGAGGTGGCCAGGCAATGGAAAATCGGTTACGCGCCGGATGAGTGGGAGGCGTTTGGCGAATGGGCGACGGGGAAGGGGTACAAGCGCGAGGAAATCGTCCAGAGCGGCCTCGTCTCCCTGCGCGATGCCGAGAATCCGGACAGCGATTACTATGACCGCTTCCGCGACCGCGTCATGTTTCCCATCTGCAATGACCTGGGCGAGGTGATCGGCTTCAGCGGGCGCGTTCTCGCTTCCGACGCCCAGGCGGCCAAGTACGTCAATTCCCCCGAGACGCCCCTCTTTAAGAAAGGGGAAATCCTGTTTGGCCTGCACAAGTCGAAACGCGCCCTGGTGGATAAGAAGAGCGCGATTGTCCTGGAAGGCCAGATTGACCTCATCACGGCGTTCGAAGCCGGCGTCCAGAACGTCGTGGCCCCGCAGGGCACGGCATTTACGGATAAACAGGCGCGCATCCTCAAGCGGTATGCGGAGGAGGTGGTGCTCTGCTTCGATGCGGACACCGCCGGCCGGAAAGCCGCCGTGCGCTCCCTTCCGGCGCTGCTGGGGCTGGACCTGGGAGTGCGGGTGGTGGAATTGCCGCAGGGAGATGATCCGGACTCGCTCATCCGCACGCAAGGCCCCGAGGCATTCGTGGAACGCGTGGCCGCGGCGCGCGATTTTTTTGATTACCAGCTCGATATCCACGCGGCGGACCCGGACTTTGCGACTCCGCGCGGCAAGGTAAAGGTGGCGCACGAGCTGGCGGCGATGGTGCAATTGATCAACGACCGCCTCCTGCGCGAGGCCGTGGCCGGGAGGGTGGCCACCCGGCTTGCCATGCAGCTTTCGGAATTCTGGGCCGCCGTCACCCGCTCGGCCAGGAATAGTCAGGCCGGCCAGGCATCCAGGCAGGCGGAGCCCGCCAGCCCCGCCGCGGTCCAGCCCCTGGCGGCGACCGGTCCCATCGCGATGCTGACGCTCCTCGCCCTGGGGGATCCCGGGATGCGGACCTGGATTCACAACCAGCCCTGGAGCGCGCGCCTGTTGGAAATGGAAGAAACCGAGCTTCTGGTCAAAATCCTCGACAGCGATTTGACGCCGGGCGATCCCGCCAGCGTTGCCGCATTTTCCGCCGGGCTCGACGAGTCCTCCCAGACGCTGCTGGACCGGCTCTTGCGGGAGCGCCTGCCGGAGGATCGGGTGGCCATGGGGCGCGATTGCTGGCGGGCCATCGAGAAGCGCGACTTGCTGCGCCGGAAGGAGGGATTGCTGGCCCGGATGCGCGAGCCAAATATATCGCCCGGCGAGATTGTGGAAATTCAAAAACAAATCCTTGACCTTCAAAAACTCATCACTGATATTTCGCGGCCTTTGTCCCCGTCCGGGCCTGAGTAGTATTACCCATGTCCACGGCGGGGATTTGGTCTCCTAAACAAGTCGAGGGTATGCCCAGCAAATCCGCCCCTAAACCTGCTCCGCCTGCCAGTCGAAAAACTGCGGCTAAATCTGCCGTTAAACCCGCGGTAAAATCCGCCGCACCCGCCGGAAAACGCCCCTCCGGCCCGACGACCACCGCCACACGGACTCCCAAGCCTATCAAAGCCAAAACTCCTTCTGTAGATGCAGCGGATATCGCAACCGCTGAGAAACCCGCCAAGACCGCCAAAGCCGCCAAAACCAACGGCTCCCATCCCGCCACCAACGGCCATCATGTCCCGGCTTCCGCCGCGGGGGATGAAGCCGTGGCGCCGCCCGCGCCCGACGCCGCCGCGCTCAACCGTCTGGATACCCCGGAAATCCAGGAAAAACTCCGCGAATTGGTCAAGCTGGCCAAGGAGCAGGGGTACATCACCTTCGACGACCTGAGCGAAATCCTGCCCGACAGCGTCAACGAGCCGGAGGAAATGGATGCCATCATGACCCGGCTGCGGGCCATGGAGATCGACATCATCGATGCCTCGGAGGTTGACCGCTATAAGGATGGCCAGAAAGCCCATGACGAGGAGGAGGAAGACAAGACCGACTCCAAGCTGGATGTGCTGGACGATCCGGTCCGGATGTACCTCAAGCAGATGGGCCAGGTGCCCTTGCTCACCCGCGAGCAGGAGGTGGAGATTTCCAAGCGCATCGAGGACGCGGAGCTGATGGTGCAAAAGCACATCTACCGCTTTGGTTTCACCGCCCGGGCTCACCTGGAGCTGGCGCAAAAGCTCGTAGAGGGCCGCGAACGCTTCGACCGCGTCATTCTCGACAAGAAGATCGAGAGCCGGGAGCGCTACATGAAGGCGCTGCCACGCCTGTGCGATCAGCTTGAGAAATCCGCCGCCGAGGTCGCGAAGCGCTACAAGAGCCTCATGGGGCTCAGCGCGCCGAATCCCAACACCAAGACCTTCAAGGAGTTCAAGAAGGCGCACGACTCCCTCCAAAAGCTCTACCCTAAGTTTTACTTCAAGCAGAAGGTCGTGGAGGAATTCGTTCACATTGCCGACGAAACCTACCGCCGCATCATCAACATGCAGCACGAGGCGGCCAACCGGAAAAAGCCGGGCAAGGCCGACGGCAAAAACGATTCCGCCGCCCGTCTCCGCGAGGAGCAGACCCGCATGTGGCTCTCTCCCGAGGAGATGATCCATGAGTACACGGAACTCAAAAACTGGTTCCGCAAGGCGCTCAAGGCAAAAACCGAGATGGTGGAGGCCAATCTGCGCCTCGTGATTTCCATCGCCAAAAAGTACACCAACCGAGGCCTATCCTTCCTCGATCTCATTCAGGAGGGCAATATGGGCCTTATGAAGGCGGTCGAGAAGTTCGAGTACCGCCGCGGCTACAAGTTTTCCACTTATGCGACCTGGTGGATTCGCCAGGCCATTACCCGGTCCATCGCCGATCAGGCCCGCACCATCCGCATCCCGGTGCATATGATCGAGACGATCAACAAGCTGATGCGCGTGCAGAAGCAGCTCGTCCAGGAGTATGGACGCGAGCCGAGCCCGGAGGAGGTGGCGGAGGAAATCCAGCTTCCCGTCGAGCGCGTGCGTGCGGTGCTCAAGATGGCGCAGCAGCCCATTTCCCTGCAATCGCCGGTGGGCGATAGCGATGACACCAGCTTTGGCGATTTCATCGAGGACAAGGGCGCCGAGAACCCGTCCGATATGACGGCCGCCGTGCTGCTCAAGGAGAAGATCGGCGATGTGCTGAAGACTCTCACCGAGCGGGAGCGCCAGGTGCTGGAGCAGCGTTTCGGCCTGGTGGACGGTTACAGCCGTACTCTGGAAGAGGTGGGCCGGCAGTTCAAGGTCACCCGCGAGCGCATCCGGCAGATCGAGGCCAAGGCCCTCCGCAAGATGCGCCACCCGACCCGCATCCGCCAGCTCGAGGGCTTCCTCGAGGCGACGGAAGTGTAATCCGCCTCGCGAAGATTATTGGCCCGGCAAGGGCCAGCCAGATGTCAGCCCCGGGCGCGAGCCCGGGGTTTTTGGTTTACTTGCAACCGGGCGCGAGCCGGGGCGCAAGAAACCGGGGCGACCACCGTGCCGCGAGCGCCGGGGCGATGGCCCGAAATCTCCATGCGCGGCAATCCGTCGTTTTGGAATGTTTCCGACGTGCGTGGCAACTATCCCGCGTGTGAGGTGTTGCGACCAAATAGAAAGACAACAAATGGATGCCCCCAAACGAGTTGGACCTTGGAGAACCGCCCCATGCGGTGCGAAGAATCGTTCATTGAATTCTCGTGAAATTGTCTTGCGCGCAATTCTGATCCTTTTCCTTGCCGCGCTACCGCACGGCTCCGCATTCGCCCAGACAGCCGGGCTCGATGCGTTGCATGCGTTAAAAATAGAGTCCGGCGCCATTCAGTTTTTGGAACGTGATGATTCCCCGTCGGTGACGATCAGAAATCGCACGCTGCAAAACGTTCCGCCGCGGACAATCCTGAAGATTGTTCTCAACCCTTCCGCGCGCTCCAATATCCGTGTGGAAATCTGGCTTCCGGACGCGGATAAGTGGAACGGACGTTTGATCGGCTTTGGAAATGGCGGCCCGGCGGGATCCATTGACGAGGGGATTCTCTGCGGAAACTGTTCCCAGGGCTTTGCCGCGGCTCATACGGACCTGGGAACCGCTCCGGTGCCCAAAGCCGGAATGGGCAATCCCGAGGTATGGAAAGACTTCGGTTATCGCGCGACTCATCTCATGACCGTCGTGGCGAAGCAGGCGGTCGAGGCCTATTACGGCAAAGCGCCTGAATTCTCCTACTTTGTGGGCGGTTCCACAGGCGGGCAGCAGGCCATCCAGGAAGCGCAGCGGTTTCCCGAGGATTATGACGGGATTGTGGCAAACATCCCCGCGCTGTGCCGGACGCCGCTGCACGCTTATTTCCTCTGGAACGACCAGATCCTCAAGAAATGCCCGTTCACGCCCGGGCAAATGGCGAATATTCAACAGGCGGGCATCGATTACATGGCCCCGCGGCAGGTGCCCGCGCTGGCGGGCAAGTGCATTGCGGATCCGCGCTGCACCGGCAAAGACATCGATGCGGTCATCCAACTGGCGCGGCAAAAGGATCCGAGTTTGACCGATGCCCAGGCGGAGGCGCTGCACAAGCTGCTGGATGGGCCGAGGTATTCAGTAACCGGGGAGCGTATCTTTTGGGGCATTCCGATCGGAGGTTCCATCAGTGCTTCGCACGGCAATCTCTGGCTCGTCTCGTGGGCATTCGCAGGCGGGAAATCGACCGATGAGATTAACTTCGGGGATGATATGGTTACTTACACCCGGCTTATGGCGCCCTATGTCAATGCGGAGGATCCTAACCTGGGGCCGTTCGAGAAGCATGGCGGCAAGCTGATCATGGTGGCGGGCGCGGCCGATTCCATCGTGCCTCCCCAGTCCGTAATCGATTATTACGAGCGGGTGATCGCGCATTTTGGCGATCTCGACAAGGTGCGCTCATTTTGCCGGTTTTATCTCATTCCCGGCATGGGCCATGGGGCGCAGGCCACCGGATTCGGCCTCCCGGGAGATACCTTCAAAAAAGTGATGGAATGGCGCGAGCACGGAACCGTGCCCAACGAGGTTGTTTGCAGGCGCGTAGTGGGCGGGAAGGTGGAGATGGAAATGCCGGTTTATCCCTATCCGCAACAAACGGGCTGGAATCCCAAAACGAATCAATATCAGCCTGTGGACGGTCCGCGCGGAGGGCTCGACCCGATTGCCAATCGCTTTCTGCCGGCTCCATCCATGTAATTGGACACGGCGTGCCGGGTTAATACGCCGGCGCCCGGCTATCCCGCCGGCTGGTGGGCCGCCTACTTGTGGCCGGCGACCGCGTTCTTCGTCTCCGCCATCACGTATTCGCGGTTTAGCTTGGTGATGAACAGGGCCGGGATCTCCGCCGGGCAGACCGCCTCGCACTCGTAATGGTTGCGGCAATTGCCGAAGCCTTCCTCGTCATGCTTCGCCAGCATTTTCAGGACGCGGCTTTCGCGCTCCGGCTGGCCTTGCGGCAGCAGGGCAAAATGGGAAACGCGCGCGGCCAGAAAGAGCATCGCGCTCGCATTGGGGCAGGCGGCGACACAGGCGCCGCACTGGATGCACGCGGCGGCGTCCATGGCCAGGTCTGCCTTCTGCTTGGAAACCGGAAGGTTGTTGGCATCCTGCGCGGAGCCGGTGCGGACGGAAATAAAACCGCCTGCCTGCTGGATGCGATCCAGCGCGGAGCGGTTCACAATCAAATCCTTTAGCACGGGGAAGGCGCCGGCGCGGAAGGGCTCGATGGTGATTGTCTGTCCGTCCCGGAAGTGCCGCATGTAGAGCTGGCAGGTCGTCGTCGCCCGGTTGGGACCGTGCGGCGTGCCGTTGATCACCAGCGAGCACATGCCGCAGATGCCCTCGCGGCAATCGTGGTCAAACGCGACCGGCTCCTCATTTTTTATGACGAGGCCCTCGTTGACGATATCCAGCATCTCAAGGAAAGAGGCATCCGCAGGGATATCCTTCGCTTCGTATTCCGAGAATTTGCCTTCCGTCTGGCCGCTCTTCTGGCGCCACACGCGCAGCCGGTAATTCCGTTTTGCGGGTCCGTTCATTTATAGCTCCGGGTAGCGAGGTGTACGGCCTCGAAATTCAGGGATTCCTTATGCAATTGCGGCGCACCCCCTTCGCCCACGTACTCCCATGCGGCCACGTAAGCGAACTCCTCGTCGTTGCGTTTCGCCTCGCCGTCGGCCGTCTGGTATTCCTCGCGAAAATGTCCGCCGCACGATTCGCGCCGGTTGAGGGCGTCGTAGCACAACAATTCCGCGAACTCGAGGAAATCGGCCACGCGTCCCGCCTTTTCCAGCGATTGGTTCAGCTCCTCGCCGGCGCCGAGCACATTCACGTTTTCCCAGAATTCCTCGCGCATTTGCGGGATTTGCTTCAATGCGTCGCGCAAGCCGGCATCGTTGCGGGCCATGCCGCATTTATCCCACATCAGCAGTCCCAATTCGCGGTGAAAATGGTCCACCGTCTTCTTGCCGCGGATGCCGAGCATTCGCCGCGTGCGGTTCAGCACATCCTCCTCGGCTTTCCTGAATTCCGGCGCGTCCGCGCCCACCTTATTGCCCGCCTGGGTGGCGAGGTAATTGCCGAGCGTCGCGGTGATGACAAAGTAGCCGTCCGCAAGGCCCTGCATCAGCGCGCTGGCGCCCAGGCGGTTCGCGCCGTGGTCGGAGAAATTCGCCTCGCCCAGCACATGCAGCCCGGGCAGGTTGCTCATCAAATTGTAATCCACCCAGAGGCCGCCCATCGTGTAATGGACCGCGGGGAAGATGCGCATCGGGGTCTTGTAGGCATTGTCGTTCGTGATCTTGTGATACATGTCGAACAGGTTGCCGTACCGTTCGCGGATCGTGTTTTCGCCCAGGCGCTTGATCGCGTCCGCAAAATCGAGGTAAACGCCCAGACCCGTATCGCCCACGCCACGGCCTTCATCGCACACCTGCTTGGCGGCGCGTGAGGAGATATCGCGCGGCGCAAGGTTGCCAAAGCTGGGGTACTTCCGCTCCAGGTAATAATCGCGCTCTCCCTCGGGGATCTGGCTCGGCGGTCGCTTGTCGCCCTTTGCCTTGGGCGCCCAGACGCGGCCATCGTTGCGCAGCGACTCGGACATCAGTGTCAGCTTGGATTGGTAATCGCCGGAAACCGGGATGCAGGTCGGGTGAATCTGGGTGTAGCAGGGGTTTGCGAAGTATGCCCCTTTCTTGTGTGCCCGCCAGGTGGCCGTAACGTTGCAGCCCTTTGCATTGGTGGAGAGGTAAAAGACATTGCCGTACCCGCCGGTGGCGAGGATGACGGCATCGCCCGCGTGGGAGGAGATTTCCCCCGTCACCAGGTCCCGCACCACGATGCCTTTTGCGTGGCCGCCTACGATCACCAGTTCCAGCATTTCCGTGCGCGGGTACATTGTCACCGTTCCCGCCGCGATCTGCCGGCTCAGCGCGCCGTAAGCGCCCAGGAGGAGCTGCTGGCCCGTCTGGCCGCGCGCGTAGAAGGTGCGCGATACCTGCGCGCCGCCGAATGAGCGATTCCCCAGCAGCCCGCCGTACTCGCGCGCAAAGGGGACGCCCTGCGCCACGCATTGGTCAATAATCGCGGAGCTGACCTGCGCCAGGCGGTAAACGTTTGCCTCGCGCGAGCGGAAATCGCCGCCTTTGACGGTGTCGTAAAAGAGCCGTTGGACGCTGTCGCCGTCGTTGGGGTAATTCTTCGCCGCATTGATGCCGCCCTGCGCCGCGATGGAATGCGCCCGCCGGGGCGAGTCCTGATAGCAGAAGCATTTTACGTTGTAGCCCATCTCGCCCAGGCTGGCCGCGGCGCTGCCGCCCGCAAGGCCGGAGCCGACGACGATGATATCGAACTTTCGGCGGTTGGCCGGGTTGATGAGCTTCGAGTCAAACTTGTGCTGATCCCATTTCTTATCCATCGGGCCCGAGGGAATATGTGCGTCGAGGCCGTCGTTCATAAATGGAGGACGCCGGTCATCACGGCGAGTGGGATGGAGATGTAGCCCAGGCAAATGACGATTGCGACCACGCGCCCGCCGTTGATCAGCCATGGCT
The DNA here is from genome assembly GCA_036266845.1 of Chthoniobacteraceae bacterium. Lineage (GTDB taxonomy): Bacteria > Verrucomicrobiota > Verrucomicrobiia > Chthoniobacterales > Chthoniobacteraceae > DATAXI01. The sequence continues at coordinate 241 of DATAXI010000034.1, read as the reverse complement.
CGAGCCGCGGGCTATTGAGCCCCAGGGTCTGCACCAGGCTGCCGAATCCATGGCTCAGGTGCATGCAAAGGAGGATCATGCCGAGAATGTAAAAGCAACTTGCCGGCACGCTGTGGAACCCCGTGACCACCATGCGATAGACATCGTGCCGTCCCTGGGCATCGACAAATGTCCGAAACCGCGGGTCCACCGTCTCCGCGGTGAAGTGCAGGATGTGAAAAACAACGAAGCAGAAGACGAT
>DATAXI010000033.1:0-16148 GCA_036266845.1 Chthoniobacteraceae bacterium | reverse complement strand
CTGCTTTCTTTTCATAAGCTTCGGCATTCGCGCCCCATCCGGACGGCAAAAAGAGGACGCCCGCGGTACGTTTTGCGCCAGCTTGTTTAGAACCGGACAGCACTATTGGCCCGGCCGGGGCATGGGGCCGGAATGGATTTTAAAACCTAAGACTTTATACTACAGTCACTTACGGAGCTTGTTTTCTCAGCGATGCGGGCCATGGCACAAGCCCTGCTGAACGCCCGGCGCGTGCGGTTCCTGTTTACTATCTTTCCATGGAAAGACTCTGGGGCGCGCGGCGTTATGGCCCATTGATGATTTGCGATTCCGCTCCGATCCCCAATGACTGCGACGACCCCAGAGTTTCTCAACGGCTCCACTCCCTCGTGGAGTCCCGGACGCGTTTGGCATGATGCCGACGGGCCGCCCATGATCGATATTCCGCCGGGTTGGTTCACGATGGGCGAGAATCCCGGCGACCGGTACGCGAGCCAGGCGGAGCGCCCCTCGCATGAGGTTTCCATCGCTCCCGGTCTTGCGATTTCCATCGCGCCCGTCACGGTTGCGGAGTTCCGCGGGTTTCGGCCGGACTACCTGTCCGGGGAGGGGGCGGAATTGCCGGCGGTGCAAATCAGTTGGGTCGATGCGTTCGAGTACTGCGCGTGGCTTTCGCTTAGGACCGGCCATCCCTATCGCCTGCCGAGCGAGTCCGAGTGGGAATTTGCGTGCCGGGCCGGATCAGTCTCGAAATTCACCTTCGGCGATGAGCTCCTGCCCAGCCATGCCAATTATCTTTATGCCGAAGATGGCGTCCGCGTGGGCAAGGGGAAGCGCACACCTTCGGGCGCTTACCCGGCCAATGTCTTCGGGCTTCACGATGTGCACGGGAATGTCTGCGAGTGGGTTGCCGATTCCTGGCATCCCACTTACGAGGGCGCTCCCGCGGAGGGCTCCGCGTGGAATGGCGGCGGGGAGTTGCGCGTGCTGCGCGGAGGCGGGTGGGACTACATCCCCCGGCTCCTGCGCTGCTCTCATCGCGATTACCTGCCGCGCCATTGCCGGCGGGATAATGTCGGCTTCCGCGTCGCCGTCCGGCTCGAGGTGCCGGTGTAATGAATGCCGAATCAATTTACTGTTTCCCAAAAATGCTCCGAATCCGCATTCTGTCGTGAATCATGCATCTAACGCCGCGTGAACAGGAAAAGCTGCTCGTCGTCACCGCCGCGGATCTGGCCCGCCGCCGGCAAGCCCGCGGTCTCAAGCTCAATTACCCGGAGGCCGTGGCGATCATCACCTACGAGATCATGGAAGGAGCGCGCGACGGGCGCAGCGTCGCCTCGCTCATGAGCCATGGCGCCGCCATCCTCAAGCGCGAGGATGTCATGGAGGGCATTGCGGAGATGATTCACGAGGTCCAGGTGGAAGCCACCTTTCCCGACGGCACGAAACTGGTCACCGTTCACCATCCCATCCGATGATCCCCGGAGAAATCATTCCCGCCGAAGCTCCGCCGCTCGAAGCCAATGCCGGCCTCGAAAGCGTGACCCTTACCGTCTCCAATACCGGCGACCGCCCCATCCAGATCGGCAGCCATTTTCATTTCTTCGAGGTCAACACGGCGCTCCAGTTTGACCGCGCCGCCGCACGCGGCTTTCGCCTCAATATCGCCGCCGGCACCGCCGTGCGATTCGAGCCCGGCGATACGCGCGAGGTGGAGCTGGTGGCCCTGGCCGGCGACCGCCATGTGTACGGGCTGAACAACAAAGTTGACGGCCCTCTTTGAGGATATCACGCCCATGCCACTCCATCTTTCCCGCCGCCAATACGCCGAGATGTTCGGCCCCACCGTGGGTGATCAGGTCCGCCTGGCGGATACGGACCTCTATATCCAGGTCGAGCGCGATCTCATTGCGGAGATGGGCGGCTATGGCAACGAGGTAAAATTCGGCGGCGGCAAGGTCATCCGCGACGGCATGGGCCAGAGCCCGCTCGCGCTGGATGCCGATTGTCTCGACCTCGTGATCACCAACGCGCTCATCCTCGATGCCGTGGCGGGCGTCATCAAGGCGGATGTCGGTATCAAAGGGGGACGCATCATCGGCATCGGCCATGCGGGCAATCCGCTGCTGCAAAGCGGAGTCAGCATGACCATTGGCGCGGCCACGGAAGTCATCGCGGGCGAGGGCTGCATCCTCACCGCGGGCGGGCTCGATACGCACATCCATTTCATCTGTCCGCAGCAGATCGAGCACGCGCTGGCCAGCGGCATCACCACCATGCTGGGCGGCGGCACCGGCCCGGCCACCGGCACCAACGCCACCACATGCACCCCGGGCATCTGGAACATGCACCGCATGCTCGAAGCCGCGGATCATTTCCCGATGAACCTGGGCTTCATGGGCAAGGGAAATTGCTCGACCCACGAGCCGCTGCGGGAGCAGGTGCTCGCCGGAGCCGTCGCGCTCAAGCTGCACGAGGACTGGGGCACCACGCCCGCCGCCATCTCCACCTGCCTGGATGTGGCCGACGAACTCGACGTCCAGGTCACGATTCATACCGATACGCTCAACGAGTCCGGTTTCGTGGAGGATACGATCCGCGCCTTCAAGGGCCGCACGATCCACACCTTTCACAGCGAGGGCGCGGGCGGCGGCCACGCGCCGGATATCATCAAGGTTTGCGGCGAGGCGAACGTCCTCCCTTCATCCACCAATCCCACACGCCCCTTCACCGTCAACACGATCGACGAGCACCTGGACATGCTGATGGTCTGCCACCATCTCGACTCGAAGATTCCCGAGGATGTCTCCTTCGCCGAATCCCGCATCCGGCCCGAGACCATCGCCGCCGAGGATTTGCTGCACGATCTCGGCGCATTCTCGATGATGTCCAGCGACTCGCAGGCCATGGGCCGCGTGGGCGAGGTGATCACCCGCACCTGGCAGACCGCGCACAAGATGAAGAGCCAGTTTGGCGTGCTCGCATCGGACCAGCATTCCGCCGCGGATAACTTCCGCGCGCTGCGGTACATCGCGAAATATACGATCAACCCCGCCATCACCCACGGCATCGCGCATGAGGTCGGTTCCATCCAGGTGGGCAAGCTCGCGGACCTCGTCCTCTGGCAGCCGCGTTTCTTTGGCGTAAAGCCGGAGCTGATCCTCAAGGGAGGCCTCATCGCCAGCGCCAACATGGGCGATCCGAACGCCTCGATTCCCACGCCGCAGCCCACCTTTTACCGCAACCAGTTTGCAGCGCACGGGCGCGCGGTTTATTCCACCTCGGTCACCTTTGTCAGCCAGGCCGCGTTCGATTACGGCCTCGTCTCGAAACTGAACCTGCAAAAGCGCCTTGCGCCCGTCCACAGCACGCGAAAAATCTCGAAGCGCGACCTGCTCTGGAATGACGCGCTGCCGAAGATCGAGGTGGACCCCGAAACCTACACCGTCAAGGCCGATGGACGCGAGTTGCGTTGCGAGCCCGCATCCGTGCTTCCGCTTGCGCAGCGTTACTTCCTGTTCTAGCCCTCCCGGGATGGACCTCATTCGCGCTTCGCTCGACACGCCCTTGCTCGGCGTGCTGGAAATCACGCTTTCCGTGGACCGGCTGACCCTTGCAAAACTGCGCTGGCGCGGCGTCGCGGAGGATGGGCGGGAATTTGGTTTCGACCTGAGGCGTCCGTTCACCGACGACACGCCTTTTTTCTATGTGGACGGCAAGACCTACGTCATCGCGCAGCAACCCGAGGCGGTGTTCGAGATTCCCATCACCGCTCCCTCGGAGGGCGCGCGCATCGGCTGGCTCATCGGCAATCTCCATTTCTCGCTCGAGATCGGCGGCGACATCATCCGCGCGCCGGTCGATTCCGCCCTGCGCCAGATGCTCGAGCGCGAGCACATCCCGTTCACGGAGGCCACCCGCGTCTTTCACCCCATGCGCCAAGGGCATGTTCACTGACTGGCTCCCATTCGTCCTCCAGACGAGCGATCCGCTTTTCCCCACCGGCGCGTACGCTCACTCCCTGGGACTGGAGGAATTCGCCCGCCTTTCCGAAGCGGCGGGCGGAGCGGCGGGCGAAAATGCGCTCCGCGATTTTCTGCACCGGCAAATCCTCCCGGCGCTGGCCTTGCAGGAGCTGCCGTACCTGCGGTTTGCCCACGCCGCCGCCCATGCGGAGGAGCTGCGGGCCCTGGCGGATATCGACCGCGAAATCCACGCGTGGAAAATCCCCGCCGAGGCCCGCTCCGCCAGCCTCCGCCTTGGCGCGCGCCGTCTCGATATCCTGTTGAAGACGGCGCCCACGCCTTTGCTTTCCGCCATCGCGGAGAGCGGAATGCCCGGCCATCACATCACCATCTCCGGCGCGCAATATGCCGCCGTTCCGCTCGAAGCCGCACTCATGACTTACCTGTACCAAACTTTGTCCGGCTATTGCGTGGCAGCGCTCAAGCTGATCCGCATTGGCCAGGAGGGCTGCCAGCGCCTCCTCACCGGCTGCCTTGGCGCCGCTTCGCAAATCGTGCGCGATTCGCTGGCCATCGAGCGCCCGTGCGCGGGCTGCTTCAATCCCCTCCTGGAGATCGCCGCCATGCGGCATGAGACGGCGTACGAAAGGCTTTTCATATCATGAGCGCCATTCGTCTCGGCATCGGCGGCCCGGTCGGCTCGGGAAAAACCATGCTGGTCCTGCGCCTGTGCCAATGGCTGCGCGACAGCTTTTCCATGGCCGTGGTCACCAATGATATTTACACGCGCGAGGATGCGGAATTTCTGGTGCGCAACGGTGCGCTCCCCGCGGATCGCGTGGTGGGGGTCGAGACCGGCGGCTGCCCGCACACCGCCATCCGGGATGACACCAGCATGAACATGGCGGCCGCGAAGAATCTCGAGGATGCGCATCCCGGCCTGCAATTGCTCCTCATTGAAAGCGGCGGCGATAATCTCTCCGCGACCTTCTCGCCGGAGCTGGTCAATTCCTTCATCTACGTCATCGACGTTGCCGAGGGAGACAAAATCCCGCGCAAGGGAGGACCGGCGATTCGCCACAGCGATCTTTTGTTGATCAACAAGATCGACCTTGCGCCGTATGTTGGGGCGGATCTCGCGGTCATGGAGCGCGATGCGAAACTGATGCGCGGTGAGAGGCCGTTCCTCTTTGCCGATCTCAAGTCCGGCAAAGGCCGCGAGGAACTGCTCGCGTGGCTCCGGCGGGAATTGTTGTTCGTGTGAAAGGCGGCCTCCAGCTCGTCTGCGGCCTCGATTCCGCGGGCCGCTCCGCGTTGAAGCGCCAATACGTCAGCGCGCCGATGCACCTCAGCAAGCCGTGGTGGGAAGAGGGCGTCCTGATCGTCAACGCGATCAATTCCACCGCGGGCCTTTTCGCCGGCGATGTCATCGATACGGCCATCGAGGTAACGCGCGGCGCGCAAATGCTCCTCACCAGCGCCAGCGCAAATCGCGCCCACCGCATGCCCGCGGGCAGGGCGGCCGTGCATCAAACCCTGCGTGTGGAAACGGGCGCATGGCTGGAGGTGTGGCCCTCGCTTTTCATTCCGCATGCCGGCAGCAATTACTTCCAGGATACCTCCGTGGAGATCGATGAAGGCGCTCGATTTCTCTGGTTCGAGACCGTGGCTCCCGGGCGCGTCGCTTCCGGCGAAGCGTGGGAATTTACGCGATACGAGAGCCGATTCCGTCTCACGTGCGAGGATCGATTGATCGCCCGCGAGACTTACTCGCTCACGCCCGCCTCACCCTCGGTGCAGGCGCTGCGCCAGGTTTTCTCCACCGCCTGCCATGCCACCTGTTACGCGGCCGGCGCCGATTTTCCCGCGGAGCTGCTCGCGGCGGTCTCCGCGCTCCATCACACGGATTGCTGGGTGGGCTGCACCCGCCTGGATGCTCCGGCCATCGCCATCCGCATGGTTGCCGCAAACAATCTCCACCTTGCCCGCGCCATGAACAAGGTTCGCGATCTCCTCCATGCCGCCCTGGGCCGGCACGTGCCCGCCCTGAGGCGCGCCTGAACACCCGCGCTCGACCATCGCAGCCAGGTTGGGGACCACGATGTCAATTCGCCGTGATCCACGCGTGCGAATCCGGTCCATTCCCAATGACCGGGAACGCGGAAATACGGAGCCGCGCGGCGCCCATGGGAATCAGCGTCACCTTCTCGTCCGGCTGGCCGCTGCGCGCGGGGCTCTGTTGCAGCGTGGAGCAGAGTTCAAATTGATCCAGCGTCCATTGCGGGATGCGCGCCCCGGTCGCTTCCACGGTGATGGGAGCTGTCTCCGGGGTAAACGGGAAGTTATTCGCCGGCCACGGCGATTGATGAACCTTGAGAGCGCTTTCCGGATGGCTTTCATCGAGCACGAGCCCGTAATTCCAAGGGGAGGCGGGGTAGAGGTCAAACGCCGGCCACTTCGAGGGGTCGGCGGTTTTTTGCCAGCCGGAATCGCCAATCGCGGTCTTGGTGCTGTCCACCGGGACGGTTTTTTCCGCGATCTTCAGGGAGAAGGTCAGCGGTCCGTAATTCACGCTCGCGCAGTCGTGATTGGCCGGCCACCGCTGCACGGTAAGCGCCATCGGCAGCTCCAGCGTGACGCGGTCTCCATCGCGCCACTGGCGCGCCATGCGGAGGTAGCTATCCGGCTTCGCCGCCACATCCGCGCGCTGGCCATTGATGGCAACCGCCGCCGCCGCGCACCACCCCGGCACGCGCAGATAAAGCGGAAACGTGACCGGCGAGGCGGCGTGAATCGTGAAATCCAGCCGGGCTTCAAAGGGGTAATGCGTCGCCTCCTCGATGCCCACCGTCGTCCCGTTGCCCACCCGGGCCGTCACCGTACTGGCGGAGTAAATCGCCGCGCAGAGCCCATTGTCCGGCGTCGCGAGCCACAAGTTCTTCGCCAGATAAGGCCAACCCATCGAGTGGTTATGCTGGCAGCATCGGGAGCTGAAGGGGTTCATCATGAGGAACGGCCCGGCATTGGCGATGCCCGGCGCGTGATCCTTCGAATCGCTCACCACCATGTTTGGCGCGGTGAGGTAGCGCAGCGCCCGCAGGTCCGGCGAGAGAGCGGCGGGGTAACTGTTGAATGCCACATTCTCGCAATGGTCGGCCCATGCGGGATCGCCCGAGATCCGGAGCAGGATTTCGTCCGAAAGCATCTGTTCCACCATGCCGCAGGTTTCCGTTCCCTGGCGTGGATCGCTGTAAGTGGGCCGGCAAATTTCATCGCCGCCAAACATCCCGCCCGGCACCTGCCCGTAGCGGTTCCGCACCACGTGAAAATCCGCGTAAGTGGCCGCCAGGTCCGCCGCCCGATGCGTCTGGAGGTAGTAAGTGGCCGGCTCGCGGAAGCATTCCGCGATATTCACGTTGTGCCAGTTCGGCAGGTCGTCCTTCATCTCCCAGTTGGCGGTGCGCCGGTGGATTTTGTCCGCCAGCGCCAGCAGGGAGGCGTCGCCGGTGCGGTTGTAGAGCCAGTAGATGCTGTAAAGCTCATCGCCGCCGCGCATTTTCTGCCAATAGTGAGTCAGCATTTTCGCGTCCGGAATCGTCGCCTGGAAGTGAAAGTAGCGTGTCATGAGTTCGAGCACCCGCGCGTCCTGCGTGTGATCGTAGTAACTCTCCAGGCAATAGAGCATGAGCATATTCGCCCAAAAATCCCTCGAGCCGTCGCCGAAGCGCTGATCCGGGCCGAAATCGCCATCCGGCCGCTGGCTTGCCAGAGCCCCATTAATCCATGTCTGGCTCTCCGCGATCATCTTCGGGTCATTCAAAAGGTACGCCAGCTCCAGGTAACCGCGCAGCCAGTACGGCACTTCTTCCCATCCGTGGCTGCCCTTTCCATCCTTGCTAAGCCATGCGTTCCCATCCTTCTCCAGCCACGCGCTGATCTCGCCCAGGTGGCCGCACAGGCCATCCCGCTGGCGATGCAGCGTCTCCAGCAGCCAGCCCTGCGGGTGGATGGCCGTGGTGGGCAGCGGCAGAAATGGGCCGGGCAGCAGCGGAGCGCGATTGCCGATATAGAACGCATTGCTGCCGGATACCGGTGGCGCGGAGACATCGGCGATCTGGGCCTGGCTGCCAGCGGCCATCAGGAGTCCGAGCAAAATGGGGGTCAAAAGAGATTTCATGCGGGAGGATAATGCGGTGCCCGATAAATTAGCGCAACTGACCGCCAATTCATCGCCGCAACGGTATCTATGCCGGCCGGAACTTAGGTATTGCCGTGCGAATGGTGCTGATGGACGTGCGGGTGGGAATGTAATATGCCGCCATGTTTGTGCCGGTGGGAGCGGAGCAGGTGCGTCTCGCGCAGCAATTCCTCGTTGCCCAGCACTTCCGCCGGAGTCCCGTGTGCCGCAAGGCGCCCGCGATGCAGCACCAGGCAGTAATCCGCGATCTCCTCGACGATCTCCAGGTTGTGCGTGGAGGTAATGACGGTTTTCTTGCCCTGGCAATCGATCAGGAAATCGATGATGCCGCTCTGGCTTTGCGGGTCCAGTGCCGCCGTCGGCTCATCCAGGATCAACACCTCCGGGTCCAGCACCAGCGCCGAGGCCAGCGCCACCCGTTTCTTCTCGCCGCCGGAGAGCCGGTGCGGCGCGCGGTCCTTCAGGTGCGCGATCTCGAACCGCTCCAGCATCGCCGCGACCGCCGCCCGGATTTCCTCCTTGGGCATCCGCATCTGCAACGGCGCGAAGGCCACCTCATCATAGACCGTGGGATTGAATAACTGCACATCCGGATTCTGGAACACGAGCGCCACCGCCCGCCGAAACCGGAACGCGAACTCGTCATCGCCGAGCGATTGCTCCGTCAATTCCCGCTCGCGATAGAGCACCGCTCCGGCGCTGGGAAAGCAGAGCCCGTCCAGCAGCCGCAACAGCGTCGATTTTCCCGAGCCGTTCGCCCCGAGGATGGCAATGCGCTGGCGCTCCGCGATTGTGAACGACACCTTCTCGAGCGCTTGCGCCTCCGTGTAGCGGAAACTGATTTCGCGCGCCTCGAAGATCACGCGAAGCCTCCCCAGAACGCAAGCGCCGCCACCAGGGCGAAGCCCGCTGCCGCCAGCCAATCGCGCCGCGTCAGGTGGAAATCGTCGATCGTGTACGCCTCGCCTCGAAAGCCGCGCGATTGCATCGCCAGGTAAACGTCCTCGCTCAAGTGCATGCTCCGGTGCAGAAGCATCCCCGCCGCGGCGCCCGCCATGTGGCGCTGCTCCGGGCGCGACAGCGGGCGAAAGAGCCGGCTGCGCCGCGCCTCAAAAAAATCCTGCGCCAGCCGCAGCAGCAGGAAGATATAGCGGTAGGTCATCCCGAGCACGATGACCGGCAGCGCGGGCACGCGCAATGTCCGCAGCGCTTTCAGCACATGCGTCCATGGAGTGGTCATCACCAGCAGCGCCGCCATCGTCGCCCCCGTTTCCGCGCGGGCGATCAATCGCGCCGCGGCCATCAGCCCCTGGCGCGTCATGCCCAGGCCCACGCTCTGGCCGGGCGTTAAAAAAATAGCCGGCAGCGCGATGAATCCCGTGAACAGCAGCACCCCGAGCCATGTCCGCACCGCCAGGGTCCGGATTCCGATTCCCGATGCCTTCGCAAGGATGGCGCCGAGGAGAAGGATGGCCATGGTCACCGCGAATCGCCGCGCCGAGACCGCCGCCAGCAGCAGCGCCATCAGGCCGCATAGCTTGACCCGCGGGTCCACTCCTTGCAGCCAGCCCGCCTGTGCCGCCGTATCTTCGCAAAGCCGCGCATGCCCCAGCGTTTCAGCCAGGCTCTCCACGCTGCGTTCGATAAAGCCAGGGCGCATCACCCCTTCGTTATACGGACCGCCCGCCCATTTCCAGCCCCCAATGGCCGGGCGATATCAAACCCGCGCCAGCTTCCGCGAGGCGAAATACGATCCCACCACCAGCACCGCCGCCAGCCCTTGCGCCGCCAGCGTCTCCACCGTCGGGAAAATCGAGAACCACACACCCGCCCAATCCGGTACCAGCGGCTGCAAGCGGGCGATGTTCGTCGTCGGCAGCCAGTGGGCCAACTGCATCTCCTGCGCCTGCTCGCCCACCATCACCAGCAGGACGATTCCCAGCAATACGCCGGTAAAAATCAGCATCTTGCGATATGGCAGCCGCCGCTGCCCCACAAAGGTCAGCACGGCCACAACGCCCGAGAGCCCCAGGCCCACCAATGCCCCCAGGAGCACCGTCCCGGACCCCATCTTCAGGTAATAACCTTGCAGGAAGAGCACCACCTCAAAACCCTCGCGATACAGCGAGGCGAAGCCGAGCAGCGCCAGACCCCACCACAGCTTGTTGTAGCTCACCGTTTCAGGACGCTCCTGCACCTGGGTCAGCAGCTCTTTCTTCCTGCGATTGTGCAGTGTGATCCAGCCGCCCCAGTAAATCTTGTGAAAAAACCAGTTCATTACCACCAGCAGCACCACCACCGCCAGCAGCCCCGTTGCGGCCTGCAGATTGAGCGCCGAAACGTCATTGCCCAGGTCATGCAAAATCCCCACCGCGACAAACCACGTCACGACGGTCGCCAGGAATGCGATGCCCGCTCCCGCCGCCACCGGGCGTCGGTGCGCTTGTTTCTCTCCGGTCATGCTGGCCGTGATCGCCGCGAGCACCAGGATGCACTCCAGCCCTTCGCGGAATACCAGCACGCCCACATCCATGATTGCTCCCATCCGGCTCGTATTGGGCAGTGTCGGGTCTGGATTTCCCGCCGCCGTCACGCCCTGCCACACCAGCACGCCCGCCACAAGGATCGCCGCCGTGATCAGCAGTGTCTTGACCGCCGTTCTCAAAGGTTTGACTTCCACCGGCATATCCGCGGCGGGTGAGAATTTTGCGGCGTTGGCAGGCATCGTCATCACGGTTTACTGAGAATGAGTCTCATTTGCGGAGCCGTCAACGTCTTTTCTTTTTTTTCTGGTCCGCTTTTCCCCGTATCCCTTCCCCCGGCCTCGCCGGAAAAAAATCGAAGCTCGAAATCTCCTCCCCGCCCCCCTCAATCTCTCCGCACATGCGGATTGCCGTTGTCATCCCACTCTACAATCACGCCCGCTACATCGGCGACGGTTTGCGCAGCGTGCTCGGCCAGAGCCGGCCGCCGGACCGCGTCATCGTGATCGACGACGGCTCGACCGATGGCTCCCTGGAGGCCGCCCGCGCCGTGGCGGATGCGCGGGTCACACTGCTCTCCCAGCCCAACGCCGGCGCGCACCATACGATCAACCGCGCCATCGCGGAGGCGGGCGACGCCGATTGCCTTGGCATCCTCAATTCCGACGACCTTTACGAGCCGGAGCGCATCGCCGCCTGCCTGCGCTGCCTGGAGGCAAATCCCGCCGCCGCGATTGTGGCGACACGGCTCAAGATCATCGATGAGGCGGGCGCGGCGCTGCCGGAGGAGGAGCCGCGCGCCCGCTGGCTGCGCAGCGTGTGGCGCGCCCGCCCCGCTTCGCTCGCCGCGTGGCTTGGCATTGCCAATTTCACGAAAACCACCAGCAATCTCTTCGGCCGCGCGGACTATTTCCGGGCTCATCCCTTCGGCCCCTACCGCTACGTGCACGACTACTTTTTCGCGGTCGGCGCCGCGGTCGAGGAGCGGCTTGTGGTCCTGGATGAGGAACTGCTCCGCTACCGCGTTCACGGCTCCAATACCATCAAGTCCGGCCCCGCAGAGAATCTGCCGCGCGAGGTGGTGCGGATGAATCTCGATCTCCTCCGCGCCTTCGCTCCGCGCCTGGCGGATTCGCCCGAGGTTCGCGCCCGGTTTGGCGAATACTTTCGCGCGCTGTCGCAAAATTACGCCGATTTTCGCCTGGAACCCTTCCTGCATCTCGTCGCCGCCCAGTTCAGCTCGCTCAGCGATGCCCAGGCCGGGGCGCTGTGCGAAACTCTGGACTCCGCCCGATTTCCCGAATTGCTCGCCGGCAAAAGCCGCGCCCTGCGCGAGACTCTGGCCCGGGGTAGCTACGAGGCCGCGTTGCAGAACCTCGCCGCATCGCGCTGGATGGCGCTTGGCCGGCTGCTTGGCGCCGGTCCCGCCCTTATTACCGATGCCGCCACCGCGGAGCAACGCCTCTCCGCATTGAGAAAAAGCTGCGATACCTCCGCGTGGTTCCGGCTTGGCCGGAGGCTCGGCTTCCTTTACGAGCAGGAATAGATTCCCAATGAAAGCCATCATCCTTGCCGGCGGCGCCGGCACCCGCCTCTATCCCCTCACGCAGATCGTCTGCAAGCAGCTCCTGCCGATCTACGACAAGCCGATGATCTATTACCCCCTCTCCACCCTCATGCTGGGCGGGTTGCAGGAGGTCCTCATCATCAGCACCCCCAAGGATCTGCCGGCCATCCGCAATCTTCTTGGCGACGGCTCGCGGCTTGGCATGCGCATCGAGTACGCGGAGCAGGCCAAACCGAACGGCATCGCGCAGGCCTTTGTCATTGGCGCGGATTTCATCGGCGCGGACGCCGTCACTCTCATCCTCGGCGACAATATTTTCTACGGCCCGCTCGATTTCTTCCGCGAGGCGCTCCGCATCCAGACCGGCGCGTGCGTTTTTGGTTACAAGGTGCGCGACCCGGAGCGTTACGGCGTCGTTGAATTTGACGCGGAAGGCAGGGTCCTCTCGCTTGAGGAGAAACCGAACGCTCCGAAAAGCTCCTATGCCGTCCCCGGGCTATACGTGTACGACAATCAGGTCGTCGAAATCAGCCGCGCCTTGAAACCGTCCGCCCGGGGCGAGTACGAGATTACCGACGTGAACCTGGAGTACCTGCGCCGCGGCCAGCTCAATGTCCGCCTTCTGGGCCGGGGCATGGCCTGGCTGGATACCGGCACGCCCGGCAGCCTCATCGAAGCCTCCAACTACATCGCCGCCATCGAGAATCGCCAGGGCCTCAAGGTCGCGTGCCTCGAGGAAATTGCCTACGGCAACGGCTTCATCGACCGCGCGGGGCTGGAGTCCGTCGTCGCCGGCCTGCGCTCCAGCGATTACCGCGAATACCTCCAGGCCGTGCTCCAGGAGCCGCCCCTGTCGCAAACCGCGTACCGGACCAGGGTCTGACCCGTGTCCCGCGCCCGCTCGCGTTTTCGCTATCGCGTTAAATCGCGTAACTTACCCGATATACTTCCGCCAGTCTTCCGGCAGCGGCGCATTCTCAATATCGCTGGCGATGCGCCCTTCGAATGACGGCTCGAAGGTGGTCGTCGTTCCATAGACCATGACGACGTCGCGTGCTCCTTCCGCGCGGAGCGCGTGAGCCACGCCGGCCGGGATCACGATACCCACATTGTTGGGGCCGCGCAGGTCATCGCCATCCACCAGCAGGCGCATCACGCGCCGCTCCAGACCCGCGCGCTCATCCACCAGCAGCATCTCCACGGTTCCCTGCGCCATGAACATCACATCCCATTGCTCCCGGTCGTACGGGCGCTTGTCGTAATTCTCGGCAGACCCGCCAAAGAGGCTCTGGAACCATCCCGCCGGGTCCGTCCCCTCCGGGATGCACGGGGGATGAATATGAAATCCCTTGGCCGTATTCGCGTACATCGTCGCGGTCGCCCATTGGCGCGGCCAGAGGCCGATCCGCCCCAGCACCCCTTCGCCCCGCCGCGCGAATTCCCCAAAATAGCCGCGATGCCGCTGGGGATAGATGCGCCGGTGAAAAAGTTCCACGCCGGGAATCCACTTCACCTGGGCCCGGTCCGCGTTCACCAGCTCGCCCGCTTCCACGCCGGAGGTGGCCAGCCGCTCACCGAGCGATTTCTGCTGGTAGTCGCGCTGATTCAATTCAGCCTGTGCGCTGTCGCGGAGGCCCTGCCAGAGTGAATTCATCCCGGAGGGTAGGTGCATTTCGGGCCGGATTCCGAGAAATTTCTGCGGTGCGCGCATTGCTCCGCCGGCGGGGAATTCCGCCATTGCCATCCCTGAGGCCCGGCGATAGTTTGCGCTCCCGGCCAAGAACGAAGAGACCGGTCCCTGAATGCTCAAGCGAATCGCCCAACGTCTGGGCTTATCCAGCCGCAGCTCCGGTCCGCGCATGGCAGTGATCGTGGTCTGTTACAAGATGGAGGGCCAGATCGGGAACACCATCCGCTCCCTGCTGCCGCCGTACCAGAAGAAGGTGCGGAAACGCGAGTACGACATCATCCTCGTGGACAACGGCTCCCCCCGGCCTCTGCCGGAGGAGATTTGGAAACAGGGGAGCAACGTCCGCTACCTTTTTATCCCGCCCGGGGAAGCATCGCCCAACCCCGGCGTGGCCATCAACCGCGCCGTGCGGATGAGCCAGGGCGAGCACCTCGGCATCATGATCGACGGGGCGCGCATGGTGACGCCCGGCGTCCTGCATTGGGGCCGGCGGCTTTTGGATATCGAGCCTGGCGGCATGGTGGAAGTGCTCGGCTGGCACCTGGGACCCAAGTTTCAATCCGAGAGCATCCTGGAAGGATATACCCAGGAAGTGGAAAAGGAGATGCTTCTCCGCAGCCAATGGTGGGAGAACGGCTACCGCCTTTTTGAAATCTGCGCGCCCAGCGAGCAGACGCGAAAGGGCTTTGCCAGCAGGGCGCAGGAGTCGAACTGCTTCTTCATCCCCCGGAAAATCTTTGATAAGATCGGCGGTTACAACGAGGGGTACAAGGAACCGGGCGGCGGTCTCGTGAACCTGGACTTTTACGAGCGGGCGGTGGGCGCGGCGAGCCAGGTCTTCACCTTATTGGGGGAGGGGACGTTCCACCAGGTGCACGGCGGAGCGGCGACCAGCCTGACCACCGCTCAATTGGCGGAAGCACTTGCCCGCTGGTCCGGGGAATCGCAGCAAATCCGGGGCGCCGAGCTTTCCAAAGTCGATTACAGGAAATTCATCGTGGCCGGTCATCTGCCGCCGGAATGCCGCCGCTGGATGAATCCTGAATCGTCATCGCATCGCCAGACCACTCCGCGAATGCCGGTGGAATGATTAAACTGGCCCCATAACCGCCTTTTCGGTTTAAGAGATGCATGTTCTTCCAGCGAAAAAAAACGCCGCCATCCAAGCCTCCGCGACCGGCCAAGGCGGCGAGCGGAGCGATGGTAAATGTAAACATTTATCATCGGGAGTTGAAGCCTGAGGAGATTGCCGAGGGCGCGCATCGCCTGATGGTGGGCGCCATGTGGGATGAAATCGGGAACCTGCAGTTTGAATTTCTGAAGAGCCGCGGCCTGCGCCCGGAACACAAGCTGTGCGACATGGGCTGCGGCGCTTTGCGCGGCGGATTACAATTCGTCCGCTACCTGGACTCGGGCAATTACTACGGCCTGGATATCAACGCCTCTCTGTTGGAAGGCGGCCGGAGGGAGTTGGAGCAGGCGGGCCTAGCCCAAAAGGAAGCGCACCTGCTGCTGAACGATAAGTTTCAGGCGGGCCGGTTCGAGACTCAGTTCGAATACGTTCTGGCGGTTTCAGTGTTCACTCATCTCTTTGGTAATCACATCCTCCGCTGCCTCGCGGAGGTGCGAAAGGTGCTGGCGCCGCAAGGGCAGTTTTTCGCGTCTTTTTTTCAGGCGCCCCACCCGATCCACATCGAGCCAATCAGTCAACTCGCATCCAGTATTGTCACACAATACGACCATGACCCTTTCCATTATTCGGCGGAGGAAATGGCGGCGATGGCCCGCCTGGCCGGCTTGAAGATGGAATTGATCGGCGACTGGAACCATCCATCCAATCAGCGGATGCTTGCGTTTACGCTCCTATGAGCACTCCCGGCTGTCCGTGGTCCGGCCCAGCCCGGTGCCGGGAATAAAAGGCTCGCCCGGTGCTGCCCTTTCCGGTTTAAGTGGTCTATGCTGTTGCAGCGGAAAAACGCGCGGATGTCCGGACCCCGGAAGCCGGGCACGAAGTGCGAATCCTCCTCGCTGGCGATTGCGATTGTCCCCCATCCCAGCCGCCCGGAAAGATGGCCCGGCTGCTGAACAATCGCGCAATCGTGGTGCTCGGCATGCACCGCAGCGGCACCTCCGCTTTCACCGGGTTGCTGAGTCTTCTGGGCGTGGACCTGGGTCCCAGTCTGCTGGCCGCATCCTCCGCCAATGAGGCGGGCTACTGGGAGCATGGCGGCGTCGTGACGGTTCACGAGCGCCTTCTCCTCGC
>DATAXI010000011.1:0-18405 GCA_036266845.1 Chthoniobacteraceae bacterium | reverse complement strand
CAGAGTGAGCCTGACGATGGCGCTGGCCGGGGCGGTCCATTGGTACCAGAGAGTGTTGAAGCCCGTAAGAGCGGGCTCTCCCAATTCGACAGAGGCGGAGCCGTCGTAGCCGATTGCCTGAAAGCCGGTGCCGGTCAGAATCTGGGCATTGGCCAGGTCATCATTGAGCGGCGCGTCGGAAACCGGCGCCGCCGGCCCCACCCACAACGCTCCGCCGGGGCTGCTGGTGAGTGTCATCATCAATGTCCCGTTGGGATTACCGGAAGCGTACGCGCCGATGGCGAAGACATAGGTCGTATTTGCGGTGGCGGCAAAGGAGATGGAAGGAGTCACTCCGCCATTGTAACTGCTGTTACCAGTAATGAAATTGAGAGTATTGTAAGTGCAGGTTCCCGAGACGCCCGTCTGAAAAGCCGAAAGCGCGACACCATTATAGGAGCCGGCCAGGGATATCACCACGTTCAGGTTGGCCGGCGCGGTCCAGACATACCAGAGCGTGTTATCGCCGGTGACCGCCGGCTCTCCCAGTTCGTTGGTTGCCGACGCATCGTACCCAACGGCGATCAGATTGGAACCGGTCAACACCTGCGCGTTTGCCAGGTTATCATTTGCGGGAGTGGCCGAAGTGGGCGCGACAGGGCCGGCCCACACCGGATTTCCGGCGACGCCGGCAAGCGAGAGATTTAGCGCTCCATTGGGATACCCGGACGTTTGCGCGCCGATTGCAAAGGCATAAGTGGTGTTGGCGGTTGCGGCAAAACTGATCGAGGCCGTAGTGCCGCCGGAGGAACTATTGTTAGCCGTGATAAAGTTCAACGTATTGTAACTTGGCTGGCCCGCCGTGCCCGATTGGAACGCAGAGACGACGACGCCATTGCTTGTCCCGCTGAGTGTCAGCGTGACATTCAAATTGGCAGGCGCAGTCCAGAGATACCATATTGTATTGTATCCTGTAACGGCGGGTTCGCCGTTTTCCCGGGTTCCACCAGTATCGGCGCCGGTGACGATAAAATTGGAACCGGTCACAACCTGGGCATTTGCCAGGTCATCATTCGGCGGGGCAGATTGCGCATGGGCGCGAATAGCAGTTCCGGCAAAGGAGAGTAGAACGATTGCAATCCATTGGGAGATGGTGAGTTGCCGGCTATTTCCCTTCCGCGTCAGCGGCCCGGACATCTTCTCGATCCCCAAGCCTGCTCCCGTGCATGAATCCATGGGGAGAGCGGATAGCAATTCAAGGCCTGCGTGTAAAGGCGTATCGCGGCGGCAAGTATTGCTATCGTAACCTTGGAGGGGCGGGGGCTTGCAAGGCTGCGGAAGCTGCCGCCGGAGGGTGGCGCCCCTGGAGGAGCACCGGTTTCCACTGCGGCTGTTCCAGCGTGCCGGCGCCGGTGTACTCCAGCAGCTTGCTGACGGGGAAAAGGAGCACGCCCGGCAAGCCCTGCGCATTGAGGCGGATATTGAATTTGAGCCGGTCATCCAGGAAATAGAGGCTCCCGTCGCCGATCATGCTGAATCCCCTGCCCTTCACGACAAAATCGCGCGTGCTGATCACACCATCCTTCACGGCAAAGGTACATGTGCCGTCATGCGCCAGGTTATACCCCATGCCGGGGACGAGGGTATTGAGGATGCCGGAGAACGGGCCGAACACGGGAATCGCAAATACATCGCCCTCTGTCACCTGCACCATGCCGGAGCCGTAGAGCTGCCATGGATCGTCGCTCTTGCCGCCGAAGTTGAAATAACCGTTCAACAAGCCGCGGGACTCGCTGTAATCAAAATAGAGTTTTGTCATGCTCGCGAAATCGACCTCGCTGACATTGACGTTTGCGGTGTATCCGGGCGCATTGCGGCCAAAGGGAATATCCGCATCCCCCTTGATTGAGCCGCCGGCCAATGCGCCATCCACGTCCTTGAGATCGATCCGGTGATCGCCGAAGAGGACCTGGCCCTTGATCCTGCTGAAATCGAGCACTCGCTTGCAGAAGGTGTAATCCATCCCGCCGGGCGCATCCACCTGCACCGTGAGATGGGTGCCCTTGTCATTGGCACATTGAACGAAACCGTCGAGCACCAGATTGGGCGCGGTCTTGAAGCGGTAGGGGGCAAGCTGGAGCGCGAGGTCGGGATCGATCCAGACGGCGGCTTCCGAGGTATTGAGATGCGCGTGGATATTGGTGAGCCACGCCTCGTGTTTGCCAAAGTCGTAACTGAAAGTGCCGGTCGCCGCCCCTTCATCGCGCTGCACATCAAAGTTTTCATAGGTGAAAAGGGGACCTTTTACCTCCACGCCGGCGCTTGCCCAATCGAGCGGCACGCCGCGCATCCGCGTGCGGCCGAGGCCGACCCAGCCTTGCGTCTCCCACCCCGCGGGGTTCAATCCGGAGCCGGTAATGGAGAGCGTGGCACGCGGCGTCTCCTGGAAATCCCAATCCTTTAAGGCATCCGCCGCTCCGCCGGTGGCGAGGCCGCGCAGGGAGTTGGGATTGATGCCGCTATTCACCCGGGCGCGGAAGTTCCCCGGCAGCGACATCGCCTGCGCGGTGACTGTGCCGGAGGCATTGCGGAGCCACCCGTTGCGGACGTACCAGCGATCGCCATTCCATGAAAAATCCGCTCCGGCGCCGGTGAACCCGGTATCCTTGATGGAGAATTTTTGGAGGGCGAGGCGCCCGGTTACGAGACCGGCGGGTTTTTGGCCGAGAGTGCCGCTGCCCGAGAGTTCCAACTCCGGCGGATCGTTGAAACGCCAGTTTTCAAGCGGGTCCGGGATCTTGAGGAGGCGCGCGAGATTTCGTGGATCGAGCGTCGAGCGCAGTTCGAGCAAGGCGTTTTCCTTGTCCATGTCGAAGGAGCCGCTGGCATCCATCTCCCCATGGACATCGCTAATGTTGCATTGCTTGAGGGATATCAGGCTGCCGCGAAGGCCGAGCGCGGCGTAGAGTTGCGTTAATTCCGCGCCATTGCGGCGAATTTTTGCGCCCCAGAGTGTCGCATCGGCGTAGAGCGTGCCCATGTCCGCGAGGTCGCCGCCGAAGTTGATCTCCAACCGGGGCGGAGCGCCGCCGTAATGGAGCGTGCCCAGCTCCTTGAGAAAATCGAGCGCCATCTGGGGACGGCTCGCCACGCCGGGGGACTGCGCCGCGGATTCGCCGGGATGAAAGGCCTCGGGGTTTTGCAGGCGGCCCCGTGCGGAAACCTGGATGCCGTACATCAACGCCTCCGCCTGGCTCACGTACCACTCATGGGGCGGGAAAATGACGCGGGCGTTGAGATGGGAGACCTTGATGCGCTCGCTCTGCGGATCGTCCGCGTTCAGCGGCAGGGAGAGATTCGCGTTGCGCAGGTCCACGGCATCCAGGAACGGCTTGTCGTGGAGGAGATTGGTGAGATTGATATCCAGCGCCACGCGATCCACCGTGGCCATGAGCCGGGTGGGATCGGCGGCGTCATGCACCTCCACCTCGCGCGCGACCAGGCCCTGGATGGGATCGAGGGTGAGCCGGTGGACGTAAAGGTCCAAGCCGCGGCGGCGAAACTCCTGGCTGACGCGCAGGCGCCAATGCCGGCTGAAGCCATGGTTGCAGACGTACCACCCCCCCCACGCCAGGAAACCAAGGATCAACAAGGCGGCCAGCCCCATGAGGCGGCGCAGGAATTTTCTCATCGCTCCGCAAGACTAGCCGGGCCGCTCCGCCGCGCAAAAGCTTTCCTATCATGAATCCGGACCGCCTCTTCGCATCGAATCCGGGGTGACGGAGTTGTAAGATGCGGCCAAAAAATCGAACCGTGCCCTTCCCTGGCACAGACGTTGCTTAGATGAAAGACCCGATGATTCAAGCGAATTGCCGGGACCGCTTCACAGCCGAAGATTTCACCTTCATCGTTAAAACTCTCGGCAAGTCCCGAGAGGATTCCATCTCTCTGACAGAGCTTTTGACCGACCAGGAGATGCGCGACAGCATTCTCGACCACGAGTTGCTCTTCCAGGCCATCCTTTCCAGCACGGCGCAACTGTGCATTTCTCCACAGCTCTACTTCTACGTTTTGACCAGGCATGTCTTTAAAGAATCAGGGCTGCGGGACCGGCGCCTGTGCGATTACATCGCCTCGCTGCTCGAGGCCTTTTCCCGCACGGCACGGCTGAAATCGCCGGCCTCCACGGATGGCTCGCCCATCCAATACCTCTCCGATATGATGCTGGCGTTGCGCAATGCCTCGCCGGTGCAGACGTATCTCATCCGCGCGCATGCGGGGAATTATTCCCTCTTTCTCAGCGGCATCTTCCCGAGCACCGTGCAGCGGCGCTCAGAGCGCGGAGCGCCGGATGTGAGTTTTTATGAAGATATGGGGCGTATGAACTACAAGGTGGTGGCCGGCCACACGTATGCGCGCGCGGCGGAGCTGCAGGATATCTACAACGCGCTGGCGGAACAGTTTCGCGATGTGCGGCTGGCGCTGAATCGCCTCTCGGATTCGCTGCTGAACATCGACGATGCTTCCCATATCCCGCTTCTGGCCTGAGAGACCCGGAATGCAGCCTACTTTCTTCAGCGAAATCCAGCGATTATTTGAGCGGACCTACGCGAGCGTGGGCATTAATCTGGAGGATTGCCTGATCGACCGGCAGCGATGCGGACAGCTCTCGCGGCTGGCCGGGGCGTCCGCGCGGGAATTGAGCGAGCTGGCGCGGACCTTCCTGCGGCGGTCGGGCGATCAGCTTTACGTGGGCATTTACTACTCCCGCTGGCTGATCGAGCAATTGGAGCAGAACGACCCGCGGCGGGGGATCAGCGAGTCCAACATCCGCGCGCTGATCGCGTTCGTGGAAGAGATCAACCATGCGCTGCACGCCGCGCTCAAGTTCCAGCAGGGCTCGCGCGAAATCCACACCGAGGAATTTGCGCGGAACCTGGAGTTGCAGGCGCAGGTGGATACCTACCTGGTGCTGCTGCTCTTTGTCGCCTTTTTCCGCAAGTCCCAGCGCATCTCCCGCGCGGACCGGCGCTGGCTGCGGTTCCACCTTTTCTCTGTCGCGAGCCCCGGGGCCTACTCCGATCCAAACCTGCGGGGGCGCTACATGGAAAGCGCGGAACTGGCGGAGCGCTACACGCGCTACCTCGATACGCTGAACGGCATCCGCCGGGTGGAGGAGATCCGGAGATTCCATTCCCTGGGTTTTGACGAAAAGAAGCGGATGATTCTGGCTCTGCCGGAACGGTGAGCAAATTTGCCCGGCGCATTTTCTGGTTTCGGAAACGGGATTTTCCTGCGTAATTGGGAGGGTGTCCAGGCGTTGTCTCCTTTTCCTCTTTTTCCCGCTGCTGGCCCATGCGGATTTGCAATGGGCGGCGACCAAGGTCTTCACTGCGGCAGACCCGGCGATGGCGCGGGCCGAAGCGCAATTCACCTTCACCAACACGGGGAACTACCCCATCAAGGTAACCAATACGCGGACGAGTTGCGGATGCACCGCGGCGGTGGCCGATTCCAAACCGGTGCCTCCGGGCGGCACGGGGACGATCGATGTCTCCTTCAAGACCCTGAACCGGCACGGGCTGTACGAGGAGCCGATCGTCATCGAGACCAATGATCCGAAGAACCAGGAGAGCACCATCTACCTGCGGGTGCTGGTGCAGGAGGCGGTGGATATTCTCCCGCGGCTGCTCTTCTGGCAGCCGGGCGAGCCGCTGACGCCGAAGGTGATCGCCGTGAGCGTGACCGATGGATTCAAGCTGAAGAACCTGGATGCAAAATCCGAAAGCCCGGATGTGACGGTGAAGATGGATACGGTGAAGGCGGGAGCGGAGTATAAGCTGACTGTGACGCCCAGGAGCCGCCATGTCCGGGCCGATATCACGGTGACCTCCGATGTGGAGGGCAAGGGACCGCGGACCGTGACGGCCCACGTCCGCACCAGTTAACGCTTCCATGCGGCTTTTGCTCAGGCAGGTTATCTCCATCCTCGGGCTTGCATTGCTGCCGGCAATCGCCGCGGGCATCTGGCATCCGCGCCGGCCCTCGTGGCAATCGGACGAAGTCACCCTCGCGGCGGCCACGGCCTGGGGCAGGAATGTCCTGTGGATCGATGCGCGTCCGAATCAGGAATTTCAGCGGGGCCACATCCCGGGAGCGCTCCCATTGAATGAAGATCGTTGGGACGATTTGCTGCCGGCGGTGTTGGATCAATGGGACACGACCCGAAAGATCGTCGTCTATTGCAGCAGCCTGAGCTGCCAGACGAGCCACGATGTCGCCCGGCGGCTGCGCGAGGAGGCGCAAATCTCCAATGTGTATGTGCTGCAAGGCGGCTGGGAGGCCTGGGCGGCGCAACATCCCTTGATTCATGCGAACCAATAATCAGTGCGTGAACCCGCGAAAGCGATGAGCCGGAATACGCAGCACATGGTGGCGGCGGTCATTGGAGCCGTTTTCCTGGTGGCCGGGGTATTGAAAGCGTGGGACCCGGCAGGCTTTGCGCTGGATATCCAGAATTACCGGGTCCCGTTTCTGCCATGGATCGACGGGGCGCTGCTGGCGCTGTATCTGCCATGGCTGGAGATTGTATGCGGCGTGGCATTGATTGCGCGCATCGGGTATCGCGGAGCGCTGGCGATCTCGGCGGTTCTCCTGGTCGCCTTTCTGGCCGCAATGGCGAGCACACGGCTGCGCGGGCTGGATATCTCATGCGGGTGTTTCGGCCACGGAACGCATCGCGGCTTTTGGGCGGAACTGATCGAGGACGCGGTGATGCTGGCGGTGGTGCTATGGTTGCTGAGGGCGGATTTGCGCCCGCTATCGCCGGTGATCAAAAGCACCGGTCCATAGCGGTTTCCGGCCACAAGCGGGGCGGATTGGAGAATCGTCCAAAGCCATTGGTGCGGATGGGCCGCAACTGTGTCACACTTGCCATGATGAAGTTCTGGCTAAAGACAATCGGGCTGATTGCCGCAGTGTGGCTGGTGGCCGCGATTGTGATCCATTTTGCCAATGCGAGCAGGCCGACGGCGGCTTCTGTGACCGCGTATGCGGGAAGCATGAATCTGGACAGCCTGCAAGGCGATGCGCGGGCACGGGCGATCGCGCGCATGGAGAATATGGTGAACCGGCTGAGTTTTGATGAGCGGCAGGAATTGAATCGCCAACGGATAGGGCGCGAGTTTTTAAACAAGCTGACGCCGGATGAGCAGGATGCCTACCTGGATGCGACGCTGCCAACGGGATTCCAGCAGTTGATGGAATCCTTCAATAAAATGGATCCGGCGAAGCGCAAACAGATGGTGAGCGATGCGCTGGAGCGAATGAAGGAGCACCCGGGCCAGGGGCTGCCGCAGGGACGGGGAGCGGAAATCCAGCAACATATTATTGACCAGGGGTTAAAGTCTTTTTACCAGGATGCGGACGCCGATGTGAAGCTGGACCTCGCACCGCTGATCGAGCAAATGCAGCACAACCTGGAACATCCGTGATCCGCCTGGACCGTCTCTCCAAGTCATTCGGCGCGCGTCCGGCATTGCATGATCTGACGCTCGAGATTCCCAAGGGGCAAATCTTTGGCCTGCTGGGGCACAACGGCGCGGGCAAGAGCACGACCTTCGGGATGATTCTGGGGCAAGTATTCCCCAGCGGCGGCGCGGCGTACATCCGGGATGTCTCCGTACAGGCGCACAGGCTGCGGGCGTTGCAGGGGGTGGGGGCGATTTTTGAAACGCCGGCATTTTACGATTACCTGAGCGGGTGGACCAACCTAAGGATCCTCACCAGTTATACGCGGCGCCTGCCGAAGGGTGAGCTGATGGAAACCGTAAAATTCGTCGGGCTGGAGGAGCGGATTCACGATCCCGTGCGCGTGTACAGCCATGGGATGCGGCAACGGCTGGCGCTGGCGCAGGCGCTGCTGCCGCGGCCTGAACTGGTATTGCTGGACGAGCCCGCGGAGGGGCTGGACCCGGAGGGCATCCATGAGATGCGGCACCTGATTCTGCGGCTGAATCGCGAGCGGGGGATGACGGTGCTGCTATCCTCGCATCTGCTCTCCGAGGTGGAGCAGATGTGCGACCGCATCGCCGTGCTGAACAAGGGCCGGATGATCTTTGAGGGGAAATGGACGGAACTTGCCGGCGATGCGCTGCGGTACCGGCTGGATATTGACCCGTGGGAGAAGGGCGCCGCCGTGATTGCGGAATTTCCCGGCGCTGTGTTGAGCGAGAATATCCTCATGATTCCTCCCGGGTCGGATATTGCCGGCATCGTGGCGAGGCTGGTGCATGCGGGCATCCAGGTACGGGCGGTGGAGCCGGTGAAGCAAAGCCTGGAGGAGATTTATCTGACCCTGGTTTCCGCTCCCGCCTGACCATGCTGTTCCTGACTCAATTCCGCTTTGAGCTGCTCAAGATGTTCGCGCGCAAGCGGACTTACATCGGATTCGCGGCATTTCTGGTAATGGAGATATTCGTCCTCTTCATGCTGAGCCTGCCAAAGCCGCAGGCGCACATGCGCCATTTGATCGAGCAGAATGGTTACGCGTTCGGCGATTATTACTCTGGCACCACGGTGGCGATGATGATGCTTCTCTGGACGACGACCCTGCTCGGCTCGCTTTACCTGGCGCTGGTGGCGGGCGATCTGATGGCGAAGGAGGTGGAGGACGGCACGATGCGGATGCTGCTGTGCAGGCCCGTCTCCCGGGTGCGGGTGGCATTGCTGAAATACTTCTCCGCGGTGGTTTATACGTTTGCGCTGATCGGGTTCATCGGGCTCACGGCTCTGCTTGCGGGCCTGATTTACCGCGGTTACGGCGGGCTCTTCGTTTTTGCGCCGGAGCAGGGCATCTTTGCGCTCATTGAGCCCGCGCGCGGCATCCGGCTTTATCTGGCGGCGATCCCGCTGCTGGCGCTATCGATGACGACGATCAGCAGCATTGGGTTTTTCTTTTCCTGCTTCAATATGAAGCCGGCGGCGGCCAGCATCGTGACGCTGTCGGTAATTTTCCTGGATTTTATTTTTCGAGGCATTCCGTACTTCGAGAGTCTCCATCCCTATTTCATCACGACGCATCTCTCCACCTGGATGCACATTTACGAGTCTTACCCACCCTGGTGGCGGATGACAAAGGACTACTGTTATCTGTGCGGGCTGGATATCACCTGCCTGATTGCCGGCGCGGCGATATTTCTGCGGCGCGATTTGAAGTAGCTTACGCAGCCGCCTTTTCCCGGCGGAGGCCTTTGCCTGGGCCGGTGATGACGGCGTCGCGCAGTTCCTTGAGGCCCAACTGGCCGGCAATCGCTTTCATGACGGCGATGCGGAAATTCTGCTCCACATCCGTGGGATAATCGATGCCGCAATTTGCCTCGTGGATGCGGACGAGCGCGGTGAATGTCATGCCTTTTTCGTTGTCTGGTTTTGTGTCTGCCATGGTTTTGCTTTTTCTGGTTATTGGTGAATGATGGTTTGGCCGGCGGAGAGGATTTCCCTGATGCCCTGCCGGACGCCCTGGGTGAATGCCTCGCCCGCATCCGAGCCAAGGCCAAGGCGGCGGCATTGGGCGATGAAGGTATCGAGCGTGATCTGGGCGTGGTCGCGCGCTTCGCGCAGCCATGTTTCGCAGGCCAGTGCTTCGTCGCAATTGGTGGCGCAGAAGTAGCCTTCGCCATCCGCGCAACAGATCAGGATGCCAGACCAGAGCATGGATTCTTCCGCAATGATGCGGCGCACGATAGACTCGCGCGACTGGGGCCAGCCGAGGATCTGGCATATCTGGCAGGCGGTGACCGCCTGGCGGCGTCCGAGACGGGTGCGGATGAGTTCGCAAACGCGGTCCCCTTCGGCGGTTCTCATGAACGGCCTCCTTTTTCCGGGAAATGACGCGGTCCGGGAGCGCGCCAGACTTCGCTTTGGAACCGTCCGCGCCTGAGAAAGAAGACGTGCACCGCGGCATCGATGAGGCGGGCCACATCTTCCTGGCCCCGGCGTCCGTAGTTGCCTTCGACCGCTTCAGCGAGGGAGCGAAGAAGATTTTCGCTGCCGGGCCGCTCCCCGGAAAGGACACGCTGCAGATGGCCACGATCGATACCAAGATGATTTGCGAGCGCGCGGTAGGAAATGCCTCTGCGCTCGATCAGCAGAAGAAGGTACGGGAGATCCACGGGATGACCGGCCGGGACGGCGCTGACCTTGGGAGTTTTTTTCAAGCGGCTCCTTTATTTGCGGCCAGCGCGAAGAGGAAATCCTGCTGGGCGCGCTGACATTCGCGGATGCAGGTGGCGGCATAGCGTGCGGCCTCGGATTCATTTTTAGCGAGGAAAGCGGAAAGGCCCTCGTAAACGTCCGCGCGATCCTCAGGGGTGAGCGCGATGTGATCGAGGCCGGCCACGGCGAGCTCCGCGACCAGATGAAGCGCTGCGGTGCGATCTCTCATAGCCCGGAACCCTCCTTATCTCCGTGCACCATGATGCACACTATACAACATCGCCTGTGCAGCCTCGCGGAAGTCCGGAAATCAGAATCTCCGCGTATTTTCGGGGTAAAATCAGAAAAAAAGACTTGTTCCGCCAGCCGAGCCTTGGTAACAATTTCCATAGAGTGAACATACTTTTTGCTCACTAGTTGGAAATTGGCAACTAAAAAATTGAAAACGTGAAAAAAATTGGTGAGAGAGTTCGAGCCCTTCGGGAGAAACTCGGGGTGACCCAAGCGGAACTTGGGACACTTATGCGCTTCTCACGCAACTACATATCACTCGTCGAGGGGGGGCGGGAGCCGGCGCATCGGTTCATAAAAGCCCTGGAGCTGCTCGAACAGAAGCCGGTTCCCTATAGTGAGCATACTGCCAAAATCAGCGAAGAACCCTTTACCGGCACACCAAGGGGCTCGATCAAAGCCCGGAGAGTCGAATTAGGGCTATCGCTGGAGGATATGGCCCGGCTTACCGGGTACCAAAGGAGTGCATTGCAAAATGTTGAGGAGGGACATACGAGAGCGAGCGAAAAGCTGCTCCGGCTCCTGGCGCTGCATCTGGACTTACCGCTGGAAGAATTGATGGGCGGGTCGGACTATCCCGCGTGGATGGGCTCGGGACATACCTTCAATGCATTGCCCAATATCGCAACGGAGCCGGATATCACAGCGAAAGTCATCCCCCTGCTCTCCTGGGCGCAAGCCGGGACCGCGCAGGTATGGGATGACGTTTACGAACACGAGGGTTTTGTGGGATTTAATCTCAAGGACCCGAAAGCGATTGCGATCCGGATACGCGGGGACAGCATGGAGCCGCAGTTTCCTGAGGGGACAATCGCGATCGTGTATCCCAGTTGGGAAGCGAAGAGCGGGGACCTGGTGATTGCCCGCCAGAATGACGGGACCGTTATGTTCAAACGGCTGCACGTCGATGGGGAACAATACACCTTTATCTCGCTGAACCCGATTTACCCGCCACTTACCGTGGATAAGTCCAAGATTGAGAAGATCATGCCGGTCGGCGGGACTTATCGGAACCAATTTTAGCGCACCAGACGCGAAACTTGAAAATTGTGGTTGCGAAACTTTTTTAAAAAAGGGTTGACATTCGGTTGCGCGCGCCACCTGCAACAGGCGCCAGAAAGTCAAGGGAAAAGAAAAGGCTAACTGACGCATCATTTTTCCTGCTCGGGTGGAGTTATGCAACACTCCATCCGACGCCGCATCAAAAGGCATTTCTCTCTTCTGGCAATCGGCGCGCTGGCCTCCTTCCAGCCCGCGTGCAGCAGTCTCTCTACAACGCAAAAGAGCGCGCTCCTGGTAGGTGCTGAATCGCTGGCCAATATCGCAGGAACTGCGGCAGCCACTTACTACGGTGGAGCGGCGGCGGGACAACTGGCAAGCGCGGGGCTCAGTGCCCTGGGTGCGGTTTTGCAGGGATATGTGGGTAATACCGTCCCCAACTCCGTGGTGCAGGCGACGCCTGGCGTCGCGAATGTCGGCGAGGCGGTGGCGGCGGTAATTTCCCCGAGCCAGCCGGTGACCCAGGCCGATGTTAATATCGCCAACCAGGCGGCGGCAATTGCCGCAGAGCTGCCCGCCAGCATCGTAAGTGGGACCTAACCGCGGCGTTGTTCTTCCGTCCACTGATTCCCATTATGAACTTACTCAAATCCATCCTTTCCGGCTATGCGCGCCATGGCCTTACGGCCGCCGCCGGATTTCTCCTGGCCCATGGCATCATCCAGCAAGCCGACCAGCAGATAATCATTAGCGCCGGGCTCGCGCTGGCCGGCGTGGCCTGGAGCACTGTCAGCAAGTTCCTTCAGAACTACGAATTGAAAAAGGCAAACGTTTCCTCTCCGCGCAAAGCGGTTTCGCCCTAATCCGAGACCTTATCTAACAATGAACGAAAACTTTCAGACGTCACTTGGTTTTGTAATGCGGCATGAGTGCGCATACGCCCCGGGGCACGACAGCGATTTGAATTTCGTCGTGTGCGAAAATGTCCCCGGGGACAGCGGAGGATGCACAAAATATGGAATCGATGCGGCAAGCCACCCCGGTCTCGACATTTGCGCGCTGACACTCGATGAGGCCACAGCGATCTATCACGGCGGGGAATGGACGGCGTGCCGCTGCGATGACCTGCCGGCGGGAGTCGATACGGCGGTGTTCGATTGCGCCGTAAACAACGGCATTGCGGTTGCGGGCATCCTTCTTCAACGGGCGATCATCGCCTGCGGACACGGAGTCGTGGTGGATGGGGAAATAGGCGCGCAAACATTGAAAGCCACATTACTGGCGAGCCGGTCCGATCTGGAGGCGCATTTCCTCCAGCTTCGCCGACAGCGGTACACTGACATAGTTCTGCACAACGCCGGCGATGCGAAATTTCTGAAAGGGTGGCTGGCACGCGTCGATGACCTGGAACGTTTTCTCTTTTCATGAATCCCACTTACTCATCCCACTTACCCCAGCTTCCGCCCACAACGGAAAGCCTGCGCCTGGAAGCGGTGACCGTATGCGTCGGTTTCGACGATATGCTCGATCTGACGCTTGGTCTTAACCATCCCCATCTCGATACCTTGATTGTTGTAACTACGCACGGGGACCGCGCGACCCAGGCCGTTGCCAGGAAGCATGGCGCACTCTGCGTACAAACGGATCTCTTTGCCAAGAATGGGCGGATCTTCAATAAGGGTGCGGCGATCAACGCGGGCTTCAGCC
Source organism: Chthoniobacteraceae bacterium (assembly GCA_036266845.1). GTDB lineage: Bacteria > Verrucomicrobiota > Verrucomicrobiia > Chthoniobacterales > Chthoniobacteraceae > DATAXI01. The sequence goes on along the minus strand of DATAXI010000011.1, from coordinate 5,214 downwards.
GGTTTCAATATTATGGCTGGCGGCTGCATCTGGACGCCGATATCGCGCTGCCAGATAACTTTCGGCGGATTCTCTTCAACCATACCACACTGGATCATCATTGCATTTACGGGTGCGACCGCGTGGACGTGATTGGAAATGATGCCATCGCCACTGTAAAGGCCGGCAGCCATCCTCCCCAGCATACCCACGGTTTCATGGTCTGCCCGGAGCCGTCGCATCCACTCTCTGCCCGCTATGTCGATACACTGCGCGGCTACGTGCCGATCGGTTTTTTCCAGCTCTGGCATTGCACCACGCAAAAGGATTACCCGTGGTCGCTCGGTACGGCCGCGCATGATGATGTGATGTTTGCCGAGCAATGGCCGGTTGCATACCGGAGACACCTGCCCTCAGTCATTTGCCAACACCTCTGCGCACAGCCTCCGACTCTGGGAGAGAACTGGGAGGGCCAGCGCAAACAACCCCGCCTTTCATGACTTACCTCGCCGATCTTACTTTCGAAAACGCCGGCCCCTTCCTGACGGTGATGACGGGACTCATTGTCCTCTTTGGCTCGATAGCGCTGCTCCTGAGAGTAGCCAACGATGCGCGGAGCTTCTTCGGCCGGCAGCCGCCGCTGGATACCGACGTGCGCAAGATCGAGGCTCGCGTTTCGCGCCTCGAAGTCGTGATGGAACGTCTTGCGACCAAAGAATCACTTACCCACCTGGAGCGCGACGTCCGACTGACCCTGGACGAGAAATTCCAGGCGCTGGATACAAAACGCAGCCGCGATACCGGAGAATTGCACAAGCACGTGGAAACGACCGCCGGCAATTTCCACAAACGTCTGAACGACGTCTCCGCAGCGCTGGGAGATGAAATAAAGCGGCTCCCTGGCGAAATCTTCCAAATCATCCGCAACGCAAAAGGCATCTAATCCCACTTTCATGCGATCCACTACTCTCCGCCGCGCGATTCTCGACATTCTTGAGCGAGCGCAACCTTACGCACTGCCCGAGGCCCAGCTTGCCATGGAACTCAATGGAGCCGTGCGCCCACCCGTGGCGCAGGCCGAGCTGGATGAGCAACTGCTCTTCCTCCAGGCCCGCGGCTACGTAACCACGATTCCGGACCCGCTGGACGACAATCTTGTGAAATGGGCGATCACGGAAGCGGGCATGGCGATGCTCCGCCAGTAGTAACAAACCAATGACCAGAACACGCAAAACATCCCGGGCCTCGACTCCGCCCACTGGGCGGGGGAGTATGGACGAACGGCTGGACCGAATCAAAAGCGCCAGCGAACAGGCGACGATGATTGCCCGCGCCGTAGGCGACGCGGTGGAAATCAGCGAGGCAAATTCCGTGCAATTCGCGCAGGCTGTTTTCGAGGAGTTTAGCAAGGATCCGGACGACCGCGATGAGCAGCGATTGGTGAGATATATGAACCTGGCATTGAAAAGCCGGGCGGTGGAACTGACTTACAAGCGCTTCCGCTATGATGCCGCCGAACGAGCCCGCAAATATGTGACCGAACTCCGCGCCATCAACGAAGGCGAAGGTGAGGACGCGGAAAAGACATTGAAGGCAATCCGCCTGCTCTTTGGCGAGCGGCCAGAACATACCACCTTTCAACCGGCCTGATGTTCATCGATCCCTATTACCAGCAACCCATGGCGCCGGCGCAGAACGCACGCGCCGGGACCGCGCTGATGAAATTCCGCCAATACCAGGAGCCCGTCTTCTGGTGCACGGACGGCCTGTTGATCCTCCATTGGAGCCGCCAGATAGGGAAGAGTTATACACTGGCAGCGTGGGCCATACTGCGCTTGCTGGAGCATCCGGGGCGCCTGGTGACAGTCCTCAGTAATAGCAAATCGAACGGAATGGAATTTGTTGTTAAATCCGCCGAGGTAGCGGCCCTGTGGGGGAAAGCGTGCGAAATGGCTGATGTTTCCCCGGACAAGCGAATCGAGAATATGCGCTATGAAATCCGTATCAAGGTGCGGGGGAGAGTGGGGCGGATCATGGTATTGGCTGCCAATCCCCGCACTGCGCGCGGTTTCTCGGGGGATCTGATCCTCGATGAATTTGCCTTTCATGAGGATAGCGCAGCCATCTGGGACGCAGCGGAGCCGATTATATCCAGCAATCCAAACTTTCTCTGCCGGATCGCGAGCACCGGAAACGGCCGGTTTAATATGTTCTACAAATTAGCGAACGATCTCTCGCCCTATACCGTATCGCGTATCCGCCGGAGCGAGGCATGGCGCATGGGCGTCAAGATATTCGATGCCGCCACACGCCGCGAAATAACCCCTGACGAGGCCCGTGCCTCCGCGCTTGATAAAGCGAGTTACGATCAAAACTACGAGTGCGCCTTCAATGAGGAAAGCATGGCTCTGCTTACACAAGGCTTGATTGCAGCGTGCGAATACCCCGCGCCGGAAGAGTGCCGGATTTGCGCGCAGGACTGGACCCAGGAAACGATTATGTATCTCCGGACGTGCAAAGGGCCGCTCGGCATCGGGCTCGATGTGGGCCGCAGCCGCGATATCACCGTAATCACCGTCGGAGAGAAGCTCGGCGGGATCCTGTTTACCCGTGGAATTCTCCGCATTGCGGGATTGCGCCTGCCGGAGCAACTGGAAAGATTGAAACCGCTCCTGGATATGCCCAACTTTGGCCGGCTGAGCGGCGATGCGACAGGGCTGGGCCTTGGCCTCGTTGAATTTGCCCAGGAACACTGCGGAGCACATCGGGCGGAGGCTGTGCAATTCGCAAGCCGCGAAAAGCGGGTGGTGCGCGGAGTGGAGCAGCGCGACTCGGCCCTTGTGACGGAGTTGATGGCACTTGATCTCCTGGATGCCTTTGAACGAAATGCGATCCGTATCCCAAATGAGGCGGCGCTGCGCGATGGCCTGCGCAAACCGGAGCGGATCACCGGAGCCCGCGGTGTCCGCATTGCCGCGACCCGCGACGCATCAGGGCACGCGGATGAATTCTGGAGCCTCGCGCTCATGCAACGGGCGCTCAAGTCCGCGGCTTCGGGCTTCGCTTACGAAGCAGCCGAAGCACTCGGAGATTCCACCGACATCGAAAGGAAAGCTCTCTCATGGTAACATTCGCCACCTCCAATACTCGTAAAAACAGCACACGGCGTCCGCCTAAAACGGAGAGCCAAATCAGCGCCGACGTCGTTCAACTGGCGCTACGGTCCCGGTTTAATCCATTGCGCGGGCTCACGCCCCAGTTACTCTCTTATTACCTGGATAACTTCCTTCTCGGGTATGTGGCTTATGCCGCGCTCGTATGGGACCAGATAGAGAGACGGGACGACGTCATTCGCAACGTGGCGAGCAAACGGAAGAAGGCGCTGGCCAGATACAAGCGCCAGTCATTTCCGCACGACGAAAGCCCGGAGGCCCGCGCCCATGCGGAAGCGCTCGATGAATTCTACAACCACATGACGGTGGTTAACGCACTGGATGAGAATGAACGCGGCGGTTTCCCGCTGCTGGTGCGCCAGATGATGGATGCGGTGGGTAAATACTACTCCGTCCACGAGATCGTCTGGCAGCCGGGCGATATCCTCACCGCGGAATTGCGATTTGTGCCGCTCTGGTTCTTCGAAAGCAGAACGGGCCGGCTTCAGTTTCTGAAGATACCGCTTGGCGGCGCCAATGGCGAGCCGCTGGAGGACGGCGGGTGGATGATCACCAAGGGCGATGGAATCATGGAAGCCTGCTCGATCGCCTACATGTTCAAGAATCTGCCGCTGAAGGATTGGGTGGCGTACTCCGATAAGTATGGAACGCCCGGTGTCCTGGGAATGACAAATGCGGCCAAAGGATCAGAGTCCGGCGAGGCATTGAAGGCCGCGGTAGCCGCCTTTGGGCAAAATTGGTCCGGCGTGGTGTACGGCGCGGATGGCTCCATCAAGGAGCCTATCTCCCTCATCACGGCGCGCGGCGAAGGCACCCTCCCTTTTCCGCCGCTGGTGGAGCGGATGGATCGCGCCATGATATCGCTCTGGCGCGGATCAGACCTCGGCACCCTTTCCTCCGACCGCCAGGGAGCCAGCGTGCAACAGGACGAAAGCGATATCCTGCTTGAAGACGATGCCGCGATGATCACCGAGACATTACAGCTTAATCTCGATCGCTGGGTTCTCTGGCAGAAATTCGGCACCGCCCCCATGGCCTCTTCGAGAATCATTGTGCCACAATCGAAGAATGCGGATGTGGACCTCCGCATCGATGAACTCTTGCTGAAGGCCGGCGCCCGCATGGGCGAGCGCGAGCGCCTTGGTTATTACGGCCGTCCACTCATGGCCGACGACGATCTTCCGCTGCACAACCCCCTGGCCGTCATGGAACGCCTGCAAGACCAAACAAAAGACAGCCCCGTACTCACCGATACGCTGGCACACACCTGAAACACTACTCATGAAATCCATATTACCATTCTTTCGGATTGCCCACCTGGCCAATGAAGCGGGCAAAGTCGCGATCACCTTATTTCTTCCCAACCAATTCCCGCCCCGCAATGAGGGACAGGATCACTGGGTCCAGCTCTCGCCCTTCGGCGACTTTGGCAATACGCACGGCGCGACACGCGTCATCCAACGCTTTCGCAAGGAAGACGCCGCCCATATCTGCAACGAATTCAATTCCACGCTGCGCCGGGTGACTCAGCCGCTCGGGATGCCCTTTTACATCGGCCATCCGGATCATCCGCGCTTTGCCGGCCAGGCGGGACATGAGGATACGCGGGCCTATGGCCGCGGAAAGGAAATGGAGGTAAGACACGATGGCCGCTGCGCCGCATGCGCCGCCTTTGCCAATGCCGCCGGCGCGGACGCCGCCCCCTGTCAGGAGCACGGCCTCTTTGTCCGTATGCACTGGAATGATGATGGCGTACGCCTCATCGCAAACGAAAGCTTTCACGGCCATAGCGTCAACTGGGCCGCAATCCCCGACGGCAAGGAAAACGGTGTGCACGTCTATCGCCCCGTGCGAGTAAAGAGTGCCGGCTTCACTAATGAACCGAATATTCCCGTGCGGCCCGCATCGCTGGCTAATGAGACCAGCGACGGCGAGGAAACCCCTGTCCAGTACATCGTTCCGCCGCGCTTGAAGTTGCTCGCCGGCTTCAAGGAGGACGAGGACGTTACGATGGAACAGGTCCTCGATGCGCTGGAAAAAGGCCGGCCAGTGGATGGCGCGA
>DATAXI010000008.1:0-3200 GCA_036266845.1 Chthoniobacteraceae bacterium | reverse complement strand
CGGGGTGGATGAATCATTCTTCAGCCGCATCGCCTTTCCGCCGCAGCCGGACCCGGAACCGACGATCATCTTTTGCGGCGCGATGGATTATTCGCCCAACAGCTCCGGCCTCGGATGGTATTTCCGGGAGTGCGATTCACTGGTGCGCCAGCACGTGCCATTGCGCCGCATCCTGGTCGTGGGAAAAAATCCGGGGGAGGAAGTGCGCCGGTACGGGGAAATCCCCGGCGTGACTGTTACCGGAGAGGTGCCGGATGTGCGGCCCTATTACCAGCGCGCGTGGGTGCAGATGGTGCCGCTGCTCATCGGCGGCGGCACGCGGCTGAAGATTGTGGAGTCGCTCTGCCTGGGGACGCCGGTTGTTTCCACCACCATTGGAGCGCAAGGCCTGGACCTTTCCCACGGCGAGCACCTCCTGCTGCGCGACGAGCCGGCGGATTTTGCCAACGGCCTCGTGGCGACGCTGACCGATGCGTCATTGCGGCGGCGCCTGGCCTCGGCGGGGCGCGGACGCGTGCTGGAGCGCTACACATGGCGCCAGCTCGGCTCCGAGCTTTCCAATTATTACACCGCGCTTGCGGCCCCAATTCTATGAACCGGGACGAACCAAAGACCATCGTCCTCTTCGGCGTCCCTTTTCATGACGTCACGATGGACGAAACGCTGGCGGAGATTGACGGCATCATCAACCGCCGGGAGCCGCGCTACATCGCCACCGCCAATCTCGACTTCGCCGCGCAGGCCAGCCGCGACGTGGAGCTGCAACGCATCCTCATGGACGCGCACATGGTGCTTTGCGACGGCACGCCGCTGGTCTGGGCCTCGCGCCTGCTCAAGTGCGCGCTGCGCGAACGCGTGGCCGGCTCTGACCTGACCCCGCGCCTCATGGCGCACGCGGCGCAAAAGGGATACCGCATCTTCTTCCTGGGAAGCGATGATCGCGTGCTCGGCGCCGCGAAGGTAAAGCTGGAGCGCGAGTACCCCGGCCTTCAGGTCTGCGGCATTCTTGCGCCGCCCTACGCGAAACTTCTGGAATTGGACAACGACACCATCGCCGCCCAGGTGCGCGAGGCGCGTCCGGACATCCTGCTGGTCGCCCTTGGAGCGCCGAAGCAGGAGAAATGGATTTACATGAACCACCGGGACCTCGGGGTTCCGTGCAGCGTTGGCATCGGCGCCAGCCTCGATTTCGCCGCCGGAAAATTCTCGCGCGCCCCTGTCTGGATGCAGGTTGGCGGTCTGGAATGGCTCTTTCGCCTCATGCAGGAGCCGCGCCGTCTCGCCGCCCGTTATTACGATGATTTCAAGTTCTTCGTCTCCGCATTCCTCAAGCAATGGCGCGAGTTGCGCACATCCGCGCCGCAGCAGGTGGGGCATCCTCCGGCTCCCGTGGAAGAGGACATGGCGCAATACCGCTGGATCGGGCGGGTCGATGCGGCAGCCGCCCATGCCGGCCGGCTCGCCGTGCCTGGCCCGCAGGGAAACCGGTGCGTTGCGGTGCTGGAACTGAGCGGCGTCAGTTTCATGGACAGTATTGCGCTGGGCCTCATCATGAAGGGATTCAAGCAATGCAAGGCGGCGGGCGGCGGCCTCATTCTCCTGCAACCCTCCGACCCGGTGCGGCGGGTGGTGGAGACATTGAAGCTGGACCGCCTGATTCCCATCGCGGCATCGATGGAAGAAGCCCGGGGCTTTTCCCGCTCCCTCCACGTGACGGAGTTGCCGCAGTGCGAGGTCTTCCAGGCCCAGCGCCGCATGGTCGTCCGCTGCATCGGCGATCTTACCGCCGCTACGGCGGGCCACATGGCCGACCTCATCGCCGCCAAGTGGTCCGCGCATGAGTGGGCCCGCTTCATCACGGTGGATTTAAGCGCGGTGCATTTTATCGACAGCTCCGGGCTCGACGCCCTGGTCCGCTCGCGCGCCCTCGCGCAATCCCGCCGCGGCGGCCGCTTCACGATCACCGGCGCCAACGCCAACATCCGCAACGTCCTCGCCCTGGGCCGCCTCGCCGAGCCGCTGGACGTCAACTCTCACGCAGCATGATTCGCGTCGCCCTCTCCGCATCCGTCATCCAGCGCGGCAAGTCCGGCGTGGCCAGCTATGTCTTTGGCCTGCTGGAGGGCCTGCGGGCGGTCAATGCGCCGGTGGACCTCACGATTCTTGGCTTCGCGGATGATCACGCCCTCTTCGAGCCATGGCTGGACCGTTTCCGCTGGCAGCCGGTCGATGAGTACTGGCGGCCCGCGATCCGCAACATCTTCTGGCATCACGCCCGCCTGCCCGCCTTGCTCAGGAAGCTGCGCACCGAGGTGCTGCACATCCCCAGTTACCGGCGCATTGTCTGGAACCCGCCGGCCGCGCAGGTGGTGACAGTGCACGATTGCGCCGCCTTTGCGGTGGCTGGAAAATATGACGACGCGCGGATGTTCTACGGCCGCCAGGTGGTGAGCCGCCTCGCGCGCCGGGCCGATGCCGTGATGACCGTAAGCAGGGCCTCCGCCGCGGACATCACGCGCTATTTCAAGGCGCCGAACCCGCGCGTCATCTGGAATGGGATCGACCACGCCCTGTTCAAGCCGGCTCCCGGGGAAACCATCGCCGCCGAGTTGCAAAAATCCTTTCGGCAGACCAATCCCTATTTTCTTTACCTCGCCCGGCTCGAGCATCCCGCCAAGAATCATGTCCGCCTTATCGAGGCGTTCGAGAAATTCGCCGCCGCGCATCCGGACCGGCGTGAGGATTTGCTCTTTGGAGGCGCGGACTGGCACGGCGCGAACGTTATTCACCAGCGCATCGACACCTCGCCGTTGCGCGGCCGCATTCGCAGCCTTGGGTTTGTCGGGAAATCCGATCTGCCGCTTCTCTACGGCGGTGCGACTGCGATGGTGTACCCCTCGCTTTTCGAGGGCTTCGGCCTGCCGCCCATCGAGGCCATGGCATGCGGCTGCCCGGTCGTATGCTCGCCCGCCGGGTCACTGCGCGAGGTGGCTGGCGATGCCGCCCATCTGGTCGATCCCGAGGACTCCGGCGATATGGCCCTGGGCATGGCCGCCGTGCCCGTGGATGGACCGGAGCGGGAGCGCTGGCGCCGGCGGGGCATTGAACATGCCTCGATATTCTGCTGGGAAAATGTCGCGACCGCCGTGGTCGAGACTTACGCGGCGGCCGCCGCAAGTAGCCACGCCCCGGCACAAGCA
>DATAXI010000272.1:0-36234 GCA_036266845.1 Chthoniobacteraceae bacterium | reverse complement strand
AAGTGAGTTACCTTCTTTTCCCCGGGGATCAGGAACGTTCCGGTAAAGGTTCCCTCTGCCTTGCTGACCGTCATCTTCAATTTGTCTGCGCCCGGATCATTCACAGTCACATGGTCATTGGTGGAAATGGTGAGAGTATGGGTGATCGCCGAGACCAATCCACCCGCGGCGAATGTAATGGAACAGGTGCCTGTCGAAAGTGCGGGAGCCGTGAAGATCGCCCCCTGAAAATCCACGCTGACTGTAAATCCGCCCTGGTAACGCCCCTTGGTGGTCTCTGGCTTGATCCAGGTGAGCTGTCCATCGGCGTCGGTGTCCCCTGTGGTTTCAAAGGTGATGGTGCCCGCGAGGCTGCCTTTCTTATTATAGAGTTTCTGATTGAGTGTGATCATCCCGCCGGTGAACTTGGTGGTCACGCCAAACGCGGTGCCGTCACCCAGTCTTCCAGCGAGCATGGCCTTGCCCGCGCTCGTTGTGGTCATGGTAAATTCTCCGTAGCCCTGGGGCAGGCTGGTATCCGAGGGGGGCGGGATCACTGCGGTATAGTGCTCCGGGCTCACTCCTCTCGGGATCAGCAGGAGCGCGCGGCCGTTGCCGTTCCTGTCGGTGCCGTTGGCGGCGATCTGGCCCAGGTTGTTGATGCCCACTGCGCCGGTGATCGTGTATCCGGACGTGGGATCAACCATTGCATTGAGGTCCGCCATGCCGCCTGCGGCCGTGTAAAGAAAGGCGTGGGCGAGGTAGACATCGGTGGTCGAATAGTTCGACCAGCCGACAACCTGTCCGGAATCATTGACGCCATACGCAATGCTGGACGAGCCACCTAATGTGCCGAGATTAATATTCCCATCCGCGCCAAGGCTAAATAAGGCAGCGTAACCACGGCCGTCCACAGGATTGACTCCCTGGCCCACGATATACGCGCCGGAGTTGCTGATGGCCGTGGCATAAGCAGATCCGCCCGGGAAGAGAGTGCCGAGATCGGCGACGTCGCCCGCTCCATCAAACATCGCGGCGTGTTCGATACCGTATATAGTGGTACCACCAGTGGTGAAGGATTCGCCGACGATTTCCCCGCTGTCATTGATCGCGTATGCGTCGCTGGTCATGTTCGCGCCTCCAGGCAGCGTGCCGAGATCAATGTTATTGCTCCCCGACCCGCTGAAAAGTGCCGCGTGGACTTCAAACGCTCCCGAAGTGGGACTGCTGCCAACGATTTTACCGTCAGCGTTGACTCCGCTGACAGAAGCGAAAACCTCCTCGTCGATATGTCCGCCGCCGCCGGGGAGCAGCCCAAGATCAATGTTATTGCTTCCCCCGCTGCCATATAACGCCGGGCAAGCAGAGTTGTCGCTGTTTTCCGCCATGCCGACAATTCTGCCGTCGGAACTGATGCCCGTGGCTATGCTGGCCAATCCCCCCAGAGTTCCGAGATCGGTATTATTTTTGCCGGTGCCGCTAAAGAGAGTCGCGTGCTCGCTGGTATTGTCGCTGCCGGTGTAAGAAGCTCCGACGACCTGCCCAGACTCATTGATCGCCGAGGCGGAACCCGCATCTCCGCCCAACGTGCCGAGATCTATGATTTCATACACCGGTGTTTTGGCCAGAACGGGAAGCGCTGTGGCCAGCGTCGCGATCAAAAGCACCCGGAGAATGGGTTTCAGAAGTGGATTCGCAGTTTTCATTTCTTCGAGCCTAAACAAATAGAGGAGGGACTGTTCCGGACGGCTGTTTTAAAAGCATTTGTTGGAACGAAAATAAACACTAATCGTCGTACCGGGGCAATTTGGTCTGCTTATGGCCGCCGGGATAAAGGGGTATCGCTCCTGGCGGCCACGCGGGTCAAGCCGACCGTTCCAGAATGCCCAGACGCCTTGGTTTTGCGACGCGGGCGCGCTGGATTCGCATCCCAAGGATCGACGGAAGAGGTACTTACTCAGCCGCGATTTTGCGCGCGTCGTGAAGGCAGGCGCGGATATCCACTCGTTCCCCTCGAAACGTCACTCCTTCCTGGCGCAGCCTGGCCCGCTGTTCTTTTGCCGAATCTCCCGAGGTTTTGATCACACCGTCCGCCCCGATTACCCGGTGCCATGGCAGACGGTCAAGGTGCTCCCGGCGCAGTAATTGCGCGACGGCACGGTGGTAGCGCGGATAGCCGGCGGATTCGGCAATCTTTCCATAGGTACTCACCTTGCCTGACGGGATCGCCATGATTGCTCTTTGAAACGCGTGATCCCGCTCCAGAGCTTCGCCGCTCTGATCACCGCTGTTGCTCTTTTTCCCGAACCAGTGATGCAATTTCATACCAAGGCGGCTGTCGGCCATTCGCGTTATTTTCTGACTTCGAAGAGATTCCGCATCCGCGAGTACGGCAGGGGCGCGACTTATGGAGCGGTTACTTTTGACTTACGGGTTGAAGCTTGAAAACGTGCGGGACAGGAACCCGCAATTCATTGATGGATTGCTCCTGTTTCTCAATGAGTTGATCCAGCCGCGATAACTCGGCCTTGTATGCCTCGATGCTGGCTGCCGGGGCCGTTTTCGGATCGGGTTGTTGCCCTATCTGTACATTGTGCCACCGGTTGTAAAAAGTCTCGTTCTTGTCGAGAACGGCCTGAAGTAACTTCTGACCCTGATTGTAAATGGGGCCCCTGCGCACAAACCCCAGATTCACTCCGCCGGCCAGGCTGTCTTTTGAATAAGTGCCGATCACGCTGCCATCGATGCTGAGTAGATAAGAATTTGCCGCGAGCCCCGTCACCCTCAGGTCATACTGATTCAAGCTGGCGGCGGGATCAAAGCCCGGTATTTGCAGGGCAAGATCACAGGCAGGCGGAATCGGCCAGGGCAGCGCAGAGTCGGTGCGCTTGAACTGCACAGTCCCGCCCATGCCAGGCTGCCACTCTATGGTGCATCCCAGGGCGGACATCGTCGCGCGGTTTGCCGCATCGAGGGTTGCCGCGCTTACCAAGGCGGGCGCGTGCATTCCCTGAAGGATGATGGCTGCCATTATCAAATGACCGCTCCAGTTCGGATGAATCCCGTCGGGGATCAGGCGCGCGGTTTTCGTTCCCAGGGAATTATCCCGGCTGAGGATTCCCGATTTGCGGCCCGCCTCGATCAAGCCAAGCATGGGATCAAAGAGATCGATAAATACTCCATTCCGGATATCCGGTCTCTCCGGTCCCTTGGGATGTTTCTGCATGAAGTCCACGCCGTCTTGCCAGCCGATGGGAAAACGATCCCTCATGCCGTCCGCGAATTTTTTCAGCGTTCCATTGAGACTGGCGCCGGCCGGTTGATCCTTCTCGTAACCCTCCGCGGGATTCGATGATATAAACACGGCCCGGTACACACCTATCCGCGGCAAGTCCCGGGACAAGACATTTACGCCGACCAAAAACTGGTCGTAGGCGGCATCTCCACCCATGGCATCATTGAGGCCGTAATTCACCAGGACAATCTGCGGGCGATAGCTTTCGATATCGCGGCGTATTGCCTGGTCCCCGCTCCTGGCGCGCACACCCGCAAACCTCATCTTATCGCCCGCCCAGCCTGTATTGCGAAATATAATCTTCCAATGCGGAAACCGGGTCAGCGTATAGGTTTCAATCAACGTCGTGAACATGCGTTGTTGAGTCGCATCATCGCCAAAAAAGAGGACCGGCCGCGGACTATCCTGGATCATATAGGCGCCGGCCGGCGAGGGCGCAGCCACGGCGGCCACGGACGACTGGGTCCATCCAGTCATGGAAATCGACAGCCATATTACCGCCGCCCGGCAAAGGACGGAAAAGTCCTTGTGAGAATCATGGCGTAACGTCATGCGGTTTGATGAGCCAAGTGTTTTTCCAATTTGAGGCAACTTACCCCGCGCCGGCTCAGTGAGTGCGCTTGAGGAGGTCCTTTGCAATCGCGAAAGCTGCTTCCGGCGACGGCTCATTGATCTTGATGGAATGGCCGACCGTCGCGGACGAGAACGTTCGTTCCGCCGCGATTTTGCCATCGAGCATTATCCTGATGGGCTTATTCAAGTGACTGGCGACGAGTGCGGCCAACTCTGCCTGCTTCCCCGGCGTGTAAGTCACTTCCAGGATCGTCTGACCGCTTGCATACATCAGGACGACTACTTTGGGAACATCCGCAGGAAAAAGCGCGAAGTCCGGTTCATCGGGCGCCTGCGCGAAGCAGGACATCATCCCCATGAAGAAGAGAGCGATTATCGGAATTGCTCGATCCATGAGGGAGAGAATGCGTGGCAGCATCGAGCCTGGCCTGCGATCTAATGCGCCGTGGAGGGATACCACCGGTAGAGCATGAGGTAAACGATGACGCCGGTGACGGAGACGTAGAGCCAGATGGGAGTGTCCAGCGGGCGATGCGCCGGTGCTTGTCATACCGGGCGCGCAGGGCGGGGATGACGGTGCAAACGACCATTGGCACCGTCGTCACGGCGAGAATGGTGTGGGTGCCGAGCAGCCATTCGTAAAATGTATGAATCGAACCCACGCCTTTGAAATAAATGATGCCGTTGAGGATGTGATTGGTCACGTAACCCACGAGGAAAACGGTGGAACTGACCAGGGCACAGCTCATCATGAAGATGTGCGGGCGGGTGCGATTCGACCGGATGAAGAACCAGCCAATGATGAGGAAAACGCCGCTGACGCCATTGAGGGTGGCGTTCATGAGCGGAATATCGAAAGCAAGGACGGGGTTCATCGGTCGAGCAGGCGTTTGATGTCGGCGAGGATGGTATCATCGTCCCCGCGCGAGATGCCGTCGTAATAGCCGCGGATGCCGCCGGATTGATCCACGAGGGCGATTTGCGTGCTATGGAGGATGGGGGCGCCGGCGGGCGCGGAGGCGGCCATGAGGAAGCCGTGGTTGATGAGGTCGTATTGCTGGGCCGCGGGGCCGGTGAGGAACATCCATTGAGCGCCTGCGTGATATTTCGCGGCGTAGGCTTTGAGCACCGCGGGCGTATCGTGGGCGGGATCGGTGGAAAAGGAGGCGATCATAACGCCGGGCGGCAGCTTGTGCGATAACTCCGCCATGTGGGCGGTGATCACCGGGCAGGGCCCCGGGCAGGTGGTGTAAACAAACGAGGCAAGCCAGACGTGGCCCCTGAAATCATCCCCGGTGACATGGCGGCCATCCTGATTGACGGCCTGAAAGGCGGGCAGAGCCGCGATGACGGGCAGCGCCGGCTGATGCGGCCGCAATTGCATGAGAGTGACGGCGCCGGCAAAAACGGCGGTGGCCAGCATCGCGAGGTAGATCCCAATGGTCTTCTTCTTGGAATACATTAGCGGCGGCAGATTGCCAGCAACGCCAGGACGAGCGGCAGGTAGAGAATAGAGCTGAGAAAGAGGCGGCGCGCGGAATCGCGGTTGCGCTGAGAGAGGAAGAAACCGGCACAGCAGAGGAGGCCCGCATCGCAGAGCAGGGCGACAGGCGCGTAAATGAGATGAGCCAGATGCAGAAACACCGGAAGCAGGGTCACGATGGTGAGGGCGATCGCGCAGAGGAGGCTCTCGCCGGCGGCTTTCGCGCCGGTGATATCGCCACGGCGCAGCATGGAGAAGCCGGCCTGCGCGTATTCATCGCGATACATCCAGGCGAGGGCAAGGAAGTGCGGCATCTGCCAGAAGAAGAGGATGCCAAAGAGAATCCACGCACCCGCGCCGAGCCGGCCCGTTGCGGCGGCCCAGCCCACCACGGGCGGGATGGCGCCGGAGACGGCGCCGACGGTGACGCACCATGCGCTCTTGCGCTTGAGCGGGGTGTAGATGGCGACGTAAAGGAAGAGGGTGCCGCCGGCCAGCTCCGCGCAAAGCGGACTGACGCGATTTGTGAGATAGATGACGCCGGCGACGCCGAGCAGCACGCCGAGGCCCAGCGCGGTGCCGGGGCTCATGCGCCCTGCGGGCAGCGGGCGATCCTGGGTGCGGTGCATCAGGCGGTCCACGTTGCGCTCGAGGTATTGGTTGAGCACGGATGCGCCGGAGGCGACGAAGGCGGTGCCAAAGACGACGCGGAAAAAGAGGAACCAATCGACGCGGCCGGAGCCGAACAAGAACCCGATGGCGGTGGTCACCAGCACGAGCATGGTGAGCCGCGCCTTGGTGAGCATGACGAGGTCCTGAAAAAGGGTGTACTCACGCGGCGCGGCAACCGCGTCGATCGCTGGGGCGGCGATGACGGGAGTCTCGGCGACGGCCGCCTCAACTGCGGTCACGGCGGTCACTTCGGTCGGTTTCAAGCGTGGGCCTCCTGATATTGCGTCCAAGAGGCGGTTTCAGGTTGCATCAGGGTGTTGAGTCTCGACGCGCGCATGGCCAGGAGCAACGCTTTTCCAAGGACGATGGCCCCATTGACCACGTGCAGGCTGGTAATGACAGGATCGCGGCCGGACCAGATGACGTAAGCGCCGAGGCAAATCTGGATAATGACCGTGCCGACGAGGCCGAGGACGCCGCGTGTGAGGCGCTTGTGGCCGCGGGTGGAGGTAAAGATGAATGTGGTGAGCGCCAGCGTCAGCAGTGTGACCACCACCGCCCCGATCCGGTGGGCAAAGTGGATCGCCACGCGCTTATTGAGCATCGGCGGAATCCACAGGCCGAAAGCGAGCGGGAAAGTGGGAATCGCGAGGCCGGCATGCAGATGCCGCATGATGGCGCCGATGATCAACTGGCAGTAGATCGCGCCCACTAAAGTCCACGCCAGCGCGCGAACGGTGGGGATGCCTCGGCGCGATGCGCGCGTGGGAAGCGCATCCCTGGCGCTCCAGCGGGGCGACAGGCCGGTGGCGATGGCGACCGTAAGGCACATGAATGCCTGCGCGGTGCATGCATGGATCATGGCCAGCACGATGGACACCTCCGTGACTCGCAACCCGCCGAGCGTACCCTGCACACAAACGAGGAGAAACGCGCTAAACGCAAGCCATTGCACCCAGGGATCGCCATGCCGCCAGCGGTCGCCTTTCGTGGCAAGCAACGTGATCACGAAGGAGATCGCGAACGACCAGATATTCACGTGCATGATGATGAGGCCGCGCGTGAGGTGATGCTCCGGCCCGGCGAGAGCCGGAATGAGCGGAAGGCTAAAGGCGGTGGCGCCTGTGGCGACGACGCAAATAAGCAACGCGATAAGGAGCGCCTTCCAATTGCGCCAAATCCAGGCGACGAGAACGGACGTCAGCAGGCCGACCACCGTGGCAAGAAGGCGGTGAGTGTGCTCGAAGCGGACCCCCCCCACCCACCTGGAGATGGGGAACGTGAACATGTTGTACCCGTAGCTGGTGGGCCAATCGGGGACGGAAAGACCGGCGCCAAGGCTGGTAACCATGCCGCCCAGAAAAATGAGGCAGAAAGTGGCAACGACCAGGAGCTTGGCGAACCGTGAAAGCCAGGGATCGACTGGTTGCATGGGCATCATCGGAACTGGACGTTCCACCGGATCGCGCCCGGCGGCAACCGGACAATTCCTACTTTTGCCCTCCTGCGGGAACTGGCGCAGCCGGAGCCGGAGATGCCGGAGCGGGAGCCGGAGCTGCGGACGCGGGAGTCGCCGGCATCAGCGTTGCGCCAATCGAGGCGTTCTGCTCCTCGTCCTTGACCCAGCTTTCGTAATCGGATTGCGAATCGACCACCACCGTGCCCCGCATGCTGTAGTGCCCGGAACCGCAAAGCTGGGCGCAGACGATCTCGTAAGTGCCGATCTTCACCGGCTTGAACCAGACCGGGATCTCCGCGCCGGGAATGGCATCCTGCCCCAATCGCATGGAAGGGATGGAGACGCTGTGGATGACATCCTTGGAAGTGATCTCCAGGATGACGTCGCGATTGACCGGCACGTGCATCTCATTCATCGAAACAAAATCGTCCTTGCTGTGAGGATCCGTGAGATCGATGCCGAGCTGATTGCTGGACGACATGAGCGAGGAGTCTTGCCGGCCAAAGACGCCATCCGGACCGGCGTAGTGGAAATTCCAGAAAAACTGCTGACCCACCACCTTCACGACCAGCGCATCGCCGAGCGGGAAGTGGGTGACGCGCTTTGCCCAGATGGGAATTGCGAAGCCGATGAGGATCAGGGCATCGATGACGATGACCATGAACTCGATGTGCGTGGATGCCTTGGTGCGGACGCCGTAATAATCCGCCTTTGGCGAGCGTCCGGCGCGGAAGCGCGTGAGCGTGTAAACAAAGAAGATGCCCCAGCCGACGAACAACGCGAGCATGAACCAGTGGCAGAACTCGAGCATCTCATCGACCGTGTAGCCATGCTGGGAGGCATTCATCGGCATCCCGAGGAAGTGATTGATGCTAAACATGATTGGGTCCCTCAGTCATCATCTGGATAAGCTCCGCATGGGCCGGCATGGGGCCGGCGGCTCGCCTGGCAAGGTAGCGGATGAAGAAGCCGGCGGCGGTGAGCATGCAGGCCACGAGGCCGAGCATGAAAAAGATCGCGTCATTGACTGCCGGCCGCAGGGTTGGATCCTTTGCTCCCATGCATTGGTCGCACGCGGAGGCCATGGCAGGCATTGCGACCAGGGCGAACGCAGCGGCACGGATTGCGAACTGGGAAAGTTTCGGCTTCACAGGATCAGCTTTCGGGATTTGCGGAGGAACCAGACGCCATAGACGGCGAATGCCAAACCAAATACGGCGCAAGCGGCTCCGAAGCGCGGGTCGAATCCCGCCGAGAACACCAGGGCGGAGATTGCCAGCGAGAGGATCGTCACCAGCGCAATGAAAAAGATATGGAAGGCGCGCAGGGACATGGAATCAATTGAGCCGGAGCCGGTCGTGAAAGGCGATGTAGGTGAGCGCGAAAAGACCAATGAGAAAAACCGCCGTGATGATGAGGAACCGGTAAATGATCCATTTCTCCGATTTCAAGTGCATGGAGAAGCTGGCCACGCAGGCGGCATTGCAGGCGGCAAAGAAGAGGACCACCAGGATGTTCGAGGTGGGGTTATGGAACGGCAGGAAGGATGCGCCCACTGCCGCGAGCACAAACACCACCTGCGTAATGCCGATGGCGACATAACCCTTGAAGTGCTTGCTGCCCTGGAGTGCGGCGCCTACGCCTGCGGACGGGGAGGTTTCATGAGACTGTTCCATGGCGATTACAATAGGTAAAAGAGCGGGAACACAAAGATCCAGACGAGATCAACGAAGTGCCAGAAGAGACCGGCGACTTCCACCCGGTTGCAAAGATGCTCCGGATTTTTTCGATAAAGCTTGGACCCGGTGATGAGGAAATAGGAGAAGACGATGAGGCCGCCGAATACGTGGAGGGCGTGGAGGCTGGCAATCAGGAAGTAACAGCCGAAGAAGGTATTGTGGCTTGGGTAAAACTTGCTGGCGAAATCGACGTCCGCCTTGTTGATCTTCACGACCTTGTCGCTGACCGGGCGCTGAAAAAAGCTCGGGCGATCATTGGCCGGATTCGTGGGGTCGGCGTAAGTCGCATCGACATGCAAATCGTATTCCCTGGTGTTGGGATTGGTCAGCGCATCCTCATTCTCGAGTTCGCCGGTGATCTCGACCCGCGGAGGAAGGCCCTTGCTGTAGAGATATTGGTTGCCGAGGTAGGGCTCGTATTTCGCGAGGGCCTCCTGCTTGATGTAAACGCCGCAGCGCTTGAAATCCTCAGGCCATTCATAACAGAGCTTGATGATGAGGAAGAGGACGCCCAGGACGATGGTGGCGGCCATCCACATCTGGTACTGCGTGAACTGGCGCATCTTGAGCGAAGCCCAGGCGAGCACCGCGGTCACCGAGGATGAGATCAGGATGCAGGTGTTCAGCGTGCCAATGGGAACATTGAGCATTCCGTGAGGCCAATAGCCTGGCTGGGCGCCCATCCGGAGGAAAACATAGCCGGAAAACAGGCCTCCGAAGAGCATGACCTCCGAGGCCAGAAAGAGCCAGATGCCGATCTTTGCGTTATAGAGGCCGGTATCGGGCCTGGCGGAGACTGTATAGGGTATTTCCATTTCCATGGCGAAGATCCTGGGTTAATGCCCGAGCGCCCCGGCATCGGTGCGGGGACCCTGCGGGTCCGCCTGCGGAACAAAGTCCACCGGATGCCCCGGTACGCTGTACTCGTATGGGCCGCGGTAGGCGGCGATGGGTCCCACGAAGTTGCCGTGAGGCGGGGGCGACGGAGCGCTCCACTCGAGCGTGGTGGCGTTCCAGGGATTCGCCCCGACTTTCCTGCCGAACTTCATGCTCCAGAAGAAATTGAAGATAAAGATGAACTGGACGAGGCCGAGGCCCCACGCGGCGTGGGCGATCGTGACATTCCAATGCAACGCGGGAGCCGAAAGCGTGTAGGTCTTGCCGCCATCGAAACCGCGGCGATGCATGCCGGCCATGCCCTGGAGGAACATCGGCATAAAGATCATATTGATGCAGATGAGCGAGAGCCAGAAGTGCACCTTGCCCCAAAACTGGTTCATCATGCGGCCGGAGGCCTTTGGGTACCAATAGTAGATGCCGGCAAAGATGGCGAAGATGGTGCCCGGGGCGACAATGTAATGGAAGTGGGCGATGACGTAGTAGGTATCGTGCAGGAAGAGGTCGGTCGAGGTGAACGCCAGCGGGATGCCTGTGAGACCGCCGATGCCGAACTCAGGCAGGAAGGCCGTTGCGAAAAGCATCGGCACCGTGAAGCGGATCGAGCCGCCCCAAAGCGAGAGAAGCAGGCAGGTCAGAATGATCACCGAGGGCACGGAAATCAAGATCGTCGTGGTCTGGAAGAAAGTGCTGACGACGCGGCCCATGCCGGTGAGGTACATGTGGTGGGCCCAGACAACGAACGAAAGGAAACCGATGCCCATCACGGCGTAGATGCCGGCCTTATAGCCCCACATCGGGCGGCGGGTGTTATTGGTGATGACCTCCGCCACGATGCCGAGCGCCGGAAGGATGAGGACATACACCTCAGGATGCGCCAGGAACCAGAAGAGGTGCTGCCAAAGGAGCGGGCTGCCGCCACCGGAAACATTGACGAGCTGGTTATTAAAAACCTCGCCGTGGGGCAGGAAGAAGCTGGTGCCGAACACGCGATCCATCAACTGCATGAAGGAGCCGGCCTCGAGCGGCGGGAAGGCCAGCAGGAGGAGGAAGGCGGTGATCAGTTGCGTCCAGGTGAAGAAGGGCATGCGCATCCAGGTGAGGCCCGGGGCGCGGAGCTGGATAACGGTGGTAATGATATTGACCGATCCCAGAAGCGAGGAGCTGATGAGGATCACCATCGCGAGAATCCAGATCGTCTGACCGTTGAAAATGAGCCCGGCCTGCTTGTCCATGAGATCGGCAAGCGGGGAATAAGAGGTCCAGCCGCTCTTGGGCGGACCAGTGGGGCAGAAGAAGCTGGACAGCATCAACACGCCGCCCACCCAATAGGCATGGTAGCTGGCCATATTGAGCCGCGGGAATGCCATATCCGGCGCGCCGATCTGAAGCGGGACAAGGTAATTGCCAAAAGCGCCGAATGCAATCGGCACGATCCCCAAAAAGACCATGATGGTGCCGTGCATGGCCCCCAGGGAATTGTAGAAATCCGGGGTCATCACTCCCGGGACGCCGCCGGCATCCATGCCGCCGTTCTTTACGAAGCGGGCAAGCAGCGGGCCGAAGAAGGGAAGCGGCTTCCCGTCGTAGGCGAGCTGCCAGCGCATCATCATCATCAGGCAAAAGCCCAGGAAGAGGAACAGGAGGCCGGTAATGGCGTACTGAATGCCGATCACCTTGTGATCCACGGAGAAGACGTAAGTCCGCCAGAAACCGAGATCGTGATGTTCGGCATGATCGCCATGACCGTGCGGGTCATGCGGATCATGCGAATGGATGGCTGTCGAAGTTTCCATGGCTAAAGGGAACGGCTGGTTTTACCACTTGCGCCCGGCAAAGGCAAAGCTTCGGAACAGGTTGTCATTTTGCTCCTCCCACAGCCGGCGCCGGGGCCGGGGCGGGTGAGCCGGCAGGCGGGGCGGCGGGCGCGCCACCGGGCAGCTCTTTGGTCGAAGGCATTGCCAGGATATCTGAGAAAGCCCAGGAAGCGGGGTGACCCGCAAACTCCTTGCGCGCCGCGGCGATCTGCTCCGGCGCGACCGGGCCGGCGTGGTTGCCAAAGGCCTGGCGCACGTAGGTGAGGATGGCGGCGATCTTCTTGTCCGGCAGTGACTGCCACGCGGGCATCGCGCCATTGAAATTCTTCCCCTCGACAGTCACGGGGCCTTGCAGGCCCTTGAGTAGGATCATGCCGAGACGGCTGGTGCCGCCGTTGATAAACTCCGACCCCGCCAGCGGGGGAAATTGCCCGGGAAGCCCCGAGCCGGTGGCCTGATGGCACACCTGGCAGTTCTGCTGAAAGAAGGTCTGGCCCAGATCGACCATGCTTTCCGGCGGCGCGGCGGCTCCTCCGGCGCCGCCCGATGGCCCGCCGCCGATCTCTTCGCCCGGATGGACGCTGTAATTATCCGCGCTGAAATAGGAGGCGCCGAAACCGCCGCTGAAGCTGGTGCCGGCCCAGAAAACCGCGACGCCGCACAGGACCATCAGCCAAATGGGCATCGGGACCGCGCCGGGGGTGCCGACGGAATGCTCGCGCTGAACGGCGGCGTGCACGTTGGTGAGATCCGCCGTCTCGCGGTAATCCACATGATTGGGGCCGCGGTGAAGCCCGGCAGTGCGAAGATCTTCCGGATTCTCGTTCATTTGGCTGCGGTTCCGGTGATTTTAACATTCGGGCCGGCCTCGGCGAGCGGGTGGCTATGGTCCAGCGTCATCAGGTAGCCGACAAGATCGCGCGCCTTGCTCGTGGGAACGATTTCATAACCGGCCGGCGGCGCGAGATCGCCGGTCAGCTTGAGCGCCTCCGCATCCACCTGGCCCACGATCTTCCGCTTCTCAAAGAGGAACCGGTAGCTGGGCATGATGGAGCCGGGGACGACCGAACGGGGATTGTAAAGGTGCAGGTAATGCCAGGTGGCGGTGTATTTGTTCGGGTCATCCGGATCCTTGCGGGCGCCGATATTCGCGAGGTCCGGGCCGAGCCGCATATCGCCAAGGAGGACGGGCCGGTCATAAATATAATCCCGCGCCACCGTGCGGCGCACGCCCCAGCCGCGCTGGATATCCGCGCCTTCGCCCGCGCCGCGGACCTGCTCGGTATGGCAGGCCACGCATCCCTGGGAGACGTAAACGGCAGCCCCTTCGGCGCCGACGCCGGAGGTATCGATGGGATAAATATCGCCGGTATCCTCATTCACATAGGGCTGGAGCGAGCCAAGCTGCAGGGAGGGCGCCATCGCCAACACGATAAAAGAGAGCGCGAAAACGGCCAGGATGCCACTGAAGATGGAAGGGAATGGCTTCACGGGTGATGGTCTCCTTCCTCGATGGGAGCAAAGAGAGTCGGCTCACCGCTCGGCTGCCCAAGGCGCAGCACCATTGCGATGAAGTGGACGAAGAAGAGCAGATTCGCGATGCCCAGGGGAATCCACATGAGCGTGCGGCCCCGGAGAAAGGGCATGACCTGATCGATCACTTCCATGGAGCCCTTGAAGCTGTCCGGATTATTCCAACTGCCGCCCTGGACGAAACCGGCGACGATCAGGAAAAACACCATGAACCCGATCCCGTAAGCCGAACCCCAGAAGTGGAGCCGGATGAAGCTGGCCGAGAGCCACTCGCAACCGACAAGGCGCGGCACGATGTAATACATCGCGCCAAACATCGTCATCGTGAAGAAGGCGTAGATCAACAAATGGAAGGTGCCGACCGAGAAGAAGGTGAAATGGGTGTAGGGATCCATCTCGCGCACGGAGCCGAGAACGGTGACAATCATCCCCACGATCCAGGCCAGGATGCCGTACATCGTGAAGCGGATGGTAGGGCTGTGATACACCATGTGGGTATCGTTCCGCATGGTCATGAGGATATTCACCCCCACGGTGCCGACAGGCACCAGCATGAGGATGAGCGCGGCAATGCTAAGGGAGGAATACCACACCGGGAACGGCCCGCCGGTGAACCGCGCCATGGCAGTCAGACCCCAGAAGAGCGCGAACGACCAGAAGCCGAGCAGCGCCAGATTGTAGGAATGAATCGGCTTCCCGATCACCTTCGGGATGAGGTAGTAGATGGTGCCGAGCCCGATGGAGGCGAAGAAATAACCGAGCACGCCCTGGGCATACCAGGCGGCGATGGCGGCATGGACCACGCCGTGGATGTGCGGGCTGCCGACCATGAGATTGGCGGAAGCGTAAAGCCATGGGAACCAGAAGTAGGCGCCAATGAAGTACCAGAGCGATATGTAGATATGCCCCGGGCGGCGGTTCTGGAACATCACGATGCCCCAGGCGGCGATGAGGGCGTAAGCGATGAAGAGCAGCACCGAGGCCTGGCGGGGATACTCCAGCAGGTTATACGGCTGCATGTTCCCGGCCAGGATCGCGATCGATCCCACCGTGACGCCGATGTTCCAGAAGATGCCGCTGATGATGGGAATCCACGGCGCGCGCAACACCACACGGCAGAGGCGCGCGGTCATCCAGAGGCTGGCGCCGATGCCGGCGGGCATTCCCCAGCCATAGACGAGCATGTTCGTGTAAAGCGGGGAGAGGCGCCCGTAGGTCAGAAAGCTCCAATTGCCGAGAAAGCCGGGCCAATGCAACTTGATCGAGCAGATGAAGCCGACGAGCGTCGCGGCGATGAGCCAGGTCTGCGCGGTGGCGAAGAAGAACATGACCGGCGTCCGCATCGACGCATCGATGAGGGACCGGTCCACCCATTCGATTTCCGCCTCGCTCATATCCGGAGCGGCAGCCGTCATGGAAGTCGTGTCAGGCATTACGGTTTTACCTCCGGGGTGGCGCCGGCGGCGGGCGTGGCCGCGGCGGCGGGTGTGGCAGCAGCCGTGGGCATCGCGGCGGAGCCGCTGGCCATGGGCGCCGGGGCGGCAGGTGCGGCTTTTACGGGCCCGGAGGCCGGGGCGGCGGGGGCCTTCCCGGCAGCCGGCTTGGGTGCGGTGGCGGACCCTGTGATCGCCGGTTTCGCAGCGCCGGGCATGATGGCGCCGAGCCCGATGGGATAAGGATCCTCAACCTTCACAGCGGATGGATGGACGGTCTTGGTCTGGTAATCGGCAACCACCAGGTCCATTGCCGCGTCGATGGGCAACTGAACCGTCCCTTTGGTTTTGTCGATCCACTTGGCGGGGCTGTAGAGCTTGTCCTGCGCTTCCTGCGCGATGGCGGCGGACTTCGCGAGCCGGTTTTCCGCGCGCTTGTCCTAGTACGTTTCCGTGGGCGCGGCGAAGCGGAAGAGAATCCACGCGACCACGGCAAAGGCGCAGAAGATAAGGACCACGCCAATGAAGCCGGGCCCGAAGGAAGCTGTTTTGATTCGTCCGTTTGCCATGTCAGTTGCTGAGGCGCAGGGATTCCGGCAGGCGCGGATCCCGCTGCGGGAAGAGGTTGTTCTTGGGCAGGATCCAGAGGAAGAAGACGCCCATCACGCCGCCGATGCCCAGAAACGGGAAGACATCCAGCAGCGAAGGAGCAAAGCCCGTCTTGTGCAGCATGGGCATGATGATGATGTAGAGGTCCAGGTACTGCATCACCAGGATCCAGCCGGCGACGCTGCAAATCACCTTCAGTGTCTTCTTGGTCCACTGGAGCAGGAGCAGCGGGAATGGCAGGAAGAAGCGTCCGATGACCAGGATGGTGCTGAGCGTATGCCAGGAGGTGATGTTGCGCCGGATGAAGTATTCGGTTTCCTCCGGGATGTTTGCGTACCAGTCGAGCATGTACTGGCTAAAGCCGATGTAGGCCCAGAAGATCGTGAAGGCGAGCAGCAGCTTGCCCATGATGTGGTAATGCTCGATCGTCACGCCTTTGAGATAGCCCTTGCTGCGCAACCACGTGGTCAGCAGGATCAGCAATGCCATCGCGCTGCCCGCCGTGCCGGCAAAGATATAAACGCCCCACATGGTGGAGCCCCAGCGGTAGTCGAGGCCCATCAGCCAATCGAAGGCGCCGAAGGTAATCGAGAATGCGAAGATCGGGATGCCGGCGATGCCGATCCGGCGCATACTGAGCGTGCGCTTGGGATTGCCGTCCGCGTCCTGTGCCACCGAGCTGCGCCGCAGGGAGGTGGCTACCCAGGTCAGCAGGACAAAGTAAATGCAGTAGCGCAGCAGGAAGAACCCATGGCTGAGGTACCAGCGCTTCTGGTCCAGATCGGCTTCCTTGCCCACCGGAATGCTCCACCAGCTCCAGACATGGCTGGCACAAAGGAACGCCGGAATGAGGAGGATCAGCGCCACTGGCACCAGGACGGCGACATTCTCCAGAACGCGCCGCACCATCACGCTCCACTCGGCATCGGTCGCATGGTGGATCAGCAACCAGAAGAGGCATCCGGCGGAAAGCGTGAAGAAATAGAAGGCCGCGACAAGCCAGGAAAACCCGAATTGGGTGATATTGAGGAAAGCGCCGATGAGGCTGCCGAGAAGGCCGACGAAACCCGCCGCCGCAAACACGGCAAACCAGATGCCGGAGTCGGCGGAATTAAAGACCTCGGGTTTTGCTTCGTTGGCGGTGTTCATTTTGCTGCCTGTTCGAGCTGGGCGCGCTGGCCGGCTGGCACATCATTGATCGAGGCGCCATCGGAGCGCTCCAATGCCCGGATGTAGGAGATGATCGCCCAGCGGTCCTCGACCGAGACATTTGACCCGTAGGCGCCCATGTTGTTCTTGCCCAGCGTGATGGTATTGAAAATCTGCCCGTCCGGCATCGTCCGGATGCGTGCGTCGTGGAAATTGGCGACGCCCACGAGGCCGAACTGCGTGGTGACGCCATCGCCCAGGCCGACGGGGCCGTGGCAAACGGCGCAGTTGATATTAAAACGCTGGCGGCCGCGATCAAGCACCTCGCGGGTTACCTTTAAAGGAATGCCGTCGCCGTAAACATCGCCGATCCGTCCGGTGTTGTAATAATTCGGGGCGTCCGAGAAGCCGGCGGGGTGTTGATCGTTCGCCGCGTTGTTATTGGCGCCGGTCGAGAGGAAGCTGTGCGGCAGGTTGTAACCGATTGGCACGGTGCCGGGAATCGGGGCGCGCGCCGCGCGGCCATCGGCAAAGAAATCGCTCTCGTGCTGCGGGTCGTAGCGCGGATTGCGCACCATATCGACAAATATCTCGATAGGCGGCTTCGCGCTGTGCGTATTGCGGAACCCGGCGAGGGAAATCACCGCGATGACCGCAAAGATGAAGATGAGAAAGAAGGCGCGCAGCATGGGCTCAGTCGTGGATCAGCGTTACGTGGGCCCCGCCGATGCTCTCCAGCAGCGACCGGATTTTCTCCTCGGAAAACTTCGGATCCCGCGCCTCGATGGCGAGGAAGAACCCGTTATCCCCAACTCGGGTGAAGCGTTCCCAGTTGAACATCGGGTGATTCCACCGGGGGAGCTGGTTCATGACCATCAACGCGATGACCGTGGAGAAGGCGGAAAGGAGAATCGTCAGTTCAAAGAAGATCGGGACAAAAGCCGGGACCGTCGCCCAATCGGTCGGCTTGCCGTGGACCACAAGCTTGTAATCGATAAGCGTGGGATACCCCTCCAGGACCACCGCGGTCAACAGGCCGCTGAGGCCGCCACAGAGCACCACGGCGCTCAACCACGATTTGCCGAGGCCCATCGCCTTATCCATCCCGTGGATCGGGAACGGGCTGTACACATCCCACCGCTTGAAGCCGGCGTCGCGAATCTGCTCCGCTGCGTGGTAGAGCGCGCCGGCGGTGGAAAACTCCGCGGCCATGCCGTAAACTTTGGGTTGTTGGACGGTTGTCATCGGTTATTCGGATGCGCCGGAATTCACCCCATGCTCCTCGCCATGGTGGTGGGGGTCAGATTCCGGCAGGACGATCTTGATTTCCGACATGGCGATCATGGGCAGGAACCGCATGAAGAGCAGGAAGAGGGAAAGGAAGATGCCGAACGTGCCGACAAACGTCCCGACTTCCACCCAGCTCGCGTGATACATGTGCCAGGAAGAGGGGAGAAAGTCGCGATAAAGGCCGCCGACAATGATGATGAAACGCTCATACCACATGCCGGCGTCAACGCACAGGCAGACGAAGTAAACAACAAAGAGGTTGCGCCGGCACCCCGAGAACCAGAAAAGTTGCGGGGAAACCGCATTGCAAAAAAGCATTCCCACCCACCAATACCAGCCATTAGGGCCCCAGATGCGGTTGTAGAATGCGAACTTCTCGTAGGGGTTCCCCACGTACCACGCGATGAAGAATTCCATCGCATAGGCAAAAGTTACGAAGCAGCCAGTCAGCAAAATGATCTTCGCCATTCGGTCGATATGTTTCGGCGTGATGAGATCCTTGAGTTGCGGATAAATCAGCCGCGCAGGGATCAGCAGCGTCAGCACCATGGCAAATCCGCCGAAGATGGCGCCGGCGACGAAATAGGGCGGAAAGATCGTGGTGTGCCACGTTGGAAGCACCGAGGCGGCAAAGTCGAACGACACGACCGAATGCACGGAGAGCACCAGCGGAGTCGAGATGCCTGCCAGGATCAGGTAGGCCATTTCATAATGGCGCCAGTTGCGGTTGCTGCCACGCCAGCCGAGCGCGAATACGGTGAAGAAGAACTTCTTCACGCGAGAGGTCGTCCGGTCGCGCAGCGTCGCGAGATCCGGCACGAGGCCGGTGTACCAGAAGAGAACGGAAACGGTGAAATAAGTCGAGACCGCGAACACATCCCACAGCAGGGGGCTGCGGAAGTTCGGCCAGACGCCCTCGTACCATGGCACCGGCGCCAGAAACCACGCCATCCACACGCGCCCGACGTGGATGCCGGGGAAAATGGCGGCGCAAATGACGGCAAAGAGCGTCATCGCCTCCGAAGCGCGGTTGATCGCCGTCCGCCACTTCTGCCGCGTCAAAAAGAGAATCGCCGAGATCAGCGTGCCGGCGTGGCCGATACCGATCCAGAAGACGAAGTTGGTGATGTCCCACGCCCAGCCGACCGGGTGATTCTCGCCCCAGACGCCGACGCCGGTGGATATCTGGTACGCGATGCAGCAGAGGCCCATGCATGCGATCGGCGAGGTGATGCAGAAGGCGATCCACCACCAGAAGGGAGTGCGCGTCTCGACGATATTGGAGACCTTTTCGGTCACCCATTCCATGCTCCGCTGGTTGGCTACGAGCGGAATCTTTTGCACTGAGGCGTCTAGGGGAGCGTCCATTTAGCGGGGTCCTCCGGAGAAATCGCCCGCGCCCGAGGGCTCTGCCGCAAAACCACCTTTTTCCTTCTTCTGGAAGGAGGTGAGCTTATCGGCGCCCGGCATCCGCGGGTTTGGGTTGCGCAACCTGGCGAGGTAAAGAATGCGCGGGCTTGTGTTGAGATATTCCAGGAGGCGGAAGCCGCGCGGGCTGGCGCGCAGCTTGGAGACCTTGGCCTCCGGCTCGGTAATATCGCCAAAGGTGATCGCCTCGTTGGGGCACGCCTGCTGGCAGGCCGTCTGGAAGGCATCGACAGGGATCTTGATGTTGTCCGAGGCGCCGGCTCTCACCTTGGTGGCGATGCGCGCCTCCTCGATGCGCTGGACGCAGAAAGTGCACTTCTCCATGACGCCGCGCATGCGGACGGTCACGTTCGGGTTCCTCTGCATCTTGATGGGGTCCGGGCTGCCCTTGGTGGTCAGCGGGCCGAGGTGCAGCCCGCCAATCTCGCCAAAGGGGGTCTTCACCGGGTAGATGGGACGCTGGGTGTAATCGAAGAAATTGAAGCGGCGCACCTTGTACGGACAGTTGTTCGCGCAATACCGCGTGCCGATGCAGCGGTTGTAAGCCATGGAATTGAGGCCGTCCGGCGTGTGGACCGTCGCGTTGACCGGGCAAACGGTTTCGCACGGGGCGTTCTCGCATTGCTGGCAAAGGACCGGCTCGACCAGCATCTCCGGATCAGGGTCAGTGTCATCGTAACTGGCGAAGTAGCGGTCGATGCGCATCCAGTGCATCTCGCGGCCATTGATGACCTGCTCCTTGCCCACAATGGGGGAATTGTTCTCCGCCTGGCAGGCGATGACGCACGCCTGGCACCCGGTGCAGGTATTGGTATCCACCGCCATGCCCCACTGCTCCATGCCGGTGAACGGCGGATGGGTGTAAATGGTGGGATTGCCGGCCTTCGGCAATTCCTCGTCCATCCCCATGGTCTTCGCAAAGGTCCGGTCCTCGGCAAACTGCGCCAGCGTGCCCTCGCGAATCTGGGCGCGGCCCTCCATGTTGAAGTGCTGCTGCGTGATCGCCTGGACGCCACGGCCACCCGTGAACTTCACCTGCTGGGTAAAGACGTAATATGGCGCCAGCGTGGTGCGCAGCGGGTAAACGTTGTATCCCGCGCCGGTGCCGACACGCCCGGTATCGGTGCGGCCGTAGCCGAGGGAAATGGAGATGGAACGGTCCGCGTGACCCGGGGCGATGAGGATCGGCACTTCGAGCTTTGCGCCGCTTTCGAGCGTGATCTCGATGGTGTCGCCCGCGGCCTCGTAATTCTGCACACCCAATTCCCTGGCGGTGACGGGCGAGATGAGGGCGGCGTTGTCCCATGTAAGCCGGGTGACCGGGTCCGGCGCTTCCTGAAGCCAGCCGTTGTTATTGTAGCGGCCGTCGAACGTGTGGAAGTCCGGGGTGAAAACAACCTCGTAATTGCCCGCGCCGGAAACCGCATTGAGGCTCGCTTTCTCGCCGATGGCGGAGCCGGTGGCGGCAGAGAGGAAAAAGAGACTGCGCTGGGTGGAGGAATCACTCCCGGCCAGATATCCGTCGTGGAGGAACCGGTTCCATGCGGCGGCGAAATCAGGGACCGGGCCGGCGATTTGCCTGAAGGTTTCCTGCACCAGCTCGGGGCCGGCCGGTTTGGGCAAGCCGGCAAAGCGGGCGAAGATGTCAATATCCGACCATCCGCCGTAGAGCGGCAGGATCATGGGCTGAACCGCGACGTAAGTGCCGTCGGAGCTGCGTCCGTCGCCCCAATACTCGAGATAATGAGCGCGCGGGACGAACCAGTTGGCGCTGTTGGAGGTCTCGTCGAGGAGGTGGCCGGAGCGGATGACCGTCGGAATCGACTCCTGGAGCGATGCCCAATTCAACTCCGCCGGGGCATCGTAAACCGGGTTGCCGCCGAGGATGAACAGCGTGGAAACTTTCTTCTGTTTGATGGAGTCCGCCAACGCGCCAATCTTCGCAGTGGGAGCGGATACCGGCAGGATGCCGGCCATCGTATTGCCGAGCGCGCCGAGGGCGGAATTGATCGCGGCGCCAAGAAGATGCACCGCAACCGGCTGCTGCGAGCCGACCATCACGAGAGCGCGCCCGCGATTTGCGAGCAGATCCTTCGCCAGCTCCGCGATCCAGCCCTCCGGGAAACTGGCTGTGGCCTTGGTTTTGCCGAGTGATTGTGCGACCCCGGCGAGCGTCGCGTCATTGGTCTGCGAGGCAAGCTCCGCGGCGAGTTGCACGGCAAAAACGCCCACCTCGCTGGCAGGAATGCGCAACCGGTGATCAGCCATGCCGCCGGTGATCGTGTAGCGATTCTCGACCACGTAGAGGCGGTTCATCTTGTGGCCGGGCTCATCCACCCGGCGCTTGTCGGTAAACCCGCGGGTCTGCTCGATGGTCCCCTCGGTGGGGCTCAGGAAATCACTGTCCAGGGAAAGGACGATATCCGCCTTATCCAGCAACGGGCGGGCGCGAATGCCGGAGCCGAAGGCGGTAAGCTCCGCGTCCGCGGTGTTGCCGCCGAGCGGCTCGTAAACGCACCACTGGGCCAGCGGCAATTTTGCCATGACCGCGGCGCGCAGACGCTCGCGGGTCGGCGACGGATCTTCCTCCATGAGGAAGGCGAGGCCCTCGCCCTGGTTTGCGGAATAATCGACAATGATTTTATCCAGTGCCGCGATGAAAGCGGCCTCATCGGTATCGACGCTGGCGTTCTTGAAGCAGCGATAGCGGTCCGGATCGTAAAGATTCAGGATGGACGCCTGGGTGAAATGGTCGGTGCGTCCATGACCGCCGTTGATGGGGTGAAACTGGTTGCCCTCGATCTTGGTGGGACGCCCCTCGTAGGTGGAGACGATGAGCGGCACATAACCCCGCGCCGCTGGCCGCGAGGTGGTGTAGAAAAGGAACTTGCCCGGGATGACCCATTCCGCGCTGCGGGTGAAGGGCACCAGGTGCATCTCCGGACGCCGGCAGCCGGCCAGGCCAATGCCCGCCAGCGCCGTGGAGGCGCCCATGATCTTCATGAAATGACGGCGGGAGACGTCGCCGCCATTAAACTCCGCCGCGCCTTGGGGGAACTCGCGCTCGAGCGACGCCGCAAAATCCGGGGTCCCGGCCAGCTCATCGAGGCTGCGCCAGTATTTCTTTCCGCCCTGCGGCTCTGGTGGATGTTCGAAGACTCGTTTCATCAGCGGTGGCAACCGGCGCAGTTTTCAGGCGGGTTCACGTACCATGCGTGCTTCAGCGTGAGCCCAATCTCCTGCTGCGTCAGCTTTACGTTTCCAGAAGAAAAATCCCGATCTTCCTCGCCCGGCGGCTTGCCGTACTTGGCGACGAAAGACTTGGCGTCCACATCCTCCGGCTTCCAGGCCAGGTTATACACATCCGCGCGGGGCCGGAGCGCATTCTCCGGGTGGCGGTGGCAATCGAGGCACCAGGACATCGAGAGAGGCTGGTATTCGTACACGACATCCATTTGATCGATGCGCCCATGGCAGGAAACGCAGGAGATGCCGCGGTTCACGTGCACCGAGTGGTTGTAATAGGCGTAGTCCGGGGTCTTGTGGATCTGCATCCAGGTCACCGGCTGGCCCGTGGCCCAGCTTTGGCGGATGGCAGCCAGCTTCGGGTTATCCTTCTGGATTTGCGAGTGGCAGTTCATGCAGACCTGCGTGTTTGGCACGTTGGAGTGGTAGGACACCTCGACAAAGGAGTGGCAGTACCGGCAATCCATCTTTAACTGGCCGGCATGGATGCGGTGCGAGAATGGCACCGGCTGCACCGGTTGATAGCCAACCCGCGTGTACTTGGGGGTAAAATAATACCAGACCGCCGCGGTCGCCGCATTACCCAGCACGATGAGGATCACCACCATCTTCAACGGGATCCAGTTCGTCCACTTTGGAAAGAAATTCGCCATGGGATTTACCGGGCTGAAGACGCCGACTCGCCCCGCTCGGCAGGCTGGCAACAATCAAATTGGTTTGAACAAAATGCGAACACTGGGAGTCAATAGGGGGTAAACGGCGGCTACCTTATTTTTTGCGCCGAAACGGACGCAAGCCAATTTGTGAAAACTTTCACAAGGAGATTATTTCCCGCGTACAGCATCGATGTTTTTTACGGTCCCGCCCTGGCGGATCCCACGTAAGGGGGGCGCTTTTTTTAATATCCGCGCCAGCGGTTGCAAGGGAAAAAAGATTAAGATTCCGCCGGAATGCTTAAAAATACCTCCTTTTCCGATAGAAGCCGTTCTCGGGACGCCGCATGGTCATGGCGGGGCATCCTGGGTCTAATTTCAGCGGGAATACCGCCTTCGCTTCCGCAATTGGCCTCGCGAGGCTGTATCCGTGGACAATAGGTATCCATCCAATGACCGCTACGAGGCGGTTGCTCGAAGCTCCATAAGACTTTTACTTAATAGCGCTCTCGCGAGTGCCTTTACAGCGTCTTTGGCAGCCTCCCGCTTCCTCTACGTCCATTTTGAACACTCGCCATTCAGTAAGGAATCGGCGTTTGAAGCGCTCGATCCGGTCAATCTGGCGGCGCTCATCCTCCTTTTAGCATCCATCCCGGCCACTCTCATCCTTTTGTTCCTCGCAGGATGCCGTTTCCTTTTCCTCAGGAGTGACTTGAAATCCACTTTGGTGCGTTACCGCAAGATAGGCCCGTAAGGGGCGGCTTTTACCGGGTCCGCTTGCCGCCACGGAATCGAGCGGCGGCTCGTGCCGCACAGCCCGCACGGGGTTCATGGGACGGTTCCGGGAGACGCCGGCGCTCCCAAGGTTTCGAGTTTACGCGCCCGCGGAGGCAGTGCAATCTCGCCCCCCTCCCCGTTTTCCTTATGCCTTCGAAAAAAACACTCCATGTCGGATTGATCGGTTACAACTTCATGGGCAAGGCCCACTCGAACGCCTGGCGGCAGGCCCCCCGGTTCTTTAACCTGCCGGCGGATGTGAGGCTGCACACCATCTGCGGGCGCTCGCCGGAGGCGGTGGAGAAGGCGCGGGCGCAATTGGGCTGGGAATTTGCCAGTACCGACTGGCGCGCTGTGGTGGGGGACCCGGAGATCGATATCGTGGATATCTGCACGCCAAACGATTCCCACGCGGAAATCGCGATCGAGGCGGCGCGGCAGGGCAAGGCGATCCTGTGCGAGAAGCCGCTGGCGATGGATGTGGCGGAGTGCCAGGCAATGGCGGACGCGGCGAAAAAGGCGCGCGTGGTGAACATGGTATGCCACAATTACCGGCGCATCCCGGCAATCGCGCTGGCAAAGCGGATGATCGAGGAGGGCGCGATTGGCGACCGCATTTATCATTACCGGGCGCGGTATGCGCAGGACTGGATCGCGGACCCAAATTTCCCGCTGGTCTGGCGCTTGCAATCAAAGATCGCCGGCTCCGGAACGCATGGGGATATCGATGCCCACATCATCGACCTGGGCCGCTATCTGGTGGGCGAGGTCAAGGAGGTCTGCGGGCTGATGGAAACATTCATCAAGGAGCGTCCGCTGCAAGAGCAGTCCGGCGCCGGACTCAGCGCGAAGGGCGGCCAGAAAATGGGACGGGTGACCGTTGACGATGCGGTTTCCTGGATCGGGCGGTTCAAGAACGGCGCGATTGCGAATCTGGAGGCGACCCGTTTCGCGCTTGGGCGCAAGAATCACATCACACTGGAAATAAACGGCAGCAAGGGCTCGCTCGCCTTCAATTTCGAGGATATGAACCGGCTGGACTATTTCAACCATGACGACCCGGAGGATCGCCGCGGCTTCCGCAGCATCCTGGTCACGGAAGCGACGCAGCCTTACGCCGGCGCATGGTGGCCGCCCGGCCACATCATCGGGTACGAGCACACGTTTGTGAACACCTTCGCGGATTTCGTCGCCGCGGTGGTCGCTGGAAAGAGCGTGCAGCCGACCTTCGAGGATGGGCTGATCAACGAGAAAGTGCTCGCGGCCATCTCCGAAAGCGCCAAGACCAGGCGGTGGGTGAAGGTCTGACCATACCCTTCCTCTTAAACTCTCACTGACCCATTATTTTCCAAAAAATGAGCACACCAGTAGCCATAGTAACCGGTGCGGGCCGCGGAATCGGCGAAGCCATAGCGCGCAAGCTTGCGCGGGACGGGGCGCGCGTCGCATGCGTGAGCCGCACGGAAGCCAATGCGGCAAAGACCGCGGAAACCATCAATGCCGGGGCGCCGGGCGCCGCCAGGGCTTACGCCGTGGATGTCGCGGATCGCAAGGGGGTGCAGGCCGTCTGCGAGCAAATCCTCGCGGACTTTGGGGGCGTGAATATTCTGGTAAACAACGCCGGCCTCACCCGCGATGGGCTGGCGATGCGCATGAGCGAGGAGGATTGGGACCTCGTGCTCGATACGAATCTCAAGGGTGCGTTCAGCTTTATCCAGGGCGTCATGCGTCCGATGATCAAGCAGCGCGGCGGCCGCATCATCAATATCGCCTCGGTCGCCGGACTGATGGGCAATGCGGGCCAGGCGAATTACGCCGCGAGCAAGGCGGGCCTCATCGGCCTGACCAAGACGCTCGCGCGCGAGCTGGCCAGCCGCAGCATCACCGTCAATGCCGTCGCCCCGGGCTTCATCACAACGGATATGACCGGCGTGCTGCCGGAAAACGTGAAGACCGCGGTTCTCGGCCAAATCCCGCTGGGCCGTTTCGGCGATCCCGACGATATTGCCGCTGCGGTCGCCTTCCTGGCCGGCCCCGATTCCAAATACATTACCGGCCAAACGCTGACCGTGGACGGCGGCATGGTCATGTAAATCGTCCGCACGTTAGCAAGTCCGCGCGATTCTCTCCAAACCTCATCCCTTACCGCCATGCCCACGACGCTCCATACCACCGATTTCCCCTCGGATGCGGCCAATATCATCCTCTCCTCGGCGCGCGAGGCCATCGCGGCGCGAGGGATCTTTCGGATCGCGCTCTCCGGCGGGCGAACCCCTGCCGCGGTGTACCGCCAATGGGCCGCTGCGGCGGGCGATTTTCCCTGGGATCGCGTGCAAATTACCTTTGGCGACGAGCGCTGCGTGCCTCCCAACGACGAGCAGAGCAATTACCGCATGGCCCGCACCACCCTGCTCGATGCGGTGCCAATCCCGCCCGGCAATGTCTTCCGGATGCGGGGCGAGCTGCCGGCCGGGGAAGCAGCCGGCGAATACGATGCCAGGCTGGCGCAGCTTGCCTCCCGGTTCAATGAGCCGCGCTATCGGCACGATCTGCTGCTGCTCGGCATGGGGCCGGATGGGCACACCGCCTCCCTTTTTCCCGGCACCGAGGCGCTGCACGAGCAGACCCGCAATGTGGTCCACAATTTCGTGCCAAAGTTCGATACCTACCGCATTACCTTTACCTTTCCGCTCATCGATGCGGCGCGGCATGTCCTCTTCATGGTGGAAGGGGATGAGAAGAAACCGGTGGTGGATCAAATCCTGGCAGGCGGCGCCGATTATCCCGCTGCCCGCGTGGCGCCGACGGACGGAAAGTTGACCTGGCTGCTTGGCTGGCCGTAATTTCCACCCATGAACGGGGGCGAAAAAAAGATCTGGTTCCCCGCCAAGCGCTACGGCTGGGGCTGGGGTCCGCCGGCGTGCTGGCAGGGATGGGTCGTCATGGCCGTGTGGGTCGCCGTACTGATTACCGGAGAGTTCTACTTCAAACCGAATCGGCCGGAAATCTTCGCTTTTGTCTGCGTCATGGTCGTGATCCTGATCGGCATCTGTTACTGGAAAGGCGAAAAGCCGCGCTGGCGTTGGGGCGGCAAATAATTTAGGGGCAAGGCGATGAACACGCGCGTCTTCCTTATCCGCCATGGCTCGACCATCCTGACCGCGGAGGATCGCTTCGCCGGGGCAACGGACGTTCCCCTATCCGACGAAGGCCGCGAGCAGGTGCGGCGCCTTGCCGAGCGTCTGAGCGGCGAGAAAGTGGTCGCCGTTTTCGCATCGCCGCTGGGGCGCACGATGGAAACGGCCTCGATCCTGGCGAATCCGCACAATCTGCCGGTGCAGCCGGTCGAGGGGCTGCGCGAGATCAATCACGGGCGGTGGGAACAGATGACCCGCAGGGAGGTGGAGGAGAAGTTTCCCGAGGAGATGGCGGATTGGGATTGCGATCCGTTCACCTTTGCGCCGCAAGGGGGCGAGAGCGGGCTGGCGGTCACCGCGCGCGCGCTGCCGGCGCTCATGGAGATCGTTCGGCAATGCGAGGGAAAACACGTCATCGTCGCTTCGCACAAGGCGACGATCCGGCTCCTGCTGAGCTCGCTGCTCGGGTTCGATCCGCGCCGCTACCGCGATAACCTGGACCAAAGCCCGGCCGCGCTGAACATCATCGATTTCCGCGAACTCTCCCGGTCCCGCCTGACGCTCTTCAACGATACCTCTCACTACGAGAACGGCGGCCTGGCCATCCCCGCGATACCGACCGCCCGCCTCTCGAACTGGTGGAGCGACGAGCCGCTTCCCGCGGCGTAAGCGGGAGACCAGGTTGCGGACCTGCGCTTTCCCGCTAATTTTAATTCGCGCCTTCCGCGATTCCCGTAGCAATGCCCAATACCACAATCAAATGCCCCGTTTGCGGAAAGGAGAACGATTTCACCGCGGAGCCGCTCGGCCCGTTTTGCTCGCACCGGTGCAAGCTGATCGACCTGGGCAAATGGCTGAATGAGGAGTACCGGGTCTCCGAGCCGCTGCGTCCGGATCACCTGGCGGAATACGAGGGATTGGACGGTCCGGACCTGGACCGGCCCTGATCCCCTCCCCGGTTACTTGCCGCCGCCGGCCTCGGCGGGCGAGAAGCCCTTTTGGCGGCTCCAACGGTCGCCGGCGCGCAATTGCATCCAGTCGTTGCGAAAGAGGAAGATGTGTTTGACGCGGTCCCTTCCCCGGGCGTCTTTCCCCCGCACGTCCACCCAGTACACGACCGGCTCGTATCGAAAGCCGAATTCATCCTGGTAGGTATCCATCATCGCGATGCGGGATTTTTTTGCCACGACCACGCCGTCCCGAATGCCGGAACACGCAGCCAACGCCAGGCAGGCGGCTATGAATAGGATGGAACGGAGCCTCATGGGAAATAGATCGTCTTCGGCACGATTGCCGCTGTCAAGGAGAGCATGATGCAGGCCAGAACAGAGCTGCGCGAGTTGATTTCCCGGCATCCGATGGAATCGTATGCGGTGACCAGATTTCTGAGCGCCTGGCTGGGCGCGCTGCTTCTTGCCGTGCTCGCCGCTCCTTGTGCCAAGGCTGGAGATTGGGACCTGGTGCGGCACGATGGGCGCGATTATGTGACCATCCAGAGCCTCGCCAGGTTTTACAATTTTCCCGATAACGTGCCGCCTGTCAGCCAGATGATGCCGGCCAGCCCCACGGAGCCGCTGACCAGGAAGCTCCTGCTCGATAACGGCAGGCATACCATCGAGTTCACTCTTAACGACCGCCTTGCGGTGATCGACGGAGTCAACCAATGGCTCGGCTTCCCGATTGCGGCGGAAGGGGATAAGATGATCATCTCCCGTCTGGACCTGGTAAAAGTGATCGAGCCGACGATGCGCCCGGAAATGATCACCGGCCTCGGCCCGGTGGATACCGTGGTGCTCGATCCCGGCCACGGGGGCCACGACCGCGGGGCGGTTTGCATTTTCGGCAATGAAAAGGACTTTGCCCTGGATGTATGTCTGCGCGCGCGCAAGCTGCTGGAAGCGCAGGGGCTGAACGTCCTGATGACGCGCACGGACGATACATTCATCCCGCTGGAGCAACGTCCGGTGACGGCCAATAAAACTCCGCACAGCATTTTTGTCGCGGTCCACTTTAACGATGCGCTGGCCGATCCCCAGGCGAGCGGCTTTGAAATTTACTCGATAACGCCCGAGGGCGAACCCTCCACGCAGGACACCGGCTATTCCGTGCGCGATCTGCGCCAGGAGCCGGGCAACGTGACCGATGTGCAAAGCCTGGCGCTCTCCGAGAGCATCTATCACTCGATGCTCGGCAATATTCCGCAGGTGGATCGCGGCGTTAAACATGCGCGGTTTGCGGTGATCCGGCTGGCGCAGGTGCCCTCGGTCCTGATCGAAGGCGGATTCGTCTCCAGCGACACCGAAGCCCGGCAAATCGCGACGCCAATTTACCGGCAGGAATTGGCGGAGGCGATCGTGACCGGCATCGAAGGCTACAAAACACTGGCCGAGCACAAGGTTCCCTACAAGCTGGTGGCCGAATACCGGCACGAGACCGCTCCCACTGGCCAGACCGCGCCGATTGTGCAAACGTCGCCAACGGTCATCACCAACGCGACGGTTCCCGCCACTTCTCCCGCGCCCGCGGCCTCCGCCCCGCCATCCACGCAGGTGAAGGCGCTGCCGTAAAGAGGCTATCCCTGCGTCACTGCGGCT
Organism: Chthoniobacteraceae bacterium; assembly: GCA_036266845.1. Classification (GTDB taxonomy): domain Bacteria; phylum Verrucomicrobiota; class Verrucomicrobiia; order Chthoniobacterales; family Chthoniobacteraceae; genus DATAXI01. The sequence goes on along the minus strand of DATAXI010000272.1, from coordinate 6,471 downwards.
TGTAGGCGCGCAGCTCGCAGATGCTGGCCCATTTTTTATCCTCCGCACCCGTTACCGTCACCCGCAGGTAACGTGCGGTAGCGCCGGGGATCAGGAGGCGGGAGAGATGGGATGGGCTGTCGGGTGACTGGGGGACCGCGGTGGATTGGTCGCCGAGTTTTTCCCAGGCAGTCCCATCGAGGGAGCCTTCCAGCGTGTATTGATAACCCATCGCGCGGCCTTCCCACACGATCTCGCAAGTGCCGATCTTTTCCCCGGCGCCGAGATCGACGCTCAGCCATTGCGGCTCGCCAATGCCGGATGCGCACCAGCGGGTATCCGCATCGCCATCGGTGGCGTCGGAGGCGGGATTGCCATGCTCAGAGCTGGATGCGGTCGCAGGTTTTTGATATGCGATATTGCCCACATTGGCGCGAGCAGACTGGGCATTGCTATCCTGAGCGGCTGCAATGATTGGCGTGGCGGGACTGCATGGTTGATCGACCCGGATGACCTCGCGGCTCGCGGCGATTTCCGTCTCAATGCTCACATTGGCCGGTGAAGCCCCATTTTCGTCAAATACCTCCAAGGTATTGCCGGTACCCAGCCAGCATTCCGGCAGGTAGAGGCCGTTGACCGGAATCTTTTCCGGGTAACGCCCGAGATTGTGGCCATTCAGCCACATGGTGCCGCGGGTCAGGCCGCTAAAGGTGGCGCGGTAGATCGGGTGCGCGCCGGTCGCCCCCAGCGCCGGAGCCTGGAAAGCGGCGCTGAAAAGCGTGGGCGCCCCCGCGCCGCCTTGAGGCGCAGCCTGCGCCATGGCGGGGGCGAATTCCGCGGGATTGACCCCACCCCGCATGCGCCAGCCCTTGACGGGAATCGTGGCGCCATTCGCGGCGATGGTGACCGGCGCGTACAGGCCCTTTCGCGCCAGATCGGTAAGCGGCCCAATGTAATTGAAGAGATCGGGACGTCCCCGCTGCGCGGTGAACACCGCGATGGTATTTGCGCCAGCCGCGAAATCGGCGCCCGCGGTCCAGTGGCCGTTATTCCCCTTTGAGGGAACGCGCACCCCGTTCACAAACACGGAAATATCATCCGCGCCCTCCAGAGAAATGACCCCGTGGCCCGGGGCGCTCATCCGCACCTTCGCGCGATACCATGCGAAAGCCCCGTTGTCCCCATCCGCCCCCATCTGCACGGGATCGTTGGAGGCGAGCCAGGATGAGTCGTCAAAATTCGGCTGCGATTCCCGCGCGACCGCCATGCTCCAATTGCCCAGCTTGGGTGCCGGCACGCTATCCACCGCCGGATGCCCCTGTGCGGCAAGGTGCGCATCCGGTCCATCGCCATAAACGATCACCTGGCCGGGCGAAGGGCCTCCGTAGGGGCGCTCGATCAGCATGGAGGGCTTGCCATTCTCCACGGCGAAATCCGAGACGTAGCCCGGGCCGACGACGACGGATTGCCTGCCGGGATCACCCACGAGCCAGACATACCAGGAGAGGTCCATGCCCATGGAAAGCACGCGGATGCGCTGGGCTCCGTCGCTGTAAAGGGACTCGCTCACGCCGGACGGAGGATAGGCGACATTCATCGTCACCGTCGTGGCGCCGCCGGGCTGGAGCGGTTTCCCGGAGGATAGCGTCAGCTTCCCCTGATCGCCCGGGATGCCGTAGAGGACGAGCGTCGTGGTATTCCCGCAATGGGCGACGGTGAGGACGCGGGCCGTCGTATCGGCAATGCGAACCCCGTTTGCGATGACCGCATTTTTCAGGATGGGAAAGCTCTCGTCCCACCGCATCGTGATCTTTGTGCCATCCTTGAGCGTGCAGACGGCCTGCGTGTGGAGCGGATTGCGGAAGATGGCCATGGCGCCGGCATCGCTGCTGCGCGCGCCCTCCAGGGATGCGCCCTGCGCGAAGTCCTTGAAATCCGCGCTGGCATCCGAGCCGGCGATGATATCCGCAAAGGCGGCGGCAAACTGATTGGCCCGCTTCATGCGGTAATAAACCGGACGAAGATCGCCGGCCTGGCCGACCGGAGCGCCGTAATCGTAGCTTGCGGCGACGCCGTTGTAATTCCAGGCATCGAAATTCGTGCCGCCGTGGGCCATGTAGAAATTCTGGCCGGCGCCGCCCTTGGCCATCGTGTTCCACTGGGCCCACTCGATGCCGCGCAGCTTATCGGCGGAGATATCGCCGTAAACGTCGAACCAGCCGTTCCAGGTTTCCGTGGAGTACCAGGGGAACTTTTGAGAATCGGGGATCGGCTTGTCCGGGCTTGGCTGCGGGCCGTGGTGCATGCCGCTCATGAAGTGCGGCACCTCGATGCCGAGCTGCTCCGCCTTCGCCTCAAGGTGATCGAAATAAGGGTTATGGACGACGCCCCAATCGCCGCGGTGCTCATTCTCAAGCTGCACCATGATGACATTGCCGCCGTGGTTGATCTGGTGGGCGGCGATGATCGGGAGGATCTTGTCGTACCAGTGATCGTTTACCGCAAGGTACGGCGCGTCATCCGTGCGGACGATGATGCCGGGCTTGAACTTGAGCCAGACCGGGAAGCCGCCAAAATCCCACTCCGCGCAGACATAGGGACCGGGGCGCATGGTGGCGTAAAGGCCCACCTGCTGGGCCAGGGAGAGAAAGGCGCCGAGATCGCCATTGCCGGTGAGATGCCACTCATTTTCGCGCGGCTCGCTGTAATTCCAGAAGGCGTAGGTCTGGATGGTATTGAAACTCGCGCGCTTGAGGCGCAAGAGCCGGTCGCGCCACAAGGCCGTGGGCACGCGCGGGTAATGGATGCTGCCGGACTCGATGTAGGTGCGCTTGCCATTGACGATGAAACCGTGGCCATCGAGGTCAATGTACGGTTTTGCGGCGGCGGTGGGCGGGTAGAAATCGTCATTGGCGGTCACGCGCGTGGCGCCGCAAAGGGCGGCAAAGGCAAGACCGAGGGGGAGCAACCGGCGAAAGGGGATACTGGCAACCATTGCGGGAACGGCTAAAGAAAGGGGCACAGGGTGTCAAGCGACGGCCGAGTGTTACGTAACTTGAGCGGTTTAACAGGCATCTTACCCCAGAGTCCGGCGTTTCGCTTTCGCTATCGCTTTCGCCTAGCCGCCGCCTGCGCCTTCGCCGCCGGGCCTGGTCATTTCCACCGGATCCAGCGCGATGGCCAGTTCCGCGGGAGGGAGGACCTTTTGCTCCTCGCAAATGGCGCGGACGGTGCGGCCCGTCTTCGCGCTTTCCTTGGCGATTTGCGCCGCGCGGTCATAGCCGATAATCGGGGCCAGGGAGGTAACCATGGCCATTGAATATTCCACGAGTTCCTCGCAACGGGCCTTATTGACGACGATGCCTGCAATGCAGCGATCGGCAAAAACGGTGGCGGCGGCCGCGAGCAGCCGGATGGACTCCAGGATATCGTGAGCCAGGACGGGCATCATTACGTTCAGCTCGAAATTGCCGTTGGCGCCGCACCAGGTGATGGTGGCGTCGTTGCCGATGACCTGGGCGCACACCTGCATGAGCGCCTCGCTCATTACGGGGTTGACCTTGCCGGGCATGATGGAGGAGCCGGGCTGCGTGGCGGGGAGCTGGATTTCCCCGATGCCGCAACGGGGCCCGCTGCTGAGCCAGCGCATGTCATTGGCCACCTTGAAGAGGCTTACCGCGACGGTCTTGAGCTGGCCGCTGGCCTGGACGAGGCCATCCTTGGCGCCCTGCGCCTCGAAGTGGTCCGACGCCTCGCGAAAATTGATGCCGGTTTCCACGGCCACGTGGGCGATGGCGCGGCGGGCGAACTCCGGATGCGCATTGAGGCCGGTGCCGACGGCGGTGCCGCCAAGGGCCAGCTCCTCGATGGCGCTGATGGCGTTGCCGGCGCGCAGGCGGGCGTACTCCACCTGTTTCGCGTACCCGGAAAACTCCTGGCCCAGGCGGACCGGGGTGGCGTCCATGAGATGGGTGCGGCCGATTTTGATGATGTCCCAGAATTCCTTCGATTTGGCCCTGAGCGCGGCCTCGAGGCGCTCCAGCGCGGGCATGAGGTTGCTCTTGATGGATTCCGCGGTGGCAACGTGGATGGCGCTCGGGATCACGTCGTTGCTGGATTGCCCCATATTGACGTGATCATTCGGGTGGACGGGATCGCGGGAGCCGATGGGCGTGCCGGCGATCTGGGAGCACCGGTTCGCGATCACCTCGTTCGCGTTCATATTGGTGCTGGTGCCGGAGCCGGTCTGGAAAATATCGACCGGAAAATGCTCGTCCAGGACGCCGGCGGCGACTTCCGCGGCGGCCTGGGCGATGAGATTTGCGCGCTCGTTATCGAGCCGGCCGAGGCTCTGGTTTGAGCGGGCGGCGGCCATTTTGATGAGGCCCAGCGCCCGGATGAAATCGCGCGGGAAGCGGTAGCCGCTGATGGGAAAATTGAGTACGGCGCGCTGGGTGGATGCGCCATAGAGGGCGGAGGAAGGTACCTCCATCTCGCCCATGGAGTCCTTCTCGATGCGGGCATTCTGCATAACCCCGTTTTTTCCTTTAATGTCTGCCGTTGCCGTTGTGGGAAGCGCCGTTGCCATTGGCGCCGCGGTGGGAGGCGCCGTTCCCGTTGCCATTGCCGTTGCCATTGCCGTTGCCGTTGTGTGAGGAACCGTTGAGCCCCTGCTTGTAGAAGACGGTGATGAAGTAGGGCGGAAAGTTTTGGAGGCAATACTCGCTCTGCACGCGGGGGAAGAGCTTTGCGTGGCCGCGGAGTTCATTGGTCACCTGGTAGATGATGAAGGCCGATTCGGAATTCGGAGCCAGGGACTCATGGATGCACCGGAGAAGCTCGCGCTTCTTGCCGATCTCCATGGTGGAAAAGGGGATGCCGGAGACGACGTAATCGCAATGCTGGATGCCGAGCGCGGCAAGCTCCCGCGGCAGATTGGAGGCATCCGTATTGAGGACATGGATGCGTTTGTCGTCGCGGAAGTGATGGCGGAGGTGATTGGCAAGCTCCGGGTCCAGCTCGAAGAGGAGAAGGCGGGACTCCGGGTGCATGCGGCGAACGATTTCGCGGGTGTGGCACCCCTCGCCGGGGCCGAACTCCGCGATGATCCGGGGCTTGGAGAAGTCGAACTTTCTCGTGACGCGGTCGATGAGGGCCTTTGAGCTGGGGACGATGGAAGCGACCTGCATCGGGCGCTGGAGGAATCGCTTAAAAAATAATGCTGCGCTCATGTATAGAAATGAATCCGAAGGGAAAAGGGGCGAAAAATACACACACGGGTTACCGTTTGTCGAGGACGAAGGGAAGCCAGTATCGAGGCCGGTTTGGGAGGGTGCGGCGATTTTTGGAATGTTTTCACGGGAGGAAACGTCGGGGACTTCACCTTGATTTGGGTTGATCTGAGGCGGTGGCGGGGTTGCGCTTCATTTCGGGTTTGCCGATGTCCTGGAAGTATTGCTCGGCAGCCAGTTCGGCGGCTTTGCCGCCGCCGAAGAGGCGGACGATGGTGAGGCGGTTCATTTTCTTAGTGGCGGCGAAGCCCGGAGGATTCGATCTCCCAATGCTCGATAGGGGCGGCGGCGATTTTGTTGGGGGTTATGTTTGGGATTTTGGGGTCTGACGCGCGGGAGGATGATACGCGCTTTCAGCGCTCTGGGTCTGTGTTTGCACTGTACCTGGGGCGGTTGCCCCAGGCTGATATGAGTTCGCACCTTTGGTGCTTCAGAGGACGCCCGGCCTGTCGGGTTTTGGACACCGGTGGGGCGGGTTTTGTCGAAATGTATTCAGGTGAAGGGGATGCAATGTGGGAGCGCGGGATTTTTTACCCGGGGAAGCGCCGGAACTGGGGCGAAATGGCACATGCCGTGCTTGGGCGGGCTGGCAAAAATACCCCTTTTGCAAGGAGTGAGTCTTTTTGGCTGCCACGCGGCGGCCCGAGGGCTGGCTCCGGCGCGTCCGATGAAATCTCATTGCCACTGTAAGGTCGCCGGCGTTATGCCAGACCCACTGTCCCCCGGACGGTCCGGGATGGCAGGCGGTCAACCTTCAATCTGATTCATCCCATGCCAAACGACTTCAAACCCTCCGATGTCACCAAGCTGATCAAGGATCAGGGGATCAAGCTGGTGGATTTCAAGTTCTGCGACCTGCTGGGCACGTGGCAGCACTTTACGACGACGCTTAACGAATATAACGACGGTATCTTTGAGGAGGGGCTCGGCTTTGACGGCTCCTCGATCCGGGGCTGGAAGGCGATCAATGCCTCCGATATGCTGGTGATCCCGGACGCGACGACGGCATGGGTGGATGTGTTTAACCAGGAGCCGACGCTCTCGCTGATCTGCACGATTGTGGACCCGATCACGCGCGAGCCCTATGACCGGGACCCGCGCGGGGTGGCGGAGAAGGCGGAGGCGTATCTGAAATCGACGGGTATCGCGGATACGGCGTTCTTTGGGCCGGAGGCGGAGTTCTTTATTTTTGACGATGTGC
>DATAXI010000268.1:0-15989 GCA_036266845.1 Chthoniobacteraceae bacterium | reverse complement strand
GCGCGGCCTCACTCATGGGGACTTGTTCGAATCGTTTGTCATGAACCAGAGACGCCCAGAGGATCGAGGTGCTGAGGACATGGCCGGGCGGTGTCCCCAGCATGATAGACTGATTCGTCGCCTTGGTGAAGATGAGGGATACTGCCAGGGCGTATTCCGGTGATCTTGCGGGCGGCCCGTAAAGTTTTTTTGTGGATACGCCGATGCTCTGGATCGCCGCTCGGGCTATTGCCGGACCAAAGGCGCCCGGCGTCTCTTTCGCTCTTGGACCGGTATCGCTTCCTTGAGCGCTGTTCGAGAAATAGACTGGCTTGACCGTGCCGAAGGGATTGCCCAATCGCCGAGCCAGGGCGAATCGATCGCCGGAAGTGCCCCCGAAACACGATGGTTGTCTCTGTCCATAACTCGACCTTTGCAGGAAAAGTGATGCGTCAGTGAGTTCATTTATTTCCATTGACTTTTTGAGGCGTCTTGCAGGTGGCGCGCGCAACCTTAGCGTCAATGGGTTTGTAAGAAAAGTTTCTGGAAGGGAAAATTCGGAAAACTCAGAGCCCTGCGAAGCGTTCGCAGTTGGGCCAAAGGGAATCGGGCGCTCCATTGCGGGCGCCGGGAACGGCTCCAAGTCCACCTCAGACCGGGGGCGCGCACGCGTGTGCGCTGATCCGGAGCACCGGTGGCATCCATTCAAGGCCGTTGCATGCCGGGCCGGGGCCGGGCATATCTTTTGCAATGACTGAGCCCGCCAATGCCGCGCCGGCGCCGCCCCGTTCCGGGCTGGCGCGGATGCTGACGTTCATCCGATTTTCGCACACGATATTCGCGCTGCCGTTTGCGCTGGGGGCGGCGTTTGTGGCGGCGCGGGGCTGGCCGCCGCTGCGGCTGCTGGGGCTGGTGATTGTGGAGATGGTACTCGCGCGCACCGCGGCGATGATTTTTAACCGGCTGGCGGATTGGGAAATCGACAAGCGCAACCCGCGCACCACCGGACGGCACAAGCTGGTATCGCGCGGCGCGGCCATCACCCTTCTGGTTTTCTCTTCCATCGCATTTGTGGCGGCGGCGGCGTGGATCAATCGGCTTTGCTTCATGCTATCCCCGGTTGCGCTGGTGATTCTTTTCTTCTACTCGCTCACCAAGCGTTTTACCTCGTTCTCCCATTTCTTCCTCGGCCTCGCGCTTGGCATTTCGCCTATCGGCGCCTGGCTGGCGATCCGCGGGCGCTTTGATCTTCCGCCCTTTGTCCTGTGCGCGGCCGTGCTGCTGTGGGTTGCCGGGTTCGACCTTATTTACGCAACGCAGGACGAGGACTTCGACCGCCAGGCCGGCCTGCGTTCCATGGTCGTGACATTGGGCGCATCCGGCACGCTTGCGCTCGCGCAATGGCTGCATGCGGCCATGCTGGTGTTGCTTGTCTGCTTCGGAGCCGTTGCACACCTCGGCCGTTTTTACGATGCCGGTCTCGTTTTGATTTTTCCCGCGCTCATTTATGAGCACCTCACCGCCCGCAAGCGCGATCTCGGGGCGATCAACCGCGCGTTTTTTTACAGCAACGCGTTTGTTGGGTTTGTCTTCGTATTATCCACTCTCACCGGTGTCTTGCTGGATCGCTGAATCGCGACCCCCTCGATATTGCGCCGCGCATCCCGGCCAGGCGCCGGCGTGCAAATGCCTGGGCCGGGTTACCCCGCCGTCAGCGCCGCGCGCTCGCCCATGGCGCCGATGCCCGATTTCTCCAGAAAATAATCGTAACCGCCCAGGAACGGGATGACCTGGCCGTCGCGGACTTGCAGGACCTTGTTCGCCAGTTTCCGGATGAAGTGGATATCGTGCGAGATGAAGACGAGCGTGCCCTCGTATTTTTCCAGCGCGAGGATGAGCGATTCCACAGTGAGGATGTCGAGGTGCGTCGTCGGCTCGTCCATGAGCAGCAGGTTCGGCGGATCCACGAGGAATTTGATCAGGTTCAGCCGGCTCTTCTCGCCGCCGCTCAGCACCTCGGTCTTCTTGTAGATCTCCTCCTTGCGGAACATGAAGGAGCCGAGCACGGCGCGCGCGTCATCTTCGCGCAAATCGGCGGCGGCGCCCATGACCTCCTCCAGCACGGTCTTTGCCGGGTCCAGGCTCGCGGAGCGATGCTGGCTGAAGTACCCAAGCTTTGCGCTGTTGCCCTCCTTGCGTTCCCCTTTCTGGAAGGGGAGCACGCCGGCCATGATTTTTAGCAGGGTCGATTTTCCGGCGCCATTGGGGCCGATGAGCACGGTGCGCTCGTCGCGCTCCACGGTGAGATTGAGCCCGCGGTACACGACGTTTTCCCCATAGGCCATGTGGATATCCTCCAGGGCCAGCGCCCGCTGCCCGATCCGCGGCGGCTGCGGTATCTGAAACCGGAACGGCTTGCGCGGCTGGGCCGGTTTCTCGATCAAATCCATGCGCTCGATCTGTTTCACCTTGCTCTGGACCTGCGCGGACTTTGAGGAGACGGAGCGGAACCGGTCGATGAATTCCTGCAGGCCCGCGATCTCCTTCTGCTGGTTCTTGTACGCGGCCACCTGCTGGGTGTACGCCATCTCCCGCTGCTCCAGATAGGCGGAGTAATTACCGGTCCAGGCGACAAGGCGGCAATTTGCGATCTCATACACGCGCGCGGCCAGATCATCCATGAATTGGCGATCGTGCGAGATCATGAGGACGGAGCCGGAGTAAGTCTTGAGGTAATTCTGAAGCCAGAGCAGGGAGAGCAGGTCCAGGTGATTGGTCGGCTCATCCAGCAGCAGCAGGTCCGGCTCCATCACCAGCAGCCGCGCAAGGTGGGCCCGCATGATCCAGCCGCCGCTCATCTCTCGCGCGGCCCGGTTGAAATCGCGCTCCTTGAAGCCCAGGCCGTCGAGTATCTTCTTCGCTTTCGCCTCCACATGAGGATCGTTCAACGCGTCGAATTTCGCGTGCGCCTCCAGGTACTCCGGCACGTCCACCGTGCCGGCCTCCTCCAGCTCGCGCAGCCGCGCCTCCAGCCGGGGCAGCTCGCCCACGCGGCCGGTGGCCACTTCCATGACTGTTTCGTCGCCGCTCGCCTCCCCTTCCTGCGGCAGGTAGCCGATCATTGTCCACTCGTCGCGCTCGATGACGCCGGAGTCCGGCTCGTCTTCGCGCAGAATCAGGGAAAAGAGCGTCGATTTTCCCGCGCCGTTCGGTCCCACCAGTGCCACGCACTCGCCGTAATTCACGGTCATGGCGGCGTTCTCAAAGAGCGTTCGTCCGCCCACGGTTTTCCTGAGGTCTCGAATATTCAGCATCGGTATGGTTTCCGCGGATGGTTCGCGCGGGGCGATGATTTCGGCCTAAAGGAGCTTTTTTGCAACTTTTTCGGAGAAAAGGCGCGCGGTTCCCTCGGGGCCGCCCGGCAATCGGCCCGGCATCAGCGCCAGCCATTCATACACGGCCGGCCCGATTGCACGCGGCAGGACCGGCGGCATCGCAAGCACTTTTTCCAGCGCGGCGCAGACCTGCGCGGCGGCATCGCGAGTGACGGCGTCCGCCGCGGCCGCCGCTGTCTCCCCCGCCGACAGCGCCTCCTGGAAGAGCTGCATGCTGTTTACCAGGATATTGACCGTTCGCGGGTAGAAGCTGTTCATCAGGTTCCACGGGTCGCCCTCCTTCTGATCGCCCGCGTGGCGAAAATCGGTGCGCAGGAGGATCGCGGGGATATCGGCAAATTTAGCCGCCATGTATTCGACCACTGTCCCGCTGTCCAGCTCCAGACCGTCGTACTGGAACACCGCCGCATCGCAGGCAAGCAACGCCAGCAAGTCCGCATCGCGGATGGCCCGCGGCTCCCCGTCCGGCTGGGGTAATGCCTGTGGGAGGATGCCGCGGAAGCGCCCGCCCGATTCCCGTGCCAGGTGGTCTGCCAGCGCGGCATTGCCGAGGAGGTGCTTCGCGCTGAAAAGCTCTCCGGCCAGGTAGATATCAGGCATTGGCCGATCATGCGGCGGAGCGGCCCGTTTCGTCCAGAGGAGAAGGCTCCGGCCTGGCTAGAAGAGGGCCACGATGCGCTGGTCCCGCTTCGAGCCGGTGTGGTCGCGGGATTCCGCCTCGAATTGCTCCAGGTGGCGCTGCTGGTCTGCGGTCAGCTCTGGCGCGATGGTGGCGCTGATATCGTCCAGCAGCTCCAGCCTTCGCGCCCGGCGTTCCTCGGAGAGCAATCGCAAATCGGTGCATGCCGCGGTGATCACCGGTGCGATCCGCGCCGCCTGCGCGGGGGTGAGATGCAGCTCATCCTTTAACTTTTGCAGCGCCACGGCATCCACCGGCTTCTCCGCGCCAAACCAACTGCCCGAACCAGGCCATTGGGTCGTCGCGAAATGACCGATCAACAGGCCGCCGCCGAATACGGCGATGCCAAAGAGGATGAAGGCAGCCTGCTTGAGCATACAGGGCAGGAAGGGATAAACCGAGAGGCTGGTGGGCTTGCCGGCGGTTTCCATGGAACCGGGCGTTTGAATGCGAAACTTCATCAGATGGAAGTACCGTCCTTGGTGGGACTGCCGGCGGGGATGCCATCATGCGGCGGCCGGCCAAAGCCACCGGGGCTTCCCGGCCCGCTCACCCCGCCGCCCTGACTACCTGGATACTCATGCCGGTGCGGGCTCTGCATCCGCTGCATCATCTCGGCCCGCTCCCGTTCCTGAATCTGATTCAGTTTAACCCGTTGCTCCGGGGTCAGCACGGCGGAAATGCGGGAGTAGGAGGCATCCAGCACCCGGATGACGCGTTGCGTGCTCTCCATGCGGATGGAGCGGATATCGTGTACCGTACTGGTGATGATTGGGTTGATCTTGGCCACCTGGCCGGGCGTCAGGTCCAGCCGGTTCTCGAGGCGCCGGCGCAGCCGCAGCACCATCTCCTCCTCGTGCACCGGGGAAAAAAGGTGGGCCCTGGTTTCATACACGCCCAGTGCGCCCCCGGAGATGCCTCCTGTCAGGAAGATCGCCGCCGCATAGCCAATGGTCGTCCACTTGGAGAACGGAGTCATGGAATATCGGCGTTCGCATCGTAACTGGCGATGGCCAGTTCGTCATTGGCCGGAGACGTATCCATCTTGAAACTCCATCCCACAGAGATGGCCATCACCACCAGCGCGCACAGCAGCGAGCGCCGGAACCAGACGACATCCAGGCCCTGACGATCCCGCCCGCTGCCAGCATGCCAGCCGGCGATTACCCGGGTGGCAAAACCGAACGGCGGCTCCTCATTCCCCAGCCCGGCGGGTTGGCGCCGGCTGGCGGCGCGCAGGAGCCGGTCGAGCGATGAATCTGGGTTATTCATAGTTTTCCCTCACGGTTCAGTTCCAAAAAAATCTTCTTCAGTTTTTGCCGTGCGCGAAAGGCGCGCACCTTGATGGTGGCAATGTTCCACCCGGTGGACTGCTTTATATCATCCATGGAATAGCCCTCCAAGTGAAGCATGGTAATGAGGAGCCGGTCCTGGGCGTTGAGCGCGGAGAGGAGTGTCTCCACGACATCGCGCGCCGCGGCGTCCTGCGCGGGATCAAGCTCCCCGGCATTGCCGGCCAGGTTCTCAAGCAGCGCGGCCTGCTCCGTCCCAAGGTCCGCCCACCGCAGCTCTGGCCGGATGGACTCCGCCTTGAGGGCGTTGAGGCAGGTATTGATCGCGACCCGGGATACCCAATGCTCGACGGGCACTTTGCCGGAATACTGGCCGATGTTTGAGAGCAGCTTGATGAAGACCACCTGGCAGAGGTCTTCCTCGCTCGCACGGCGCGGGAGGTGGCTGCGGACCAGCTTGAGCACCAGCGGATAGAGCTCTCGCACGAAATTCTGCGCCGCCCGCTCATCCTGGCGGCGCAATCCTGCGAGGCAGGCTTCCATATCGAAGCCGGCTTCAGCCATGGGGGCATAATCTCAAGGTCCACACAGTTCTATGACAGTCGGAAGCGGCGGCAGGTTACGGGGTTTTATTACAATCCCCGGACGGCTTATCGGGCCAGCATATTCACGCGGACAAGGCTGTGAGCCGGGCGCGGGCGCGCAAGCGAAGATCGGGGATGCCATGCAATCCGCCCGCAGCCGGCTTTGAGGCCATCCTGACTCCCGCGCATCGCGCGGCGGAACCTCTTTGCCGCTTTTTATCAATTTCCCCGGGAGTTACATCGCGCTGATCGGTTTCGCGTTTTTCGAGTTATTCCCGGGCCGGCGGAACGCGAAGGAATGATTGCCATACCAGACGCTCATGAGGCGTTTTCCATTCTGGGACATGACATACTTCACCCCCTGGTTCAGCGGCAATTGCGCCAGCGGGATATCGGTATCCTCATGGATGATGCGGGTCTCCTTGGTGACCTTCAGCACGCGCGTATCCTTGCCGGTGGACATGGTGATGGTACCGGCCGCCACGTCCACGGCTGCCACGTGGCCGCCGGACGGCGCGAATCCTTTGCCCTGGTAGGATTGCCACTCATCGAACTTGCCCGAGCCTTTCTTGTAGCGGGGCGCGTTTTGGCATGCCGCGGCTAAAAGCGCGATGGACGCGCAGAGGATGATGCGGGTGGGAAGTTTTGCGATTTTCATACGGATCAAAAATGGGTTGTTTGGGAGCGGATACCGCGCTCCGGCAGGGTGGCGGCGCCGGATGTGGAGATGCCTGCGAGGATGCGCCGCACGACGTTGCTGGCGCGCTCCTCGCCGCGATTGCTCAATGCGGAAGGCATGACGGCGGGATGCAAAAAGAACGCCGTCGCATCCTCCAGCACATCCGCCATTTCCGACGGGTCCACGGGCTCAAATTCGCCATCCTCGATACCCTGCTCGATAAGCCGCTGGAATACGCCGGCGATTTTCTCCTGCCGCTTTGCGACCGCATCCGGACGGCTCACGATGACGCGCCGGAAGGACTCGAACAGCTCCGGCTCCTGGCGAAATTTTGCTCGGCGCCGCCCGTGGATTTCCATCACCAGCCGCTCGATGCGCTCCGCGGCCGTGCCATCGCGGCGGGTGATTTCCTTGAGCAGATTCTCCACGCGGCCCAGCCATGCATCCAGCACGGCATCTACGACCGCCGTTTTGCTGGGAAAATAGCGGTAAACATTCGCGTGGGACATGCCGAGCGCCCGCGCGATGCCAATGATGGTCATCTTATCCTGGCCGAAACGGCGCAGATGGGTGCGCGCAACTTCCAGGATGAGGGCGCGCGTATCGAGGGCGGGGACATCCCCGTCGGCATTTGCAGCGATATTCGCAACTCCAACCATGGCCGGGCAAGCTACTGACAACTGACAGATATTGCAAATTGTAACCGCGCCAACCCATCAGACCGCATAGCGCAGCACGGCGATGAAATGGCAGGATGTGCCGGCCAGCACAAACAGATGCCACATCAAGTGCGAGTACCGCAGCCGCTCCCAATGGTAGAAGAGCGTGCCGGCTGTGTACGCAACGCCGCCCGCCACCAGCCAGGCCAGCCCCGCTGCCGGCATGTGCGCCGCCAGTGGCCGGATCATAAACAATGCCAGCCAGCCCATGCCCAGGTAGAGCGCTGTGGAAACATAGGGAAACCGGAATCGAGCAAGCGTCTTGAAGAGCACCCCCAGCAGCGCCAATAGCCACACGGTCGCAAAGATAAACCACCCGAATGCGCCCCGCAGCGGCCCCAGCGCAAATGGGGTATAGGTCCCGGCGATCAGGATGAAAATCGCGAGATGATCCAGCATCCGGAAAAACGGTTTCCGGCCCGGCGGCATCGCGTGGTAAAGCGTGGAGGCCAGGTAGAGCAAGGCGGCGGATACCGCAAACAGCGCGGCGCCCGGCGCGAGGCCATGCCGGGATGCTGTTGTCAGCAGGAGCGGGGTGGCGCCGAGGATCGCCGCAAAGCCAACGCCGTGGCTGATGGCGTTTGCCACTTCTTCTGAACGCGTTTGCGTTCGCTCGCCGGTCGGAGCCACGGCCCGGTCAGATCAACGGCCGCGCGACCATGATGCCCGCATCGCTCCGGTACCGGTTGAGGTAATTCGAGAGCCGGTCGTCAATGACCACCCGCCCGTAATTATGCGGCGATGAGGCATGCATGAAGTGGAGCACCCCCGCGCCATCGCGGTAGGCCATGCCCACATGCGCCGTGGAGATCAAACCATCCTCGCGCGACGTAATGCAGATGATATCGCCATCCTGCAACTTCGACTCGATGCGCGGCACGCGGCTCTTCGGGATTTCATACATCGGCCTCGCGGTCACGCGCGCCTCCATTTCCCCCAGGGGGACGAGCAGCGATGGATTGCACCGCAGGTAACGGTATTCGCGCCAGCCGGCGGTCATTTCCCGCGCTTCGTGATTCACGCGCACGCCGCCCAGCTCGCGCGTCATATCGCGCACCAGTCCGCGCCGGTCATTGTCGTAGAGCCAGTCCTCGAGGTAATGGAGCCGGGAGAGATATTGCCCGGTGCAATGGCCTCCGCGGTAGCGGTCCATCTCAATAAAATGGAGCATCGTCTGCGGCGTCCATCCCTCGCGCGGTTCATTGAGCATACGGGCAAATGCCAATGAGGTTTCGAAGAACGTCCAGCAATCCAGCCCGTTCAAATTCACCGAAGGCGCCTCGATGTGGTCATCGATTTCCAGCGTGAATGAGCGGTACGGCGTGCCGACCAGTGCGCGCCCGACAGTGCAGGTGCGTTCGCCGATCGGGAGCGCTTTCCAGTTCTCCGCATCGGCGCGCTGGCAAAGCGCATCGAAGCGGTCGCGACCGCGAAAGACAGTGTCAAAAGGCAGGCCGGCGAAAACCGGCGCCGCCACGAAGATCAGCAAAAGAAGGAGCAGGCGACTCTTCACGAATTGTGACAGTGCCCTCGCAAAGCGCCGCGTCAAATGTTTTGTACTCGCGAAGGCGAAATTAGGCGCCGAGCATTTTCGCCGCGGCATCCAGCGCGGCGGGCAGTTTCTCCGCGTCGCGGCCCGCGCCGCGCGCGTTGTCCGGACGTCCGCCGCCTTTGCCGCCGATGGCCGGCGCAATCTGCTGGATGATTTTTCCGGCCTGGAATTTCCCCGTGAAATCCGCGGAGACGGCGGCGAGCAGCGCCACCTGCCCCTCGCTCGCGCCAGCGAGCACGATGACGCCGTTAAATTGGCCTTTCAGCGCATCCGCAATGTCCTGGAGCTGATCGCCGGACACCGCGCCCATGTCTTCGATGATCGCCGGCGTGCCGCTGATCGTGCGGGCCTTCGCAATCAACTCCTTCGCGAGATTGCCAGCCTGCGCCTGCTGCGCCGCCTTGAGTTGTTTCTCCAACTGCTTCTGCTGCGCAAGGAGCGCATCGAGCTTCTTCTCGATTTCGCCCAGGGGCGCATTCAGTTTCCCGGCAAAGGCTTTGAGCCGCTCCGCATCCGCCGTTGCCGCATCAAACGCGGCAAGGCCCGCCAGCGCCTCGAATCGCCGCACACCCGCGGCCACGGCGCCCTCCGAGACGATGCGGAAAAGGCCGATTTCTCCCGTGCCCCGCGTATGAGTGCCCGCGCAGAGTTCCATCGAGTAACCATTGAGCGAACCCGCCGCGCCGCCGATCTGCACCACGCGGACGACATCGCCATACTTGTCACCAAAGAATTGCATGATATCGGGACGGCCCTTCACTTGCGCGAACGGGACTTCGGTCCAATTCACCGGCGCATTCTCGATAATTTTCTCGTTCACCAGCCGCTCGATATCGCGCACCTGTTTTGGCGTCAGCGCCGGGCTGTTGAAATCGAATGTCATTTTTTCCGGGCCGACGAAGGAGCCTTTTTGCGTCGCGTCCGGGCTGGTGACCTCGTGCAATGCCCAATGGAGCAAATGCGTGACCGTGTGATGCCGCTGGATCGCATTCCGGCGCACCGCCTGTACGGAAACGCGCACCGCCTCGCCCGGCTCCGGCGCGCGCCCTACCGCGACCTTTGCGCGATGGATGAAGAGGCCGCCTTTCTTTTGCGTATCGAGGATTTCCAGGCGGCCCAGTTCGCTCCGGTCCGGCCCCGGCACATGGAGCACGCCGGTATCGCCCACCTGGCCGCCCATCTCGCCGTAAAGCACCGTGCGGTCGAGGATGATGTTCAACTCGTCCGCGTTCTTCCCGGGTGTCACCAGCTTCACGCCGGCTTCCGTTTCCAGGAAGTCGTAGCCGAGGAATTCCGTCGCATCGATCTCCTGCGTCCCCTCGGAGATTGTGATGATCTCCTTCTTCTGCGCCTTGCGCGCGCGTTCGCGCTGCTCTTCCATCAGCGCCTCGAATTCCGCGACATCCACCGTGAGCCCGCGTTCCCGCGCCATCAACTCCGTCAGATCGAGCGGGAAACCCTGCTCATCATAAAGTCTGAACGCGAATTTCCCGGAGATCGTTCCGCGGGGAGCGCGAGCATCCTGCTCGCTCTGTCCAGCATCTTGCTGGACAGCTTCAGTTCCATTCCGATCAGTCCATATCCACAACCATGAATAACGCTCATTATCCGTCGCCACCAATTTCTCGCGCTGGGGATTTTCACAAATGTAGAAGTATTTTTCCTCTACGTCCGTATCCGAACGCATTAGCCGGTCATGATATTCATGCTCCCAAACCTGACCACCGTCCAAGTTCTGGATTTTGTTAATCTCCTTTGCCGTAAACGACTTTAACGAGTGCATCAGCTCCTCCAGATTCCAGAACACCAGAGCGCCTTTTGCGTCCGTTTCTTTCACCCATGGCTGAAAAAGAATATGAACATGATCCGGCATCACGCATGCCGCGAAGAGATCGTAGCGTTTTTGGTCAAAATGAACAATCGCATCCCGAACAATCGAGCGTGCCGGAGGCGATAGAGCTTTTCGCCCGCTGGTGGAGAACGTGACGTGGTAAATGCCATGCGGGCGTTCGTAATGCGGCAGACGGCGTTTCCAATAGCGACTCGACGCGCTTCGGCCATCCGGCAAGATGCCAGATGGAGCGGGCTGGAAGCCCGCGCTCCCCAGCAGATTTGCCGCTTCCGCCTCGAAAAGCGCGATTCCTTTATCCAGCGTCTTGTTGAACGCCTCTTCCTCCCGGCGCAACACTTCCTCCACTTGCTTTTGCTTCGCGCGCAGTTCCGGAAAAACGTCCCCCATGGTGCGCGCCAGCACGTCCACCAGCCTGAAGAAAAACGGCTCGGTCAATCCGAGCGAGCGCCCATAACGCACCGCGCGGCGCAGGATGCGGCGCAGCACGTAATGCCGGTCGTTATTGCCCGGTTGGATGCCATCGGCAATCGCGAAACTGAGCGTGCGGATGTGATCGGCGATGACCCGGAACGCCACGTCGATGGTTTCCTGCCCGGGTGCCGCGCCAGAACCGGCGGCGGGCAGCGTGGAGCTATATTTCTTCCCGCTCAGACGCTCGATTTCATCAAAAATGGGCCTGAAAATATCGGTCTCGTAGTTTGAGATCGTCCCGGTGAAATCGGTAAATCCCCCGGTGCATTGCAGAATGGATGTCACGCGCTCAAAGCCCATGCCGGTATCCACGTGCCGCGCGGGCAGCGGCGAGAAAGTGCCGTCCGGATTCGCGTTGAACTGGATGAACACGAGATTCCATATCTCGATGCACTCCGGGCTGCCCTTGTTGACGAGGCCGCCTTTTGTATCGCCGGCAGGCGTGAGGTCCACGTGCAGCTCCGAGCACGGGCCGCACGGGCCGGTATCGCCCATCATCCAGAAGTTATCCTTCTTGTTGCCGTTCACGATGTGAACCTTCGGATCCAGCCCCGCCCCGATAAAGAGCGCGGCCCAATGATTCCACGCCTCCTGGTCAAACTCGCTCGGGTCGCCGGGCCCCGGGCTGTAAACCGTGGCGTAGAGCCGCTGCGCGGGAAATTGCCAGCGCCCCACCACCAGCTCCCACGCCCACTCGATCGCCTCTTTCTTGAAGTAATCGCCAAAGGACCAGTTCCCCAGCATCTCGAAGAAGGTATGGTGGTAAGTATCCAGCCCCACGTCCTCCAGGTCGTTGTGCTTGCCGCCGGCGCGGATGCACTTCTGCGTATCCGCGGCGCGCGTGTCCAGGCCGGGGGCGGCGCCGGCCCACTTGCTGACATCCGGCGCTTTCTGGCCCAGAAAGATCGGCACAAACTGGTTCATCCCCGCATTGGTGAAGAGCAGATTGGGAGAGTCCGGCAGCAGGCTGGACGAGGGCACGATGGTGTGTTTCTTCTCCCGGAAGAAATCGAGGAACGACTGGCGGATTTGGGCGGAAGTCATGCGGATAACCCGCCCGGAATCTCCCCCGCGGCGGGAGGTGGAGTCTAATTCGCGCCGGGCGAAAGCATAGAAAAAAGAGGGATCACTCGGGCCGCGGATCGCGGCTCATCAGGTCCGCCAGCACGCGGTGCGGCTCCTTGCCCTCGAAGAGCATGGCGTGCACCTCATCGATGATCGGCGTGCTCACGTCCGCGCGGCGGGCGCACTCATAAGCGCTGCGGGTGGTGGGGACGCCTTCGGCAATGCCGGCCATGGTGGCAGTGATCGCCTCGAGCGTCTCGCCGCGGCCCAGCCGCTCGCCCAGGCCGCGATTGCGGCTGCGCCGGGAGAAGCAGGTCACCATCAGATCGCCAATGCCGCTGAGCCCGTAGAATGTCTCGCGACGCCCCCCCAGCACCAGGCCCAGCCGCGCCAGTTCCACCATCGCCCGGGTCAGCAGCGCCGCCTTCGAGTTATCGCCAAAGCCCAGGCCGTCGCATACCCCGGCGGCGATTGCGTAGATATTCTTGAGCGCGCCGCCCAGCTCCACGCCGGCCACGTCGTCGCTCGTGTACGCCCGAAAGTAAGGTGTGAGAAAAATCGGCTGCAAACGCTCGGCCACCGTGAGATCGCTGAACCCGATTACCCCCGCCGCCGGCATCCGGCCCGCGATTTCCGCCGCCAGATTTGGGCCGGAAAGCGCGCCGATGGGGTTGCGCGGAAAATACTCGCGGAGCACCTCGCTCATGCGCAAGCCGCTCTCGTGCTCGATGCCCTTGGTGCAGGAGACCAGCGGCGTGCCGGGAGGCACCGGCAGCTTCGCGAATTCCTCCGCCACCGCGCGGATCGCCTTGGACGGGGTGACGAAGAGGATGCTGTCCGCGTGGATGCAATCGCCGGCGTTATTGGTCGGCTGGATCAGCTCTGGAAGCGGCACGCCGGGCAAGTGGCGCTCATTGGTGCGCGTGGCGCGCAATTTTTCCACCTGAGCCGGATCGTAGCCCCATAGATTGACCGGCATCCCGCGATCCGCGAAGAGCGCCGCCAGAGCGGTGCCCCAACCGCCTGCGCCCAGAATGGAGATGACGGGCGCGCTCATGGCTGCGCGGCGGGAGGCGCGGCAGGGGGCTCCGCCGCTTCAGCCTTTGGCTTTTTCTCGAATCGGTTCTCGGTCCCATTGGCCAGCCGCACGATGTTCGACCGGTGCCGCCAAACAGCCAGGAGACACGCCGCCACGGCAAAATAGAAGTAGGGCCAGCCGCGCATATAACCGAGCAGCAGAAAAACCATCGTCGAGACCGGCAACATGATGGCGGCGGCAATCGAAGCCAGCGAGACATAGCGCGTAGCCTTGAAGACGATGAACCACAAAGTGAGGCAACTGACCGCGACCGACGGCATCATCCCGATGAGGACCCCGGCGGAGGTGGCCATGCCTTTGCCCCCCTTGAAGCCGAGCCAGATGGGAAAATTGTGCCCGATGATGCAGGCGATGGCCGCAGTGATGGAACCAACGGCCTCCGGCAAGCGGACGAAATAAGTGGTGTGGGTGACGACCAGATTCGCCCCCTGGTAGGCATGCCCCGCTTCCGTGATCACCCGGATGTTGTGGGGATCGGTCGCAATGTGGCTGCCGATCAACACCGCGATCAGCCCCTTTAGGGCGTCGCACGCAAAGACGGTGAGACCCGGCCCCTTCCCCAGTGTCCGCAGCACATTGGTCGCCCCGATATTCCCGCTGCCATGCTGGCGGATATCGATGCCGCGCGCTCTCGCAACCAGGTAGCCGAAGGGGATTGAGCCGAGGAGATAGCCAATCGCCACGATGATCGCATCGAGCCGGAACCAGAAGAACCTGGCTGCGAACTGATTTTGCGGTTCAAGAATCTCTGCCAACATCTGGGACCACTGATAGAATGGGGGGACCCTCCGTTGCAATGAAAACGGGGCCGGAAGGCGCCGCGGGCTTCTCCATTACGGCAGCATCCGGCGAAAAAAAAGGCCGTTTTCCCCTCCCCGCGCGTGAGGCTGCAAGCGTTATCCCGCGGATCGCGGCCGCATCAATGCAACGCCACCATCTTGTACTTGCGGAAAGCGGCCATGGCCTTGTCATCCTGCCCGAGGTCCTGATACGCGATGGCGAGATTGTTCCACGCCTGGGCAAAGGTGGGATCGGCCTTGACGGTGGTCTCGTAGGCGGCAATGGCGTCCGCGTAACGGCCCTGCTGCATACAGAGGTTTCCGAGGGTAAAGGAATCGGCCACCTTTTCCGTATTGGGCAGAGGAGGTTGCGCGCCGGCTGGAAGCGCCTGGGCCGTGCCGGTGACGAGGGCGGGCGACGGTGCGGGCACAGCCACCAATTGCGCCTTCCTTGCCATGGCCTCGTTAAGCGATTCACCGGGAGGCACGTGTTTGATATAGGCGCAGCCGGCCAGGAGACTACCTCCGGCCAGCAGGATGGTGACGGCGTGGAATTTCATTCTCAAAAAGGTAAAATCCATGAGAGCAGGTTCCTTGCCGGGGACGGAGCGGCAGGCCGGGCCTGAGGCCGTGGCGGGTGGCAACGGCTATTGCGGCGAAGGAGGCGGAACCTCCGTGGCAGCCGGCAATTCCGGGGCGCCAGACGGCCCGGGAGCGCCATCGAGAGAGGAAGTGGCCTCATCGGCGGCTTTGGAGGTGCTGGGCGCCCAAGGGTCGGGCGTGTGTAGATTTTTATCCTGGCGGGTGGAGTAAATGCGCCGGTCGTGGGTTTCGCAGCCAGTCATGACTGCAACCGCCAGAAGGGCGACCAGGGAGGAACGGAGGGCAAGGTGCATAAAAAGTGCGGTGATGATAGCGGGCCACGCGCACTGTGCAAGGCGCGGCCTCAGGGAAAAATGGCCTCCGGCTCCGGCGCCGCCGCCGAGGCTTGCGGGCGGCGCGGCATCCTGCAAGGAATCTGGGAAGTCGTACCCCCCGGAAACCGAATGAACCCGACCGCACGGAAGCGCGCAGCAATCAAGAAGTGGGTGATCATCAGCCTGCAAGGCCTCCTGGCCATCGGCGCGCTCTACTTTGTCTTCCAGAACAAGGAGCGCCGGCGGGAGGTGGCGGAGGCGGTAAGGCGCGCCAGTGTCACCTGGATGGCCGCGGGGGTGCTGACCTACGGCCTGGTGGAGACGCTGGGCGGGGTGCGCTGGGTGCTGCTGCTGCGGGTGCAGGGCTTCAGGCTCTCCTGGGGACGTGCCACGACGATCTTCCTCATTGGGCTCTTCATGATGACCTTTACGCCTGGCCTCATCGGCGGGGATGCCGCCCGGGTCTATCTGGTCATCCAGGAGGCGCCGGAGCGGAAGATGGCAGCCCTGATGGCCGTGGCGATGGACCGGCTGAT
This sequence comes from Chthoniobacteraceae bacterium, assembly GCA_036266845.1. Lineage (GTDB taxonomy): Bacteria > Verrucomicrobiota > Verrucomicrobiia > Chthoniobacterales > Chthoniobacteraceae > DATAXI01. The sequence continues at coordinate 391 of DATAXI010000268.1, read as the reverse complement.
GGGTTTGGTATCGCTCATCCTCCTTGCGGCGCTGGTGGTGGCCTGCCGTTATCACTGGCTGGCGAAGACACCCGCCACGAGCTGGCTGGAATATGTCACGCTGCTCATCCTGGCCGGCGCGGCGGGCGTGCTGCTGCTCTCCTGGCTCATGTCCTGCCTTCCCCGGCTGGCCATCCTGGATAAATACCCGGTCATCGGCGCCAGGCTGCGAAATATCCAGCGGACTTTCCGCGCATACAAGCAGCACTGGTTTCTCCTCATCGCGGCGCTCGCCAATACCGTTGCCGCGCATCTTCTCTATTTCCTGACATTTTATTGCGCTGCCCGGGCATTGGGGGCGTTCGGCGGTCCGCATCGCTGGCGGGGCATGTGGGATTTGTTCAGCGTGATG
>DATAXI010000264.1:0-52597 GCA_036266845.1 Chthoniobacteraceae bacterium | reverse complement strand
ATCTCCCACGCGCGGAAGGGTGAATGTCCTGCATCTGGGCGAAGAGCGCCCCGGGGTGCTGACGATCCCCGCCGGCGTGTACCATGCCATCCAGAACATCGGCGAGAGAGACCTGGTATTCATCGACATGCCAAACCGCGTTTACGATCCGCGCGATCCCGATACCTCCCGAGTGCCGCTGGATAGCGATCTCATACCCTACCGGCTCCTGTAGCAGCCCATGAGTTTCTCTGGAAATCAACTGATTTACATCCCGATCCCCGGTGACCATTACTCCGCCACCAATGGCAGCGCGGTGATGACGCTGGTCTATGAGTTTAGCCGAAAGCACGAGGAGGCCGGGGGACGCGCCCGGATAATCCTTGGGCGAAAGTCGGTGCATGATTACCCGAATGGCGAGCCGGTGCTGGTCGATTTCGCCCCTCTGCCAACCCGCAATCAGAAGATCGCCGATGTCGCCTGCGGATGGATGGGGATGCAGCGTCCGTACATCAACCGGGCCTACGCCGCCGCGGTCGATGCCATCGATCCGCGCTACGACGGCGCAATCCTGATCCAGAATACGCCCGGCCCGACTCTCCAGTTCAAGCGGCGCAGCCCGGATGCGCGCGTTTGCCTGAATATCCACAACGCGCTCTTCCGCACCTATGGCTCCGGCGAGCTGCACCGGACGGTGGATGCGGCGGACCTGATCATCTTCAACTGCGACTTCCTCGCAAACGAGTTCCGCCCCCGCCTGCGGCATGGCCACGAGAAGGTGCGCGTGGTCCACAACGGCGTCGATGCCACACGCTTCGTGCCGCGTCCCGAGCTGACGCCCACGGATGAGGTGGTGATCCTGTTTGTGGCCCGGATGGTGCCGCAAAAGGGCGCTGACCTCTTGATCCGGGCCGCATCCAGAATTCATGGAAAAGGGCGCCGCTTCAAGCTGCGCATCGTGGGCCGCACCGGCTTTTCCGTGCATGGGCCGCTTTCGCCCTACGAGACGGAGCTGCGCAGGCTTGCGGCGCCGATGGGCGGGGATGTGGAGTTCCTCCCGTTTATCGACCGGCATGGGATTCTGCCGGTTTACCAATCCGCATCGATCTTCTGCGGCCCATCGAATTATGACGAGCCGTGCACGCTGGCGATTCCCGAGGCGATGGCCTGCGGCGTGCCCGTCATTGCATCGCGCCGCGGCGGTATCCCGGAAATCGGGAAGGATGCGATTCTCTATTTCAACCCGCCGGATACAAACGAGTTTGCCGAACGGCTGGCTTATCTCATCGACAACGCCAATGCCCGCGCCGAATGGGGACGCCGGGCCCGCGCCCAGGCGGAGGCAATGGATTGGTCCGTCCAATACCGCGTGCAGAGGGACGTGCTCAACGCCGCCGAACCCGCAAGCGCCTGCTGCGCCTGAATCATCCATGAACGATCTGATTTTTGTCTCCATGGAAAACTGGGACGATGTCTGGCGCCGAAACCAGTTTCTCTGCGCGACGCTCGCCCGCCGTTTTCCCGGCATGAAAATTCTCTTCGTCGGGCTGCCGCTGAATGTGTCGCACCATGTGCGCCACGGCACGATCTCCAAACTGCGCGAACCCATGCGCCAACCCGTCCCTGGGCTGCCGAACATCATCGTGGCGCGGACGGTAAAGTTACTGCCGGATTCCATCGCCGCAACGCGCAAGATCAATGAGGTGATCGCGCGCGTCCACCTGCGCCGGTTGATAAGGGAGTTGGGGCTGCGCAACCCGATCCTGTGGCTGAACCCGCATTCCGCGGTTCACATGGCCGGAGCCATGAATGAGAGCCGCGTCATTTACGATATTACGGACGATTGGGCGTTGATGCCTTCCCTGGGCTCCGCGGAACGCGCGCTCATCGAGCAGCAGGATCGCGAACTCGCCGCGCGCGCGGATCTCGTGATCGTCTGCTCCGAGGCGCTCGAGAAAAGCCGCGCCGGCCGGTGTGCGGATATCATGCTGCTGCCAAACGGGGTGGACGCGAACCATTACGCCGAAGTGTGCACCGCCCCTGTATCGCGCGAGTGGCCGGGACCGGTCTTCGGCTATACCGGGACCATGCACTCGGACCGCACGGACGCCCGGCTCATTCTTGATCTCGCCCGCGCTTTCCCGCGCGGCAGCGTGGTGCTGGTGGGGCCGGACCATTGGGCGGCATCGGAGCGCGGCATGCTGGCGGCGCAGCCGAATATTCACATGACCGGGCCGGTGCCGTACCGGAAAATCCCCGAAACGATGGCGCAGTTCGACGTCTGCATCGTCCCTCACGTCGAGACGCGTTTCACGGAAAGCCTCAATCCGATCAAGCTGTGGGAATACCTCGCCGGCGGAAAACCGATTGTCAGCACGAACATCGCCGGCTTCCGGGATTACCCGCATCTTTGCCGGATCGCCTCCGGCTCGGTTGCCTTCATCGCGGCATGCCGCGCGGCGCTCTGCGAGGTAGAGGAACTGCCCGCAGCCCGCGTGGCCGAGGCGCGCCGGCATACCTGGGAGGTGCGCGTCGATGCGCTGCTGGAGAAGCTGGAGCAACTGAAATGGATTCCCCCCGCTCTTTGCCCGGCGGGAGCAATTTCATAAATCCGCAATGACTCGAGTGTTGAACGAACAGTCCGCGCCTCGCGCGTATCTGCCACCCGTCCGCCTGCCGCATCTTGACGGCATCCGCGGGATGGCGGCGCTGTACGTCGCGATCTTTCACGCGTACCAGATGGAGCTGTTCCTGACGCCGGCGCTCGATCCCGGCAGGGCCCGTCTTTTCCTCTTCCTCAAGCCGCTCTGCATGGGGCACTACGCGGTGACGGTCTTCATCGTGCTGTCCGGTTATTGCCTCATGCTGCCCGTGGCCCGCGCCGGTGGCGATTACACGCTCAAGGGTGGGATGGCCGGTTATTACCGCCGGCGGGCGCGGCGGATCCTCCCCGCCTTTTATGCCTCGGTGCTTCTGACTATGGCGCTGCTGCCGCTGACGCGCCTGGGCTGGACCGCGGCGCTCGCGGCGGGTCTGCCCGGGGTGCACGCCGCGCTCAGCGTGCCGGCGCCCGCGCGTCTCCTCGGCCAATTTCTTTCCCATTGCGTGCTCATTAACAACGGCATCCCGATTGCGAGCGAGAGCCTGGTTAAATTCTCAAACAACACGCCGCTCTGGAGCGTGGCCACGGAGTGGCAGATATACTTTCTCTTCCCCGCGCTGCTGCTGCCGGTCCTGCGGCGTTTTGGTCCCTGGTGTTCCATCTTCGCGGGCATTCTGGTAAGCGTCGGTTTCGCGCACGCGTTCGGCGGGCGTTATGCGATGGCCTGCCCGTGGATGCTGGGCGTCTTCGGCCTCGGGATGCTGGGAGCCTTGATTACTCATGCGCCCGATACCCGTTACGCGGCTCTGCGCGGGATGCGGCATTGGGGGAAACTCTCCGCGCTGCTTCTGCTGGTGTTCGTCGGTTTTGGCGTGACGCATCTCGGCTTTTACCGCCTCTACCCGGCGCTGGTGGATCTCGCGCTCGGATTTGCCGTCATGTGCGGATTGGTAAGCCTTGCCGGCGCGGGCCTGCCACACGCCTCGCGGGGGCAACGCTGGTGCGGCGCCTTCTTCTCCGCTCCCGCGGTGTGCGCTCTCGGCGGTTTTTCCTACAGCCTTTACCTGCTTCATTATCCGCTGCTCATCCTTTCCCAGGGTTGGCTCTCGCGCTATTGCCCATCGCTCTACGCCGTGGATGCAATCCTGCTGGGACCGGTGATGGCGGGAATCGTGATCATCGCGTGGCTGTTCTCGCGCGCATTCGAGCTGCCCTTCATGGGAGAACGCGCAAAAGCTTCCAGGCGCCCCGCGCCGGCCGCCGCGCTCGTGATCGCGGATGAGGCGGCCTTCCCAAAACCTGTGCTCTAAGTCCGTGCTGTGAAACACGCGGGGGCCGTACTGCCGCGCGCCAAGGGGAACATCTACCGGAGAACGTCCATTGAACACCGTCACCACCAAGGATCAGATCGACGCGACGCTGATCAAGAAGCTCGACATCGAATACCATCGCGAAGCGGCCGTCATTTACGACCGCGACGTGACCAATTACTTCCACTTCTACCATGTCCACTCGCTTCATCCGTGGATTCGCCGGCTGCTGGGCCGTTACCCGAATGCGCAGGTCGCGGACCTGGGCACGGGGACGGGCATCGTCGCCTGCACGCTCTCAAAATTCGGGTGCCGGGTGCGCGCGATTGATCACTCTCCGGATATGCTGGCCATCGCGATCGAACGCGCGCGGCAGGCGGGAGTCGAGTCGCGCATCACCTTCGACCTGGGCGACGGCGAAGCGCTGCCATACGCGGACGCCTCCTTCGATGGCGTCACGATCCAGGGCGTGCTGCATCACCTGCCGGAGAACGGGCCTTTGCTTCACGAGGCGAACCGCGTCCTGAAGACCGGCGGCGAGATTTACATCTCCGAGCCGTGCAGCGGCAGCACCTGGATCAGCCGATCTCTGAATAAAGTATTGCCCGCTCTCAAGCGCCTGCTGGGCCTGGGTGTCGGCAGCCAGAATGTATCCGATCACGAGGCGCCCATCTCCGGGCCGCGATTGATCGCGGAACTCGAACGCATGGGGATGAAGGCGGAAGCCGAATACCTGGTGAACGTGGGCGCCGTCCGGTATCTGCCGCAGTTCCTCCGCATCTGGGCGACGCTCGCGCTTTCCGCTCCCACGCGGCGGCGCGGCGGCGATATCATTTTCGTGGTCGCACGCAAGATCGCCGCGCCCGCTCCGTGACCGCTTCGATGGATATTTCCGTCATCATCGTCAGCTATAATACGCGGGAGATGACGCTCCGCTGCCTCGGCACGCTGGAGGGCGCGCTGGGGGGCATCCCCTCGGAAATATGGGTCGTCGATAATGCCTCCACCGACGGTAGCGCGGCGGGCATCCGGCTCCGGTTTCCGAAAGTTCGCCTTATCGAGAGCCCGGTGAACGCCGGTTTTGGTGCGGCCAATAATCTCGCGATGCGCAAGGCGTCCGGGCGATATTTTCTCTTGTTAAACAGCGATGCTTTCCCTGAGCCGGGCGCGATCCGCGCGTTGCTCGAATACCTCCAGTCCCACCCAAAGGTGGCGATGGCGGGGCCGCGCCTCTTGAATGAGGATGGCTCCCTCCAGGTTTCGTGCTTCAAGTTCCCCTCACCCCTCCGCGCCTGGCTCGAAAATCTCTGGATCTCCGCCGCCTTTCCGCATCACCCGGTGGTCGGCGATTACCGCTTCTGGCGTCACGACTCGGAACGCACGGTCGATTTCCTCATCGGCGCGTGCATCCTGCTGCCGCGCGAGGCGTTCGAGCGGACCGGCGGTTTCGACGAGCAATTCTTCATGTACTCCGAGGAAACCGACTGGCAGCGCCGGATCCGCGATCTGGGCTGGGAGATCGCCTTCACACCGGCGGCGCGCGTGACCCACCTGGGCGGAGCGAGCGGTGCGACCGATCCCAAACGGATCAGCCGCTACTTCATGGAGAGCCTGGACCGGTACGAGCTGAAACATCACGGCGTTGCCGGCCTCGTCTTCTTTCGCTGCGCAATGATCATCGGCTGCGCGCTGCGCGCGATTCTGTGGGGCGCGCTGTCCCTTCTGCCCGCACGCCGGTCGAGCGCCCTTGCGAAAATGTGGGGCCACCTCTCGCTCACACGCCGCCAGGCCACCCACTGGCCCTCATGGGAAACGCGCGGGAGCAACGCGGCATAGCCCCGTCCGATGCTTTTATACCTGGCTCCATTTTACGCGGCGCTTTACTGGATTCTCGGTTACCGCAATCCACGCATTCCGCTGATGCTCATCTTCGCGACTGCGCCGTTGCAGAACGATATGTCCGGCGGCGGCCCGCTGCGATTCTCGATTGCGGAGATCAATATGCTGCTGGCCGTGCCGCTGCTGATCCTCTGCAAACGCCGCCCGATTTCGCTGGGGCCGCTCACTGGAGGAATCGGCTTTTACCTGCTCGTCTCGCTCGGCTGCACGCTGCTCCACTGGCGGTACACTTCGCTCATCTGCCTGGTGCAGATGGTGCTCTACCTCGGCGTGGCGGTTCTCATTTTCTACGCGCTGCCCAGGAGCGAGTACGACTACCAGTTTGCGATGGACGGCCTGATGTGGATGTCGGTCGCACTGGCCGCCACCGTGCTGGTCAGGCGCACCGGGTTCGTCTGGAATCTGCACAAGAACGGCGTTGGGGAGTCCCTGGCCGCATCGCTCATCGTGTGCGCGGAGATGTGGTTTGCCGCGCAGGGGAAGCGCAAACGGATTCTCTCCGCGGCGTTCATCATCATCGCGGCGGGATTATTCTTCACGCTTTCGCGCGGCGCATGGCTCGGGGCTTTGGTCGGCATCAGTGTTTTGATTGCGTTGCGCAGGCAGTTTCGCCTCCTCTTTCGCCTCAGCATTGTTCTGGTCCCCCTGCTCGCGATCTGCTGGTCGCATCTGCCGGCTGCCTCAAAGGATTACGCGACCGGCTTCAGCAGCGCGGACAATTACAACATCAAGCTGCGATACGAATCCGTCGATTATGCGGAGAGCCTGTTTCATCTCAGCCCGTGGATCGGCAACGGCGTCGGCCTTCGCAAGGAATATGACGCGACAAATATCGTCTGGTGCACGCTGGCGGAAACGGGCGTGGCCGGCCTTTTCTCATTCTTCGTCCTCCATTGGGTGATCATCCGGTTCACCTGGAAGACTCAAAAAAACATCAACCGCTCCACCACGCTCTACTCCGGCATCGCGCTGGGCGGCGCATTGGTCCTCTCGCGCTTGCTGCACGGGATGGTCGATCACTATTGGGGGCGCGGCTCCAACACGGTGGTCTGGTCCGCGGTGGGGATGGCGCTCTACGGCTATCACGCCAAGCGGCGGTCCATCCTGCTGGCGCGGAGGGAAGCGGCGCTCGCGGCAGTGCAGGCCGAGGCGGCGTCGATGCCCATTGCGGAAATCGCGCCGCCGGTTCTGGCTTACTGATTCTTTCCTGAAAACAATGCGAATCGCCCTATTTTATCCCGCCTGCCACCGGCGCGGAGGCATCGAGCGCGTGCTGCTGGAGTGCGCGAACTTCCTCAGCCATCGCGGGCACGAGGTTCATCTCTTCGCTTCGGAGTGGGATGCCGCGCTGCTGGATCCCGCCATCACCTGCCATCGCATTCCGCGCCTGGGTGGATTCGCGCCAACGGCGATGCTGGGGTATGCGTTTCACAGCCGGCGCGCGCTTGCCGCGATGGATCCGGCTCCGGACGCCGTGGGCGTCTTCGGTGTGCAATGCCCGCCGGGCGGCGTTTTCTGGGTGCCGAGCGTCCATGCGGAATGGCTGAGGATTTCCCGAAGCCGCGGAATACTCGCGCGCCTCAAGCAGCGGTGCAACCCGGCGCACCCGGTGATTCTCGCCCTTGAGCGTTTCCATTTTGGCGGACGCAAGGATGCAAAGCTCCTCGCCCACACGGACGATGTCCGCAGGGATTTGATGGCGCATTACAATGTGCCGTCCGGGGATGTCGCGATCCTTCCCAATGGCTTTTCCGAAACGGAATTCAATCTCGACGCGCGGGCGGCGAACCGGTCCGCAGTGCGCAAGTCCCTGGGGTTCGCGGAAACGGATCGCGTGATTATTTTCGTCGCGAACGAGCTGGAGCGAAAAGGCTTTGGTCCGCTGGTGCGCGCCACCGCCTCCCTGGAGGATCCTCGCGTTCACCTCCTGGCCGTGGGCCGGCTCGATCCCGCGGTGTACCGGGATGAGGTCGAGCGGCTGGGCCTTTCCGGACGCGTCCATTACACCGGGCCGTCCGGCAGCGTTGCCCCCTACTATGCGGCGGCGGATGTGTTTGCGCTTCCGACGCAATATGAAGCCTGGGGCTTGGTGATCATCGAGGCGATGGCATGCGGGCTTCCCGTCCTTACGAGCCGCATTGCAGGCGCCGCGGTTGCCATTCGTGACGGCGAAACCGGCCGGCTCCTCAGCGAGCCGCGGGATTCCGGGGAAATCGCCGCCGCGTTGCGCGAGTTGATTGCCGGCCGTCACTGGAGCCCGGAGGCCATCAGCGCCTCGGTGGATGAGTACCAGTGGTCGCGCATCTTTCTCCGTTACGAAGAGGCTCTGGCCGGCTGCATCCGCCGGCAGCCGGCGCATACGTGTGAAGCCAGCCGCGGCATCCCGTCAATGGCTTTGGAACCAGAGGCTGCCGCCGAAGCGGTCCTCAATCGATAATCTTATGCAGAAAAGCACCGAGGCCCCGAGGGTGGAATGTCTGACTCTCTCCGTAATCGTCGTCACGCTTGGGCGTCCCAAATGCCTGAAGCGTTGCCTCGAGCATCTCCGCGAACAATCGCATCCGGTCTCCCAGATCATCGTCGTGGACGGGGACCCCGAGCGCAGCGCCCAGCCGATTTCGCGGGAATTTCCCGAGGCGATCTATGTTCACAACTCAAACGGTTTTGGCCGGATGACCGCCTCGCGCAATCTGGGCCTCGCACATGCATCCGGCGCAGTCATTGCCTATGTGGATGACGATGCCTACGCCGCTCCCGAATGGGCCGCGAATCTGCTGCTGCCCTATGCGGACGAAAACATTGGAGCTGTCGGCGGGCAGGTGCTGATGGGGACGCCCGGCGAAACCAAGGCCGCCGGCGAGATCGGGCGCATCACTCCTTGGGGAGAAGTGATCGGCAATTTTGGCGCCGAACTTCCGGGCCTGGTCGATGTCGATCATCTCATGGGTTGTAATATGTCTTTTCGCCGCGATCTCCTGATACGCTTCGGCGGCTTCAGCGAGTTTTTCCCCACGGGACGATGCAGCACGTTTGAGGAAGTGGATCTTTGCCTGAAGATCGCGAAAATGGGCCGCCGCGTCGTCTTCACCTCGCGCGCCTCGTTGCATCATGAAGGAGCGCCGCGCCGCGTGGGAGCGCGCGGGGATATCAATTACATTTTTGGGGCCACGCGAAATTTGACGACGGTTCTCCTGCGCAACCGCGGCGTTTTTTCGATGACCGTGCCCGCTTTCATGGCGCAATCGATCTGGCGCGCGTTTTCGACCCTTTCTCGCGATCTGCTTCGCGCGTTCGCCCGTTTTCTTGCGCCGTTCGCCGGCATTGCCGTGGCCCTTATTTCCATTGGCAGGCGCCGGGCGCGTCCCGCGCGGAAAATAAGCGGCGATCCGGCGAAGAACGACGGCGGCCATCCCAGAAAACCGTTTCTGTTTGCCTGGCTTCGGGAAGAGCCCAACTCCCGCGTTGAAACGGAATCCTGACCCGGCCTCCCATGCGAATCGCGCTCTTTATTGACTCCGATGTCTTTGCCGGGACGGAACGGCACATTGTCGATCTGGCTCGCGCCTTGCGGGATCAATCGATGACGGTGGCCATTGCGTGTCCAACCGCCTCGCCGCTCAACCGGCTCGCATCGGATTTGCGGGTCGAAACCATCCGCATCGAGAAGCGCGGGCTCGTCGATTTCGCAGCCGTCCTGAAACTGCGCCGCCTGCTGGCAAGCGGGGAAATCGACGTCATTCATTCTCACAATGGGCGAACGGCGCTGATCTCGGCGATCGCCGGTTTGCTCGCCGGCAAAGGCGCACTGGTGGCCACGCAGCATTTCATCGATCCCGCGCACGCCACGGTCACCGGCTGGCGTTCCGGCATCGCGCGAGCCGCTCACCGGTGGGTGCAAAGGCGGACCCGCCGGTACATCGCCGTTTCCCAGGCCGCGCAAAGATCGATGGTCCGGCGCGAAAGCGGGCTTGCGGGGAAAGTAAACGTCATACCCAATGGCATTCTGCCACTCGAACCCGCGCGTCTGGCGCCTCCGGAGAAGATCCGGGCCGAGTTCGATCTTCCACCCAACGCCCCGCTCATCGTCTGTGCGGCGCGGCTCGCGAAGGAAAAGGACCTGCCTGTATTAATCGACGCCATGAACATGCTCGCGGCGGAATTTCCCGGCGCGCGCTGCATTATCGCCGGCGACGGTCCGGAACGCTCAGCGCTGGAGCGGCAAATCCGCATGGCCCGGTACGGGAGCCGGATCATCCTGGCCGGCTTTCGCGAAGACCCGCTCTCGCTCATCCACGCCGGAGACCTCTTTGTCCTGCCCAGCCGCGCGGAGCCATTCGGCCTGGTGCTGCTCGAGGCGATGGCGCTCGGCAAGCCGGTGATCGCGACCGCCGCCGGCGGCCCGCTTGAGATCGTCAAGGATGGAGAAACCGGCCTGCTCGTTCCACCCGGCGATGCGGCCGCGATGGCCGGCGCGATTGCGCGGATATTGCGCGATCAGGAATTTCGATCCGCTGCCGGAGCGGAGGGGCGGGCCCGTTTCGAACGGCAATTTACCGCGGGGGCCATGGCGTCCGCCACCATCGAAACCTATGGGCGCGCCCTTTGCGCCACCAAGCCCGCCGTACCCTGCCTTGAGGAGAAAATATGCGAGTCCTGATGATTGCCCAGCAGATGCAGGTGCGCAACGAGGGCCAGCCGAAGGCCGGGGCGCTTTCGACTTTTCCCGATATCGATCTCAAGGTGCTCGTGCCGGACCGCTATTATGTGGAAGGCAAAAAACTGCGCCGGCCCGATCCGCCGGAACGGCCCGGTTACAGTTACCACGTTGAAAAAGTGCGTTGGCCATGGACCGGCCCCGGCCAGTGGTATCTCCATTGGTATCCGCGCCTCGCCGGCATTCTCCGCAGTTTCCGGCCCGACGTGATCGACCTATGGGAAGAGCCATGGGGCCTGGTGAGCGCGCACACCTGCATGCTGCGTAATCAATTGCTGCCGGGGACGCGCATCGTCAGTGAGACGGAACAGAACATCGATAAGGCGCTGCCGTTTCCATTCGAGCAATTCCGCCGGTTTACACTCCGCAATGCGGACTTTGTGATTGGCCGCAACGCGGAGGCGGTTGAGATCACGCGCCGCAAAGGTTATCGCGGCCCCGCGGCGGTGGTGCCGAATGGTGTGGATACCGATCTCTTCAAGCCCTCGGAACGCGAGGCCGCGCGGACGGCCCTCGGTCTTTCGGGCTTCGTCTGCGGATATGCCGGCCGGCTGGTGGAGCAAAAGGGCCTCGCGGAAATCGTGCACGCGCTCAAGGAGTGTCCGCCCGACGTGAATGTCCTCTTCGTCGGCTCAGGCCCATACCAGGAGGAGTTGGAAAAGCTTATCGCCGGACTCAACCTCGGAAATCGCGTCCGCTTCCTTGCGGATCGCGGGCGCGAGGAGCTGCCGCAGATCATGACCGCGCTCGATGTTCTCCTGCTTCCCTCTCGCACCACGCCGCGATGGAAGGAACAATTTGGACGCGTAATCATCGAGGCGCACGCGTGCCGGACTCCGGTCATTGGATCCGATTCCGGCGCGATTCCCGGGGTTGTCGGCGATGGCGGTTTGATCGTGCCGGAGCAGAATATAGCCGCATTGGCCGAGGCGATTCGCTCGCTGCGCGCCGACCCCGCACTGCGCGAGCGCATGAGCGCCGCGGGCCGCGTCCAGGTCGAGCGGCACTATTCATGGGAGCGCGTGGCGGCTTTCATGCGAGGCATCTACTTTGGAATCCCGCCGCGGGGCGATGCCACCTATGAACCCGCCGGCATTAGCGAGGCGATGCGATGAATCCGACAACCGTTCTCTACCTCGATCACACCGGAAAACTTGGCGGAGCCGAAGTGGCAATCGCCCGGCTCATGAGTTCCCTTGATCGCAGCCGCTTCCATCCCATCGCATTGTTTGGCGATGAAGGCGCGGCGCCGGAAATGGTTCGCGGCTTCGGCGTGGAAACGCACGTCATTCCGCTGGATGGGAAAGTGCGGAACGTGGTCAAGGATACGCTCGGTTTCGCCGCATTCCTCCATCCCGGCAGATTCTTCACCTTTTTCACTTATGCCTCCCGCATCGCAAAATTCGCGCGGGAGAAAGGGGTGAAGATCATCCACACCAATTCGCTCAAGGCGCACCTTTATGGCGGCCTGGCAGGCCGGCTGGCGGGCATCCCGGTGGTCTGGCATCTGCGCGATTTCATTGATGTCACCTATCTTCCGCTCGCCGCCGTGCGGATCGTCCGGTTTCTCGCCGGGCGCGTTCCCTCCCACCTGGTGACCGATTCCCAAAGTGTGCTCGACCAGTTGCAATTGCCCAAGGGATTGCTCAAGGCCACCGTTGTCCGCAACGGCGTCACCGTCGCATGGAATCGCGCGGACGGAGAATTTATCGATTGCACCAGTGCCGCGGGCCGGACCCAGGGCAAGGCGATTGACGAGGAAGTAGCCCGCCTCATTGCCTCCGGCCTGCCAAAATGGCCCAAGGAGGTGCGCATCGGCCTGGTGGGGCGCATCGCCCCGTGGAAAGGGCAGCACATCTTCATCCAAGCCGCGGCGCGTCTCCTGAAAGCCGGATACAACGCGCGCTTCCTCATCATCGGATCGCCGCTCTTCGGCGAGCATGAATACGAAAAGAGTCTGCATGATATGGCCCGCGAACTTGGCATCGAAGCGAATGTCGAGTTCCTCGGTTTTCGCGAGGATGTCTCCGCGATGCTCCGGAATATGGAGATTCTGGTCCACGCGAGCACCTCGGCGGATCCCTGCCCCAGCACGGTCGTCGAGGGGATGGCCCATGGTTTGCCGGTTGTAGGCAGCAACGGCGGCGGAGTTCCCGAAATGATTGTGGACGGCGAAAGCGGCTTGCTTGCGCCGATGGGCGATGCCGAAAGCCTGGCGCATGCGATCGAGCGGCTGCTGCGCGATCCGGCGCTCGCCAATCAACTCGGCTGCGCCGCTTACGCAAGAGTCCGCCGTCATTTTACTCTCGCGCGCGTCGCGAGCCAGGTTGAGGAAGTTTATGGTGGCATGATGGCCGCCGCGCCCGCCTGAAGGCACAGGGGGCCGTCCAGCACCGCGTAAAATTCCTTTTTTGATTTAACCGTTTTGTTTGCTCCAACGGTGCAAACGGTGGCGGAGCTTTGCCTGATTTTATCGGGGCTTTCCTCTTCTTTGAGGAAAGCCCCGCTTTGTTTTTCGCGCTATGGACGGACAGACAAAATGGCGCCTCATTCACTTGTCAGACAACTCTCTACACGAACGGTATTTCATCTACTGACAATAATTTCAGCACCCATCCAATCGACCCGGAACATTCACCGGACTATGATCCGGCCATTGATTTCGAGGGGTCCACTTATGGGGTTAAAAATCGCGCAGAATCTGGATATAACGCGGAAGGAACAACAGGGATGATGTCGCATCGTGTACGCGGCCTGTCCTTGCTGCATGGCCTGCTCCAGACAGTGGCCCTCCAGGGGTTATTCTGGGCCTGGACTTTCCTTGCGCGCTGGCTGACCCACGACAAAAGCTTCAATCACAGAAACTACTTCGTTTACTCCGTCGTGCTTGCGATTGCGTCGCTGCTGGATCTTGGCCGCTCCAAGCTCACGCGTAAGAATCTGCTTCACCTCGATATTATCCGCAATCACAGCATGAGCGTTCGCCAGTCGGCGGTAACGGTGGGCTGTCTGCTTATTTTCCTGGTTGCATCAAAGGATATCGCGGTCTCCCGCATCTTCCTCTTCACCTTCGCGCCGGCCACTTACCTGCTGGTACTGGCCAGCAATGCGGTTTTTCCAAGCTGGCTGGCCGCCCATCTCTTCCACGGCCGGTCGGCCGCGCGCACCATCCTGCTGGGATCGCGCGAAAGCGCCGCGAAGCTGAGGCCCTGGCTCAAGCGCAAGGCCAGCTATGGCTTCCAGCCCATCGGCATCATCACCGGCGACGCCGTGCAGGATGACCGCATCGATCTTCCCATCCTCGGCTCCTACTCGGATGTAAAGACGGTCCTGCGCGATAACGAGGCCACGCAGCTCATCGTTCTCGATCTCCCGCTGCTTCCGGAGCAAATCGTCGATATCGGCGATCTCTGCGACAAGTTCGGCATTCGCCTGCTCATCGTCAACGATCTGGAAGACAAGCTCCACCGCTCCATTTCCTTCTTCGATGACGACGGGTTCCACTTCATCGGTTTCCGCCAGGAGCCGCTCGAGTGCCCGGTGGGCCGCACGGTAAAGCGCTTCCTGGATCTCGCCGTCGCGCTCCCGGTGGTCCTCTTCATCCTGCCCTCCGCCTCGCTGCTGGTCTGGTTCTTCCAGCGCACCCAGTCGCCCGGACCGCTTTTTTTCCGTCAAAAGCGCACCGGCAAGTACAACCAGCCTTTCCTCATCTTCAAGTTCCGGACGATGCATGTGAACAACGAGGATGAGGCGCGCCAGGCATCGAGGGATGATCCTCGAGTCTTCCGCGCCGGCAAATGGCTGCGCAAGCTCAGCATCGACGAGTTGCCGCAATTCATCAATGTGCTGACGGGCGAAATGAGCGTTGTGGGCCCGCGCCCTCACCTTGTCGATCACGACCTGCTCTTCGGCGAGATTGCCCATTTCTACCGCGTCCGCAGCTTTATCAAGCCCGGCATCACCGGCCTGGCGCAGGTGCGCGGCCTGCGGGGTGAGGCGCGCAAGGAACAGGACCTCATCGATCGCATTCACTCGGATGTTTACTACCTCGAGAATTGGTCCCCGCTTCTCGATTGGGTGATCATCTTCAAGACAGCATGGCAGGTCATGGCGCCGCCAAAGACCGCCTACTAGAGCAGAGATTAAGAAGGAAACATGATTACGAGCACCGACATCGTTCTGGCTCACGATTATCTGATTCAGATGGGCGGCGCGGAGCGCGTCGTCGCCTCGATGGTCCGGAAGTGGACGGGATCGCCCATCTATACGAGCGCCGTCAAATGGGATACGCTGCTGCCGGAATTTCGCGCGGCGAGCATTCACAGCTCATGGATGCAGCGGATTCCCGGCATCCAACGGCATTTCAAGAAACTCTTCGCGTTTTACCCCGGCGCGTTTCGCAGCTTTGGCGTGATCGATGCGCCCGCCGCGTGGGTGAGCGCGAGCACGTTCGCAAAATGCATCCGTTTCACTCCGCGGACGGCGACGGTTCTCTACTGTCATAATCCAACCCGCTTTCTGTGGCAGGCAAGCGAGTATGTCGATTCCGAGGTCAGGAGCGGCCCGCTCAATCGCCTCGTCCACACCCTGCTCCCGCCGCTGCGCGCCATTGATCGCGCCGCGGCCCGCCGTTTCGATGTCATCGTCGCCAACTCGGAAAACGTTCGCCGCCGCATCGCCACCTGTTACGGGCGCGAGGCGCAGGTTGTGCATCCGCCGGTGGAAGTGGACCGGTTCAAGACGGGCGGTGGCGACGGTGGTTTCTACCTCGTGGTATCCCGTCTGGTGGCTTACAAGTGCATCCATCGCGCCGTGGAGGCCTGCACCGCCCTGGGCCGCCGCCTCGTCATCGTCGGCAAAGGGCCGGATGAAACCCGTCTCCGGCGCATGGCGGGGCCCACGGTTGAATTTCGCGGCCATCTATCCGACGAGGAGGTGACCGGGCTGATGGAGCGCTGCACCGCGCTCATTTTTCCCGGACAGGAGGATTTCGGTATCGCGCCAGTGGAAGCCCAGGCTTGCGGAAAACCAGTGATTGCTTTCAAGGGCGGCGGCGCTCTCGAAACCATTACCGAGGGAACCACCGGACGATTCTTCGATGAAGTGAACACGACCATGGCCGATGCCATTCTGGCTTCCGAGGCCACCCTCTGGGAGCCTGCCCACATCCGGGCGCACGCCGAGCGCTTCAGCGAGCGGCGTTTTCATGATCGCATGGACAGCGTGCTCCGCGGCGCAATGGCGGCGAAGCAGGCTTCGATCGAGAAGGTCGCGCTCTCCCCGCAGCGGGCGTTCTAAAATCTCCGCGCCCCGTTGCGAATCTCTCTGCGAGGCAGCCAGTAACGGCTCCCGGACCGATATTCTTTCATCCGTCAATGAGCGATAGCGCCCAGGATCCGAAACAGAAAGCGCCGTCGCACTTGCCGCAACGGCAATGGGGAACGCTGATTATTTACATCGTGTTCACGCTGGTCACGGTCTGGATGTGGCAGGAGGGGGCAAAGCAGGGGAGCATGCACAATATCTCCTACAGCGAGTTCAAGACCGCGCTGAAGGCGGGGGAAGTGACGGAATGCTCCGTCCGCCAGGACGATATCGTGGGAAAGATCCAGCCCAAGAAAACCGAGGAGCCGGAAGCCAGGGAGAAGGGGAAGAAAGCCTCTCCCGCGCCGTCGCCCAAGCCGCCCGCGGCGTATTATTTTCGCACGGAGCGTGTGGATGATGCCTACCTTGAGCCGGAGCTGGAAAAGGCGAATGTGAAATTCACCGGTGAGCACCCGGGAGTCCTCTCGGAGTTTATCTGGTCGTGGCTGCTCCCGATCGGGATTATTTTCTTCCTCTGGCAAATGTTCTCCCGGCGCATGTCCGGGGTGAAACAATCAATCCTCAGCTTCGGCGCCAGCAAGGCGCGCCTCGTGGCCGAACAGGAAACCTCGGTAACCTTTGACGACGTGGCCGGATGCGACGAAGCAAAGTACGAATTGCAGGAGGTCGTCGGCTTCCTGAAGGACCCGACCCGCTACCGGGCGCTGGGCGCGGTGATTCCAAAAGGCGTCCTGCTGGTGGGGCCTCCCGGCACCGGGAAGACCCTGCTCGCGCGCGCTGTGGCCGGTGAGGCGGGCACCCCGTTTTTCTCCATCAGCGGCAGCGAGTTTGTGGAGATGTTTGTCGGCGTCGGCGCGGCGCGAGTTCGCGATCTCTTTGAAAAAGCCAAGGCGCAGGCCCCGTGCATCGTATTCATCGATGAGCTGGATGCCGTGGGCCGCCAGCGCGGCGTGATGATGGGCGCGGTTAATGACGAGCGCGAGCAGACGCTCAACCAGTTGCTTGTCGGCATGGACGGATTTGAGGCGAATGTCGGCGTGGTCATTCTCGCCGCCACCAATCGCCCGGAGGTTCTGGACCGCGCGCTATTGCGCCCCGGCCGGTTTGACCGCCAGGTAGTGGTGGATGCGCCGGACCTGGACGGGCGCGTCGCGATCCTGCGGCTGCACCAGCGCGGCAAGCCGATCGGAGACGATGCCGACCTGCGCAAGATCGCGCAGGAAACCCCCGGGTTCTCCGGCGCGGACCTTGCAAACCTGATGAATGAGGCCGCGCTGCTGGCCGCCCGCCGCGGCGTGCACGCCATCTCCCAGGTGGACCTGCAGGAGGCAGTGGAGAAAGTGGTGGCCGGTCCCGAGCGGCGCAGCCGCAGGCTCAGCCAAAAGGATCGCCGCCTCGTGGCCTGCCATGAAACGGGCCATGCGCTGGTGGCCGCATTTACCGGTCATATCCGTTCCGTCCACAAGATCAGCATCGTGCCGCGCGGCCACGCGGCGCTTGGCTACACGTTGCAACTCCCCGATGACGACCAGTTCCTTCAAAGCAAGGGAGAGCTGCTGGACAAGATCAAAGGCCTCCTGGGCGGGCGCGCCGCCGAGGAGGTGGTTTTTGACGAGATCACCACCGGCGCGGAGAACGATCTGGATCACGCCACGGCACTCGCGCGGCAGATGGTGTGCGTCTTCGGGATGTCCACGTCCGTGGGCCTGGTCCATTGCGCGCAAAAGCGCCCCCAATTCGTCGCGCCCCTTGATAATGGCGCCTGGCAGCGGGATTGCAGCGATGAGACGGCGCATGTGGTGGACGAGGAGGTGAAGCAAATCCTCGATAATGCCTACGGCGAAGCAAAGCAGATCCTGCGCAAGCATCGCGACAAGCTGGACCTGATCGCCGGCGAATTGCTGGAGAAGGAAACCCTGGATGCCCCGAGCTTCCAGAAGCTCCTCGATGTGGAACCTCCCCGGGTTGTCTCCGCCTAGCCGGCAGCCGCGGGTTTATCGCTCTGCTCCATGAGAAACTTGAAGTTGGACAACCGGTAAGTCAGCCGGCGCAAAAGCGATTCCTTCGAGTCCCAGCCGGCGTTTGGCGCGTACTTCATCTTGAATGTAACGCGCGTACCGCCGCCGGGCTGCGGCTCGAAACTCACCACCCCCGAACTCTCCGCGCCGCAACTCGTCCGCCACGCGATGCGCCGTTCCGGGATTCGCAGGACAATCTCAAACGTCGCGTCATATTCGCGTTCGCCGCGCGTCACACGCCAGTGGAAATGATTTTCGTCCAGCCGCCGCAATTCGCGAACGGAGGGCATGAATTTCGGAAAATCCTCAATCTGCGCCCATTGACGGTAAACCTTTCCAACGGGCACATTGACAATGACCGATTTTTCAACGGATTCCATTTCAATACCGCGGTTATGCAGCGGATTTTTTTCCGGAGGAGGCAAGCGTATCCGCCACTCCCCTTTATATTAGACTTGCCCGTCTGCCCTCCGTTCAATCTGCCCGCCCGCGCGGCGTGTGGTTTCGCCGTCTGAATCCGCCAGGCGGAAGCCGTTGACGGAAAATGACATCTCCCCGGACGCGCGCATGCGTATTCTTTCTATGAGATGACCTCCGCCAAAGGCAAAGCAGTGAAAGCGCGCGCCGCGGGCCGCTTTGTCTTTGCCTTATGGGCGGTGTTGGTGGGAATCGTCGCCGGGCTGGGAGCGGCGCTGTTCCGCGCGATGATTGCATGGGTTCACAACCTTTCCTTCCTGGGCATTTTCTCTCTGGACTACAATGCGAATACGCACACTCCGGGCAGCCCGCTGGGGCATTTTGTGATCCTCGTGCCGGTGGCCGGCGCGCTTGTCGTCGCCTTTCTGGTGAAGACCTTTGCGCCGGAGGCGAAGGGGCACGGCGTCCCGGAAGTGATGGATGCGATTTATTACAATCGCGGCGTGATCCGGCCTATCGTGGCGGCCATCAAATCGCTCGCCTCCGCGATCTCGATCGGCACCGGCGGGTCCGTGGGGCGCGAGGGGCCGATTATCCAAATCGGCTCCTCCTTTGGTTCCACGCTGGGCCAATGGCTCCGGCTTCCCGCATGGCAGCGCATTACCCTCATCGCATGCGGCGCCGGCGGCGGCATTGCGGCCACATTCAATACTCCGGTGGGCGGCGTCCTGTTCGTTTTGGAGATCATGATGCACGAGGTCAGCGTCCGCACTCTCGTTCCGGTGGCCATCGCCACGGCCACGGCCACCTATGTGGGCCGTCTTGTATTTGGGCCGCATGCCTCCTTTGTCATCCCGGCGCTGGAGACGCCCTACTTTCATGTCACGAAGCCCGCGCTTCTGCTGGCTTACGCCGCTCTCGGCGTTCTGATGGGCGCCGTTTCCGCACTGTTCATCAAATCGGTTTACGGCTTCGAAGACTTCTTCGAGCGCCATGTAAAGGGCGGCTATTACCGCCAGCATCTGCTCGGGATGTTCATCGTGGGCCTCATGATCGATGCGCTCATGGTGACCGCCGGCCATTACTATGTGGAGGGCGTGGGCTACGCCGCCATCCAGGATGTGCTCGCCGGCGCGGGACTTCCGATTTTCTTTCTCATCCTGCTCTTTCTCCTCAAGCTTTTCGCCACTTCATTGACGCTCGGCTCCGGCGCATCCGGCGGTATTTTTTCACCGGCGCTCTTTATGGGCGCGACACTGGGCGGAGCTTTCGGCGGCGTTTTAAATTGGATATTTCCGCATCTGAGCGTCAGCCCTCCCGCGTTCGCCGTCATCGGCATGGCAGCCATGGTGGGCGGCAGCACGGCCGCGGCAATGTCCGCCATTACCATGATCTTCGAGATGACGCTCGATTACAGTGTCATCATCCCAATGACCATTGCCGTGATGACCAGTTATGGCGTGCGGAAAATGCTTTCGCGCGAAAGCATTTATACCATGAAACTGGCCCGGCGCGGCCATTACCTGCCGGATGCGCTCCAAACCGGCCCTCACTTTCTCAAGCGGGCACATGAATTGATGCTCACGGATTTTCTCCCGGTGGATGCCGGCAGTACCCTCCGCGAGTTCGCATCGATTGCCACTCAGCATCCGCGGGTGTCCGTCTTTGTGGTCCGCCGGGAGGATCGCATCGCGGGTTTCGTGCAAAGCCAGGCGGCGCTCGACGCGATAGCCGGGGATGGTGGCGCCCGGCCGCTGGGCGATGTCGCCCGGCAGGATTACATCGTGGTCGCTGAGTCCGCGGCTTTCTCCGACGTGATCAGCGCATTGAGAAATCGCCAGGCCACCATCGCTTTTGTCGCCAATGAGCCTTCCTCCGGGAACGTGTCCGGAATCAAGGGCGTCATCACCAAGGAGCAGGTCGCAAACGCGATGCTCGATGCAAGCGAGATATTTTACGACTGACCACCCGCACCCATCACCGAACGACGGAAACCGCCATGCACCCAAATCTCCAACACGACATCGACGAATTAAAACAGCAACTCCAGGCCCTGGAATTTGAGGAAAACAACCTGCAGCGAAAATTGGGCGCCGTCCAGCGCATCGCCTCCCGGCTGGATCAGGAGCTGGCGCGGCTCGCCACGCCGGCCGGGGCGGAGCAGGTCGAGGCTCCTCATCCCGCTCCGGAATCCACATCCGATGAAGAGCTTGAAGTGGAGATTCTTGAACTGCTCGCGCTTCACCATGATCGCGGCATGTCCTCGCAGGAGATCGCGCGCCGATTATGCCAGAGCAAAGCCCGGATCGACGATTTCATGGTCAGCCACGTCGGACCGTTCAGACGCAGGGATACGGGCACGGAAGCGACGTATTTCATGCCGTGAGCCAATCAATTTGGCCGCCGCTTTATCTCCGGCAGCCCGCTTCCGGTTCAGTTGACCACTCCAAGGATGTGCTGCAATTCCTCCAGCGGCACGCCTTTGGTTTCCGGCACCATGGTCTTCACCCAGATGAGTTGAAGCACCATCATGAAACAGAAGAAAAGAAAGACATAGCCGGGCCGGATCGCCGTCACCATGGCGGGAAAGAATGTCGTCAGCAACGCCGCAAAAACCCAATGCGTAGTGCAGCCCAGCGTCTGGCCCTTTGCCCGGTATTTGTTTGGGAATATCTCGGAAATCAACACCCAGATCACGGTGCCCTGCCCTACCGCGTGCGCGGCAATGAAGGCAAAAATACACGCCGGCACAATCGCAAAGTGCTCTGTGAAAAAAGCCCACGAGCACAACCCGAGCGATGCGATGTAACCAAATGAGCCGATGTACAAAAGCGTCCGCCGGCCCAGCCGGTCGATAAGGCCCAGGCCCACAAACGTGAAGATCAGGTTGGTGATGCCGATCCCCACCGATTGCAGCAGCGCCGCCTTCGAGCCCAGGCCCGTCATCTGAAAAATCCGCGGCGCAAAATAGAGCACCGCGTTGATGCCCGAGAGCTGATTGAAAAAGGCAACCAGGAAGGCCAGCAGGATCGGCAGGCGCAGCCGCATGGACCAAAAACCGCCCACCACCGTGGTCTGCCGCGCGGCAAGCGTCAGGATCTCATTCGCATCCTCGTCGATCTCCTCCGCCGTGGCGTTCGGCTCGATCAGGCGCAGTACGGCCAGCCCGCGCTCGCGGTCGTTCTTGCGGGTCAGCAGCCAGCGCGGGCTTTCCGGCAGGCCCATGCACATGATCGTGTAGATGATCGATGGAAACGCGGCCACGCCCAGCATCCAGCGCCACGCGGAATCGCCGATTCCCGCCAGCGCCGCGTTGGACGCGAAGGCGATCACAATGCCAAACACAATGTTGAATTGGAACATCGCCGCCAGCCGCCCCCGGTGCGCCGGCGGCGCGATCTCCGAAATATAAAGCGGCGCCACCACGGTGGAGATGCCAATGCCGATGCCACCGATGAGACGCGCGGCAATGAACATGCCGACGCCATTCGCAAACGCGCACCCGAGCGCGGAGAGCAGATAGAGCAGGCCGATCCAAGTAAGTGTGGGCTTGCGGCCCAGGCGGTCCGTCGGCCATCCGCCGATCAGGGAACCAAACACCGTGCCGTACAGCGCCGCGCCCATCGCGATGCCGTGCATGGCCGGCGTCAGACCCCAAACAGCCTGGATCTTCTGCTCCGCACCGGAAATAACCACAGTATCAAAACCGAATAGAAAACCCGCGAGGGAAGACGTCACCGCCCAGTAAAACAGGTGGATATTCATCGGCTGGGAGGCGGCGTGAGGGTGGGATGAGGCGGAAAGAGGTGCGGTAGCCACAGGGGGAAGGGTTGATTAAACGATATATCGCACGCCGGGAGCCGGTCGATATTAACCTTCGCCCGCATTTTCCCGTTTCGGAAAATTTTGACTGCAAATTGCAAACCCTTGGCCAAAGTCGGTGTTAAACACTCCGTTACCGATATATGCACTATTCCGCTTTCTTACGTTCGGGCCGCTCATGAAAAGCAATCGCTTTCGCCCTCTCCCTTCCTTTCTCCTTCTTCTCCCAATCCTTGGCTGGCTCGCGGCATACCTGTGCCATGGCATTCGCAGGCCCTGGATTGATTTCATCGATTTCAACGGCGCGGTCTGGTCCCAGTCCGCCCACAATATCCTCCGTGCCGGCCTCTGGCCCACCTTCGGCGCGGCCACCGGCTTTTACTTTGGCCCGCTCCCGATTCCCGCCAGCGGCTTCTATCTGCACCATCCCCCGCTGTTGCACCTGACGCTGGCATGCCTGTTCGCGATCTTTGGCGAGCATGAATGGGTTGCGCGCGCGGTGCCGATTGCCTGCTCCCTTTCGAGCATCGTCTTTCTCTGGTTTCTGGTCCGGTCCTGTGCCGGCGCCCGCACCGCAACCTGGGGCGCCGCGGTCTTCGCGCTGCTGCCCATGGAATTGAGGTACGGAAGGATGGTCAACTTCGAGCCGTGCGTGCTGATGCTGATCCTCGCCGCGCTGCTCGCTTTCCGCATGTGGTGTGTCTCCGGGCGTATCGCATGGAGGCGCGCGGCCCTGACGCTCTTGTGCGTGGGCCTGTGGGTGGATTGGGCCATGTACCTCTTTGCGCTCACCGCTTGCGTCATCCTGCTCGCGTGGCGCAATCCGGAAGGAAAACGGCTCGCCCGCCTTATCCTCATGCTGGCTCTGGTTTCGATCGGCTGTTACTTCCTCCGCATCCGCGTGCTCCGGCCCGATGCATGGTCAAACCTGATGTACGCATTCGTGTACCGCATCGGCTCCGCGGGCGGCATCCATTTTACGGAGGCGCAATGGTTGAAAATGATCGCTGGCAATCTGGCGCGCTATTTCCTGCCCGGCGGATGGGCGCTGGCGGCGGTGGGCGCCTGGGTAACCTGGAAGACCTCCGGCGAAAAGGAGGGACTGCGCTGGCTGGGCCTGGCCTGCCTCGCCGTGGCGGGGATGGATGCCATCTTTATCGCCTGCTTTCAGAATGAATCGTATATCCATGATTATATCCCGTACTACCTGCTGGCGCCTGTTTCCATCATGGCCGGCATTGCCATCGAATCGACGGTGCGCATGCTGGAGCGGCGGATCCGCCGTCCGGCCTTCGGCTCGGCGGGAGTTGCCGCGGCGTTGTTCATTTTAATCGCCGTGGGCATCGGCGGGACGCATGAGGAGAAGGTGCTGCGGCGTCAATTTCACATCCTCGCCCTGAGCGCCAGCGAGCCGCCGGAACTCATTCCGATGCTGGGGCAGACGATTCGCGGTGATTTTCCGAAGAACACAGTGGTCCTTTGCAACTTTCTCCCCATCTATTCACCCGAGCTGGGTTATTACGCGCAACGCGACCTGCTGAATAACATGACCGAGGGCCGCTTCTGGATCGGCGTCGCGGCAAAGGAAAAGCGCCCGCTTGGCGGCGTAATCTGGATGAACTGCGGCGGCGCTGCCGGCATCGTCTCTCATCTCCCCTCCGGCCGGCGGCGTTTCATGCGCATTGGAAGGGATTCCTTCTGCATCTGGAGCCGGAACACGGCTTCCTTGCCAATCTCAAAGATGACTTCCCGGCACCGCTCGCCGATTATGGACTCCCGATCAAGGGCCGTTTTACCCCATCATTCTCTAATAAGTCCACTGCCGCCGCTTCACGCTTTCATAATTCCGAATATCCCCGGGCCGGGCGTGCGGTGAAAACTCCACCACCCGCACTTTCAATGCGGGATCGGCCACTCCGAAGGTATGCCAGCCGAATGGCGGGTCCTGAGTCCAGCCGCGATATGGCTGCTGAATCCCGTTGCGGAACGCGGCCAGCACACAATCGCGTCCCCCATGCGGCGGCGCCACCATCGTCTGGAAGGTTAGACGACCGCTCACGCGGGCCGGCTTGCTGACCTGCGCGAGCGGACGGTAGGTGTACTCATGGCGCTGCCGCCACGCAGTCCCGGCGCGCTGGCGCTCATACAACACTACGGTCCATTGGCTCGCGGGAATTCCCGGAAAAGCGCACCAATAGCGGGTTCCGGCGGGCGCATTCTCACTGAGCGCAAAAGCAATCCCCGTCCTTAACGGCGCGGCGCGCAATCCGGGCGCGCCTGCCAATCCCACCATCACGGCGAACAGTACTGCAACGATTTTTTTCATGGGCTTCCCCCATGAGATCGAATCCGGGACGCCAGCCGGATTCATCCGAAATCCGGAAATCCGAATCGGAGAGCCAGTTATGGATGACCGCTTTCTACCGAATGCCCCGGGAGCGATTCATCCCCTTTCAGGATCGCGCGAGTCTCAATTTTCCCCAATTTTACAACCGCCCCGCTCTCAGTCTCTTCCGGAATCGGGCAACCTATGGAGTTCCCTGTCCGGCGCGAGCCGCGACTTCCTGAAAAGCCGCGTAAGCAGGCTTGGCCTCATAAGGCGGATTGGCGCCCGGATGATAATCATGACGGACAAGCCCAAAGCGGTGTTCCGGATCGTCGGCGCTCACTCCATCGTCACGCCAATCGTACCAAATGGACAAAGGAATGCCGGCCGCAAGATTGGTGGATAATTCCCTTTTCAGAAACTCCGCCTGCTTCTGATCGTCGAACCCGCTCCATGAACTCGAGCAACCCCACTCGCTGCTGATAATGGGAATTTCTCTCCCGGCAGGAGCATATTTCGCAATCAAATCCCGCAGCCGCAGGTAATCGGCGGCAACGGTGGAAGGGGCGGTCCGCCGGTAGGGATGGACGGACACCGCGGATAACTCTTCAAGCAACCCGCCGCGGAAACAATCCTCAAGGAATTTGAAGTCGATGGTGGAAGATGCCGGACCGATCAGCGGCTCATCCGGCGCAACACGGCGAATCGCCGCGGCAGCCGCTTTTGCAAGCGCCACATATTCGCCACTATTGGGCGCCGGAGCCCAAAACATTTTGTAATTGGGCTCATTCCAGATCTCCCAGAGACATCCGCGCCCGGAGAAATGACTGACTGCGGCCGCCGCCCACGCGGAAAATGCGGCGCGAAATTCCGCCGTCCCCGCCCGGCTGGTGAATGGCTGCTTATCCCCGGCATCTGCATAGAGCGGATTGCCATAATTCAGGATCAGAATCGCGTGCATCCCGTACTTATCGAGCGCCGCAAGCAGGCGGTCATAGGCGGAGAAATCGTATTGCCCCTTCACTTTCTCCGTGTGAGCCCAGGTGAAGTCCATCCGCACCCATTTGGCGCCCGTCGCGGCGATCATCCCGAGTTCCCCCGGCTTGGGATCGGTAAAATGGATATTGATACCCAGCCTGTCGCCCGGTGCGATCTTTGGAAACGACGGCGCTGCATTCGCGCCGCAGCAGAAAGATGCAAGGATTCCTGAAAAGCTCGCGGCTGAAAGCACCGCGCGTAAAAGCCGCTTTATGTCCACCGGTGATTCCTTCTCTTTATCAAGCCGAGGTAATGTGATTGCGGATGGCGTAACGGACCAGATCGGCAATGCTTTCGAGATTCAACTTCTTCATGATCGCGGCCCGATGGCTCTCCGCCGTCTTTGTGGACATGCCCAGCTCGGCCGCCACCTCCTTATTGCGCCTGCCTTCCGCCAGCAGTTGGACAATCTCTCTTTCGCGCCGCGTCAGCGTGCCCGGATGTGGCCCGTCCGAGACGTTGTTCTTGCCGTGGAGAAAGCGCGCGAAGAGAACTTCGCCCACCTTCGACGGAAAATAAGACTTATGCTCCGCGAGCGCCCGCAGCGCGGCCTGGATCATTTCCCGGCTGTCCGTCTTGAAGATAAAACCGCGCGCCCCGGCCTCAAATGATTGGTGGATCAACGCTTCTTCGCCACTCCCGGTGATCGTGAGAACCTCCGTTCCGGAACTCCGTTTCCGGATCTGGCGGATGGCATCGACGCCATTCAGGATCGGCAACCCCAGATCGACGATTGCGATATTCGGCTTTAACTCCGCGGCTTTGTCAACAGCCTGCCGCCCATCGGAAGATTCGCCACAAACCTCGAATCCGGGCATGGAATTTACGATATAGCAGAGGCCGGCGCGCACCGCCTCGTGATCATCGGCAATTAGTACTCGAATAGTGTTCATTTTAGGGACTTTTAACTAATCCTTCAAACCTATGGACAATGCAATATATTTTTCAACCTGAGCACATTACGATTGGCTGTGGATAACTTGTTTACCGGTAATTTCGCGAAATATCGGTCACTTATGTTGGTTGGTTCATGGAGATAAGTGGGGACCGTCCGCGCGAGAAACTCTGGGTCGCGGAAATCAATACGCTGCGCATTTTTGCAAGAGTCCCGGCGGGTACCATCAGACTCGCCGCGCGACGGCCCATGGAGCGGTACTTGACGCGCATGGGAAGCCGGCAGCCGGCCGCTATTCTAAGTGAAAAGATGATCCGCGCGAGCCGCCTGGATATGGAGGTAACTTCGCGGGTGCGCTCAAATACAATGCGTGAGAGCAGCCAGTGGCGCGCATCGCGAGTGAGTTGCGGACGATGCTTGAGATAACACCGGCGCAGCCCGCGCAGATGATTTCCCCGCCGATTGGTAATACGGGGCAGGTCGTGCGCATAATATTTTACGAGCGGCTGCTCGATCACGCCGAAGCCGGCTCCCCTCACGGCGCGGAGCGCAAAGTCCCAATCCTGAAGCGCGGGCATCCCCGCATCCAGTATTGCGCCGGAGCGCGACCGGCGGATGACCAGATAAGAAAAGGAGCCGAAGAAATTATCATACTGGTAATACCGCTCGACGAACTTCTGTGTAAATACCTCCCGGTACTCGCGCCCTCCCTCGCACCGCAAATGGCCGCAGGTTACCATGGATGCCTCGGGATGGCTCGCGAGCCACGCAAGCTGGACCTCCATCTTTTCCGGCATCCATTCGTCATCGTCATCCAGAAATGCAATGATATCCGTCGATGCCGCATCGAGCCCGCTGTTGCGCGCAGCCGCGCCGCCCACAGATTGCTCATGCCGGATGACGCGCACCCGATTCTCCGCGATCTCCGCCGGCAGAGCGAGCGGTGGCGTGGAGGCATCGTCAATAACCAGTATCTCGCGAGCCGGGCTTGTCTGCGATTGGACGGAGCGAATCGCGCGGACAACCAAATCCGGGCGGTTGTGAGTCGGGATGATCACGGTGTATTCCATGGGTCAGGCTAGAGTTTCAGCTTCATCGGCTTCCGCTTCCGCCGCCCGCGCGCAGGCCTGGGCGACAGCATCGGCGTGAAATTTCAGGACAAGAATAAAGGCGAGTGAAGGATAGAGCTCGCAAGAGAACATGAATGCGAGCGATGCCACCGCGGATGCGCCATAAATGCCTCCGATGATCGCGCCGCGGCTTGAGCCGTCGGCAAGCAAGTGGCGGATCGGCTTGATAAATGCGATCCAGAGCCAGTAACCAAGCAAGCCGAGTCCCACCATGCCGCACTGGGAGATCAGATTTGCGAAGGTATTCTTCAGCCCAAATACGTCGCGGGAGAAAAAGAAACGCATCTCGCTGGTAAAGCCCCCTTCCCCTGCCTTGGAAATCACCGAGCCCAGCCCGTACGGTCCTACGCCCAGCGGATAATATTTCAGGCTGGTAAATGCGAGCATCCAGCACTTGAGGCGCGTAATCATCCCGGAATGGCTGGCCATCGCGGCGCCCATTTGATCCGGATGCATCATCGCGGCAATCTCACCGCGAAGATAACCGGTAAGGCTGGACGGGATGCTCAGGAACGCGGCGCACGCCACGACTGCCAGGACAAAGCTGACGCACGCGAAGAAGCGGCAGCGCGGATTGCGCGCCACAAAGAGGACCGCGAGGTAACCGACAACCGCCGCGCCCACCATCATCAAGCCAGTCTTGGTGACAGTAAGGAGGAAGATGGCGCCTCCCATGGGAGCCGTGGCCAGCAGCCCCGCCCAGGCGAACCGGAGGTTTGCCCGGAGGCGAATCAATATCAACGTGCCAAGTATCGTCATGCTTGTAATGCCAAGCGAAACCGCTCCGAGCACTCCCGATTCCGGGAAGAATCCGCGGACGCGGGCGATCCCTCCCTGAAGCATCGTGACCTTGTCAAAATAATCGTCCTCCGGCATCTGGAACGGCAGCAGCGCGGTCATGTCGTGGCCGGTAAGATCTCCGATCGTTCCAAAAAGGCTGACGGCGAGAATGCCCAGCAAAAGCAGATATTGCCGTCCCAGCGGCTGACCGCCCAGAACCAGCGCCGCAAGGAGCGCACAGTCCAGCTCATACAAAGGATGCGCCATCATCAGGCCGATATCCGGCCTCGGCCCCGGAAAGAAGATGGCCAGGAAGGTATTGTAGCAGATGATCGCGAGGATCGGCCAGATGTGCGGCTCGAGAAGCCGTTTGCCTCCGAGAAAGAGGCAGCTTACCGCAATCAATATTCCCAATTTCGGATCGGCCAATGTCACCGATACGGAAAGGTAAAATATCAAAAACAGGATCATCGCGACGGCGATGCCGCGATGCAGCAGGCCGAGCCGGTCTGTCTGTGGCAAATATGGAGTGGAAATTGTACTAACCATGGAATGTCGTCGTCAGGCTGCTGCGCTCACTTTCGGCAATTGCCACGCGCTCGATGCCTTTCAATACATTTTCATAAGCAGCGAGCGTACCCGCCGCGACTTCCCGCCAATCTAATTCTGCCAGATTGCATGATTCCGGCCTTCCGGTCCGGCGCGCACCCTCCAAGGCCTCGATCAGCGTAGGGCTGGTAAGTACGCTGTCGTAGGTATAAACCCACTCCGGGCCGGCCATGTCTCGCAATTCTGCCATTGCCCCGCGGGCCGGGACCAGCGCGGGCCTGTTGAATGAAAGCGAGAGAATCGCGGAGCCGGAATTTAGAATTTCGCGATACGGAAACACCGCGAGGTCGCAAGCACTGAGATAGAGATGCATCCGGTGGTCCGGAATGAGGCCAAAGTGGCAGATAATCCGCGGATGATTGGTCATTGCCCGCAGTTCCTCCTCCAATGCGGCATCCCCGGGACGCCCCGCAATCAAAAGGACGGCGCGCGGATGTTTTGCATCGATGAAAGCGCGAATGAGGCCCGGGACATTCTTGTACGCCTTGATCTGGCCGACAAAGGCGATGACGGGCGCGTCCGGGCGAATGCCCAGCAGCATCCTCGCCTCGCCCCGCTCGCATTCATCGCGATAAAATCCACGGTAGTGCCCGTGCGGCACCACGCTGTGGCTCTTGCCCGCCAAAGCCGGAATGCTTTCCAGCGCCATCGCCTTGCCCGCATGGCTGAGGTGGATGCAGCCGTCAACCAGCGGGACAAATTTTTTCCAGAGCCATCGCTCGACCCTGGGGTGCGCGGTGTGATGTGAGCGAAGATTGTGAACCGTCCACACAATCTTTGTGCCCATCATCCTTGCCCAACGGACGCGGATGATAAGCAGCAGCGCATAAAGTGCGGCGCTCATTGCGCTGCGCCGGTGCAGCGGCGCATCGGGCCAATGGATGTGCAGGATGTCCCACCGCCCGGTAAACAGCCGGGCGTTGGAAAACTCGGCAACTGATACGCCGCGAAGTTTCTGAAGCGCGAAGTAAAGGGCGGCGTTGTACGGATTTTCGCGCCGGTTCTTAAATGCGGGAAGGGCAAGGATGCGCATGAGCGTCAGTGGTGGGCGAGCGTTTCCAACACTCCGGCGGTTTTCCCGCCAGACTCCGCCGCGCCTGCGTCCGCCGGCAGTGGCAACCGGCGCAGGGTTTCGATCTGCGCCTCGTTCCACTCCGCGGCAAAATGGAATCCGCATTGCGCAAGATGGTCTGCGCGCGCGGGTGATTGCAGCAGGCCGGCGATGTGCGCCGCCATCTGCGCGGGATCGTCCGCCATCAGGAATGCCTCTCCGGCGGCATCCTCGATTCCCTCCGCGCCGCACGCCGTGGTAACCAGAGCCTTCGCATGGCCCAGCGCCTCCACAGTCTTTGTCTTGAGACCGGTGCCGGTGAGCACCGGGTTTACCACAATGGCAGCCCGCCGGTATGCCTCGTCCAGATCATCCACCACTCCCAGCAATTCAACCCCCGGCGTTCCGGCTCGCAGCGCGCCGCAAACGGTGCCCGCCACCAGCAGGCGCGCCTCCGGGTATTTCTTGTGCACCAGCGGCAGCACCTTCTCGATGAAGAATTTTACTCCATCCACATTTGCCGCGTAGCGCGTACCGACAAAGAGCATATTCTTCCCGGCGCCGCCCACCGCGGGCAGAGGCCGCAGCGCCACCGTATGGCCGGCCACCATCACCCGTTTCCTGCCTTCGGTAAGCTCCTGGAAAAATGCCGCCTCGTGCTTCTGGATGGCCAGGATGACATCCGCGCGCGCCAGGCCGCGAGCCTCCTCAGCGCGCGGCAGGCTCCAGTAATAGCTCTTGATATTCCTCGCACGCAGCTTCTGCGCGCGGTCGGTGAAAACGTCGTGCGTATCGATCACCTTGATTGCGCCGTCGAAATGGAGCAGCGCCTTTGAATAAAAGACATACTCCGCCATCACCACGTCGAACTTTTGTTCCCCCGCCACCTTGCGGATCGCCTCGTCCCAATGCGGCCAGATGCGGTAGTCGAGATCGGCATTAACCCAGCCGTTACTGATCGCGCGGTCCAGCAGCCAGCGTTTGATGCCAAGGGAGATCGGCCGGATGTGCCGCGCCTTGAGATGCGGCACCACGATGAGGTTATCGCCCCATGCGGCGCGGATCGCCTGCTCCTCGGCGGGCTTGAGACCCAGGCCCATGAACCAGACATCGTGGCCCAGCGCGCGGAGGTTGTTCATGAGCGCCCACACACGGATCTTGTTTCCGGCGGTGGCCGGCATGATGGGCAGATGCGAGATGACGAGAATACGTTTGGATGTGTTCATTTGGCTGCGATTTCGCGGAGAGTTCCGAGAGGGTTGAATACGAGTGAAGGATTGGTGCAGGCGAAGACGGTGACAGCCGCCGCGGCCTCCGCCGCGAATCGCCAGAGCGCCGGCGCCGAAGCGGGAATCGCCGCGTGCAGGAGCAGGACGGCGCCCGCGACGCCCAGCCCCTTGAGCACCGGGCCCGTGAAGCGGCCGAGATAGGAAAGCGTGGAATGCCCCAGGACCCTGCGGATCATTCCCAGGTCCGCGGCCAGCCAAAGATAGGCGCTGGCCACATACCAGCCCGCCACATAAAGCACGCCCCAGTGGACGAAACAGTAGAAGCCGATGACATTGGTCAGCGCGCCGCCCAGGGTAAACCACATCTGCCACCCGGCCCGGCCCACCGCGCGCAGCAGGGCGCCGTGAAGAAACGCGACGCAATGCAGGATGCCCACGAAGCACAGGATGCGCAGCACCGGCGCGGCCATCGCCCAGCGCTGGCCAAACATCGCGGTGAGAAACTCCGGCGCAATCGCGGCCAGCCCAAGGAAAACCGGAAAGGCGACCGCCCCGGTGAGATGAGTCAATTGGTTGAAGAAACGCCGCAACTCGCCCGCGTCCGATTGCAAGCGGGAGAATGCCGAGAACGCCACGACATTGAATGGCGAATTAATGAGCCGCGTAAAGGTGAGGAGCAACCGGTAGGCGAGACTGTAGTAACCCAGCACCGCCGGCCCAAGGAAACAGCCAATGAGAAAATCATCCGAGCGCCGGTTAAAGAAATCCAGAAACGCGCTCGACGTGATATGCATGGCAAACGGCGCAAGGTCCTTTAAATCCTGGCGGGAAAAGGAAAGGTCCGGACGCCATGGCTCCGCCCACCAGAGCATCACCGCCGCCAGCGAGGAGTAAGTAAGCTGCTGGATGACCAGGCTCCAGACACCGAGTCCGGAAAAAGCGGAGATCACCGCCGCAAGACCGCCCGCCATGGTGCAGACCAGATTTTGGATCGCAAGCAGCTTGAACTCGAGGCGGCGCTTCAGGATCGAAGCATGAATACCGCCCAGCGCGGAAAGCACCAGCAGCGGCGCCAGCCCGCGGAGAATTCCCGCAAGGCCCGGCTGATGGGTGATGGAAGCGATGGGCCCGGAGACCAGGCACAGCACCGCGGAAAGCGCGCCGCTCACCGCCATATTGAACCAAAACGCCGCGCTGAAATGCCCGGCCCGCGTCTCAGTGCGCTGTACGACGGCATCCGCGATGCCCTGATCGATGAAGAGCTGGAGGAATGCCGTAAAGACGGAGGCAAACGCCAGCAGGCCGAAATCGCCCGGCGGCAACAGGCGCGCAAGCAGGCCGTACGTCAGGAACGCCATGCCGTTATTCGCGATCTGCTGGATGCCGGACCAGCCAATGCCGCGCGACGCCCTCTTCCGGACATCCTCACCGCCGGTGTCTCTGTTTTCCCTTGTATCCATGGCGATCAGCAGGCGTTCGCGTGTCGAAAGAAAGTCATGAACATGATCCGGAGATCAAAGAGCAGACTCCAATGTTCCATGTAATAGATATCGTGGCGGATGCGGTCAGAGAGATCGGTATCGCCACGCAGGCCGTTTACCTGCGCCCATCCCGTCACGCCCGGCTTCACGGTATGCCGCGCGTTGTAATGCTCGATCTCGTGCTTGAAATTGCTGATCAGTTCCGGACGCTCCGGGCGCGGCCCGACAAGGCTCATCTCGCCCGTCATCACATTCCAGAATTGCGGCAACTCATCGATATTCCACTTGCGCATGAATGCGCCGATGCGAAGCCGCCGCGGATCATCCTTCGTTGTCCAGCCGGGCCTGCCCGCCTTCTCCGCATCCAGCCGCATCGAGCGGATTTTGAGGATTTGAAACGGCTTCCCTTTCCGCCCTGTCCGCGTCTGCCGGTAGAAAACCGCCCCCGGAGATTCCAGGTAAACAATCGCGCAGAAAGCCGCAATAATGGGCGCAGTGAGAATCATGCCGAGAAGACCGCCGGCAAAATCAATCAGCCGTTTGAGAATGCGCAGATGCAGAAAATTCAGCGGCAGCCTGTCAACGCCGAGGATCGGAGTGCCGCCCACTGTCTCCACGTGGATGGCGGAAAGGAGAATCGGGAAGTAAGAAGGGATGATCTTGAACTCGACCATCTCCCTTTCGCACTGGGCGGTAAGTTGCGGGATGGCGCCCACGTTCCTGTTCACATCCGCGAGCCACGCCACATTGATGTCATGCTGCTCGAAGATGCGCGGCAGATCGGCGATGGTTCCCATGAAAGGGATATTCGCCGGCGATCCATAGGTGGCATCGGAATCGCCGAGATCGACATAACCGACGATCTCGCAAGGGTCGGTGCGGTACTGCCACACGGATTGCGAAAGCCGGCCGGCCTCCGGAGTCCAGCCAATGAGAAGAATGCGCTGGCGAAGGCGGGAAGCAATCGATTCATCACTGATCACACGATAAAGAAGCAGGCGCCATGAGATAAGCCCCGCCGCGCCAAGGCCGATGGTGGCAGCGGCAAACTTGAGCGTGGAAATGGAGAAACCCGCCACCAGCGTGATGAACCCGATGTAAAACAGCGACCATAGGATCCCGCCGCGCACCAGCCGGGAAAGGACCTTCCGCAAATGAAGCAAACGGCGGCGGCTGTAGATTCCCCCGGCGGAGATAACCGAAACCAAAGTCATCGCGCCAAAGACCGCGTACACTCCGCCGCGATTAAAAAGCGCATCCACGCGCGCGGTGACCGCAAGGTCCGTGTGGAAGACAATCCAAAGCGAAAGAAAGGCAATCGCCGCGTCTCCCGCTGCCGCGCAGACCGTCACCGCATCGCTTGCGATGTGATCGGCCCAGCGCTTCCGGCTTTTCCGGACCTCGGCCGGCTCCAGCGGGATGACCGCTTCCGCCGCCGAAGGATGAATGGCGATATTTGGAATCATGCCGCGGAAACAATTTCAGAGGCGGCGAGTCCGCGGAATTGTGCGACGGCCAGGTGCACCGCGATTTTCAATTGCGCGGGGCTGAACGGCTTGACGAGGTAGGAGATGATGTTGAGATCCGCCGCGCGCGACGCAGCCCTTGCATCAGACATTCCGGACATCAGCACCACCGGAACCGGATAATTCGTCAGGATTTCCCGCGCGGCCTGGAAGCCATCGAGGATGGGCATATGGATATCCATCACCATGACGTCGGGCCGCGTCTTCAAGGCCATTGTCACGGCTTCCTTGCCATTGGCGGCGATCCCTGCCACGCGATGGCCCAGCCGGCGCAGGTTCATTGCCATCAAGTCGGCCATGATGCGGTCGTCCTCGGCAATGACGACGGAGTAGCTCTTCTGTGAATTTGACTGATTGCTATGGTTGGGTACGTTTTGCATGTGCGTTGGAGTAAGTGTTTTTAAGGTCGGGTTCATCTGCGGTAACGGCTTGCTGTGTATGATCCTTCAATGAGCAGAATCCGCAGCATCACGGATCCCCAAATCCCTCATAATAATATGGGAAAACTATGGACTCCGGCATGGGGCAAACCGGGATTCCCTTCCGTAAATCCAACATTTCGGCATGCGGAATTCTCCAATGCCCGCGGGGAGCCGTTCCTGCTGCTTATCCTTTCATGATTTCATCGAATTCACTTCCCCAGTCTCCCGATTCCACGGTCGCAATCCCGGTACGCGTGCTGATCGCTGATGACCACGAAATCGTCTGTACCAGTGTGGAACGAATCGTTGCCGCCCAATTGGACATGGAAGTCTGCGCCACGGCCAGCAGCGGCGGGGATGCCCTGGCAAAAGCCCGGTTTTACGGACCCCAGGTCGCGATCCTGGATCTTGTGATGAAGGGAATGAGCGGCCTGGCATGCGCGAGAAAAATCCGGCGCGAGCTGCCCGACTGCGAAATCGCCATTTTTACCGGCATGGAATGCGACGACACGATCCGCGAGGCGCTCGCCTCCGGCGCCAAGGGCGTGATTCTCAAAACTGAATCACTGGGCCATGTGCCGGCGGCAATCCGCGCCCTGGCACAGCACAAATGTTATTTCTCAGCCAGGGTATCAGAAATGATATTCGGCAATTCCGTTGTGGAGGGAGCCATGATTCCGCGTCAATTGAATGAGCTGGAAACCGAGATCGTGCGCCGCGTGGCCCTCGGCGAGACCAATCGCCAACTGGCCACGAACCTGGGCGTGAATGAGCGCGCCGCGGAAAGCTACCGCACCGGTATCATGCGGAAGATGAACTTCCGGTCCGTTGCGGACCTGGTGCGTTACGCCGTGCGCAACGCGATTGTGGAAGCGTAAGGGGGAAGAGAATCGGGACGGCCGCCGCTCAGGCGGCCGGCTCCCAACCGGGGGGAAAGAGTCCCGGAAAATGCTCGCTGAGAAAATGCCGGATGGCATCGCGAAACACTTCGGGCCGGAAACGCTCCGCGTTCTCACGGCATTTCGCGGCGGAGAATGCGCGATTCTCAAATTCCTCAATACAGCCCGCCAGACTCTCCGGCGTCTGCTCATCAAAGAAAAGCCCGGTGACACCTTCAACCACCGTCTCGAGCGCGCCCCCCTGCCGCAGCGCCAATACCGGCCGGCCCGCCGCCTGGGCTTCCACGGCCGTAATTCCAAAATCCTCGATTTGTGGATGGATAAAAGCCCGGCAGCGTTCGAAGTAACTCCGCAATACGTCGAAGGGCTGGCGTCCGAGGAATTCAATGTTTGAATTCGCACGCGCCCTCAGCGCGGCGCCTTCCGCGCCATCGCCCAGGACTACAAGCTTCTTACCCGTCCGGTTGAATGCCTCGATGGCAAGATCCACCCGCTTGTACGCCACCAACTCCGAAACGATAAGATAGAAATCCTCCGCGGGCCGGTCCGGACAAAAATCACCGACTGCGACGGGCGGATAAATCACCGCCGCATCCCGCCCATAAACGGTCCGGATGCGTTTCTCGACGAATCGCGAGTTCCCGATGAAATGGGTCACCCGCCCGGCTGCGCGCCGGTCAAATTCCCGGACATAAGGGGTAATTGCGCGGAAGGCCGCGCGGCCCACGGCGCCCAGGCCGTTGGTCTGGCGGAGATAGGTCTCCTGTAGCTCCCAAAGATAACGCGGCGGCGAGTGACAATAGCACACGTGCGGTATCCGCGGGTCATAGGATAATCCTTTGAGCACGCTCGCGTCCGAACTGAAAAGAAAATCCGCATCGCAATCCACCCGCATCGCCGCGAGAGCGGTTGGGAAAAGCGGCAGCAGCGACTTGTAACGCCGGGACGCCTGTGGCAGCCGCTGGAGAAAGGATTCGCGAATCGGATGCGAGCGAATCAAATCGCTGAGCCGGGAGCGATCGGATACCAGGGCGTATATGGGCGCCCCGGGAAAGAGCATGCAGAGCTGCTCAAGCACTTTCTCACCCCCGCGCATCCCAACCAGCCAGTGGTGGGCCAATGCGACGCGAGGATCTCGACTCGCGCGCGGGACGATCCGCAGTTGCCGCGAGGCGTCTGGAGTTCTTTCCCTCTCCAATGAGGGGCTGGTGGAAGGAAGGGCTGGCATATCTCGGATGACCGGGACGCAAGGAGACCGGACTCCTTGCGTCCCATTGGCTATTCTAATTCCTGAGCGTTTAAGCGGTGACGGCCGGCTTGTCGTAAGCGGTCCCGTAAGTGTGGTATTGCAATGTGGGCACGCAGTTGAGCACCACGCCCGCATCCATGACCCGCGCGCTGACCAGCGCCGCGTATGCGCGCTGCGCCGCCTTCGCCGGCGTGGAGGAGGCGCGCACCACCAGGCAGGTGGATGTCGCAAACTTCACCAGATGCAACGCATCGCTCACGGCATTGACCGGCGGCGTATCCAGGATGATGCGCTCATACCCGGCAAGTGCCGCGTCGGAGAGCAAAGTCTCCATCTTGGCGCCGGAGATCAGCTCGGACGGATTGCGGGCAGCCGCGCCGGCCGCCATGATCGACAGCCCCGGGATTTCGCTCGCGTAAATAGCCTGCTCCATCTGCACGGCGCCGGTCAGGTAATCGACCAGCCCGGCGGCGCCGGCGGGAACATGCAGGGCTTTCGCAATGGACGGGTTCCGCAGGTCGGTATCGATGACCAGTGTCTTATATCCCTGTTGCGCGAAGGATACCGCCGCATTGGTCGAGCAGAAGGTCTTGCCCTCGTCCGGAATCGCGCTCGTCACCAGCAGCACCTGGCGTTCCGTGTATTCCTTGAGCTCAAGCACGGTGCGGAGCGAGCGGAACGCCTCCGCCGTGACGGAGTATGGCTCGCTCACCATCGGCATTCCCTTCCACGTCCCGGCTGCCTTCGATTTTCTCAGCTTCGGCACCGCGGCGATCACCGGGAGGTTGAGCGTTTTCTCCGCTTCCTCCACGCTGTGCAGGGAAGTATCCATCGAGTGAAGCAGCAGGCAGATGCCCACGCCGGTGCTGAATCCCATGAAGATGCTGGCCACAAGGATCAGCGGAATCTTCGGGCTTACGGGTTTGGAACTGGCCCGCGGTGTTTCGATGAGCCGGATGGGATCGGAATCGATCAGCTTTGTGATATCCGTCTCCTTCAACCGCGTCAGGATCGACTGATAGAGATCCCGATCCGCGTCCACATTGTGCACGAGCACCTTGTACGGGATGGCTATCTGGTTGAGGTCCGAGGAAGCCTTCTCCTGTTTCTGGAGCGCGGCGTCGATCTGATGCTCGCTATCGAGCGACGATTGGTAATCGGTCTTCACTTCACCGCCTACGCGGACGATCGTCTTACTGAGATCGTCCTCTAATTGCGCCAGCTTTGCCTCCGCCTGGATATACTTGGGATGCGCGGGACGATAGCGCTTGCTCAGGTCGGCGATATCTCCCTGCTGGTCATTGACGAGCCGTTGCGCATCCAGCACCAGCGGGGAGCTGGAGATGCTCGGGATCGCGAGCAACGCCTTGGGATCCTTGGTGCCGATCAGGTTGTACTGATTGAGATCGGACTCCAGGTTGATCCGCCGGGCGCGCGCCTGGCCGAGCTGGGTATTCAAATCCTTGAGCGCGTCCACGACGATGTTCTGGCCGTCATCCAGCGAGATCGCGTTGTGCTGCTCGCGATAGGTCTGCAACGCATGCTCGGATTGCTCCAGGTCCCCCTTGAGCCGGTCCGCCTCGCGAACGAGAAAGGTGTTCGCCATCGTGGAACTGCCGGTCCGCTGTTCGATATCCAGGCGCAGATACTCATCCACAAAGGATTGGGCAATCGCACGGGCCAGCTCCGGGTCCTTGCTCTTCGCGGTAATGTCGATGAGGCGGGTCCCGCGGCGCACCTTGATGCCTACGCGCTTGCTGAGCGACTTGATCAACTGATCTTCCGTCGGCGGATTGGAAGGATCGCCTCCGCCAAACTCCTTGATATCGCCAAGGTGGTTGGCTTTGATGACCCGGATCATCATTTCGTCCGTGCCGAGGCTTTGCTCCACGGTTTTCATGACTTCCATGGCCTCCAGGTCCTCCTGCTCGACACTTTCGATATCGACCACCTTTTTGTCGCGCTGCTCCACATAGATCACGGCGCGGGAAGAATAGATCCGCGGCGCGATGAACAGGTAAACTGAGGCGAGGGACAGGAATGCGAAGACGCTCAGGATGATGATGCGGGCCTTCTGCCGGATGAGCGCGCAGAGATGCCGGAAGTCCCAGATGGTGCCGGTCATCTGGTCGCGTGAAGGATAAACAAGAGTTACGTTTTTCATGGCTTCAGTTACAGGAATCTTTCATTGACGGTGATGATGTCTCCCGGCATGACCGTGAAGGGCTTGGTGCGGGTGTCCTGCGCCATGGTCTTGCCGTTAAAGTGGAGAATCTTTTCTTCTCCATCCGCGCTCCGCTTGACGATGATGTCGGAGGAATTGGCCAGCCGGGTAAACCCGCCCGCAAGGCCGATCGCCTGGAGCAGGCTTACTGAGTCCTGCTCACGGAGATTGTAATCGCCAGGCTTCTGCACCTGGCCCAGCACCGTGATGTGCCGGTTGGCATAACCAATCACGGTGAGTGAAACCTGGGGATTGACCAGGTATTTCGCATCCAGCAGATCGCGAATCGTGCGCGCTGCCGCATCCGCGGTCTCTCCGCCCACATTGACATTGCCAATCAGCGGAAAGGCGATTGTGCCATCCTGGCCGATCCGGAGCGTCGAAGTCAGGTCGTCCTCCTGGAATACTTTGATGTAAACGAGGTCGTTTGGCGAGAGCCGGTAATTCTGCGCGGAGGCCGCGGCCCCCTCGGCGGTATCCTGCCCGCGGGCCGGTATCAGCAGGGCCAATAGCAGGCTGAGCAGGAGCCATTTGGTGATGTGTTTCATAGGCATTCGAGTGATGTGTTATCGGATGTTGGCTTGGTGTGTGGTTTTCCTGGTAAAGCTAGAACTTGAAATTTACGGTCAGACCCACCTGGTTATTGGTGAATGAGAAACTCTTCTGCGAGGAGGCATTCTCGCGATGCATATAATTAAGATCGACAGTGCAATAGCTCGACGCCGTGTAGCGGACGCCCGGCTGCACGAAGTAATAGTCATCCGAGCGGGAGAGGCTCGCTCCCCCGGTGATATTGAGATAGTCGGTATTCTCATATCCCCCGTTCAGCAGCAGGCCGAAACAGGGTGACAGCGTATATTCGACCCCGGCGTCAAACCCCGTGGCGGCATAATCATAACCTGTATAAAGCGCGGAATTCATTACCCGCCGGTAGCCGGTAAGATGAATATCCACCGCTGCAAACGGTTGATAATCCGCGGTAAGTTCCCACACCGGAGTGGTATGCCCGCCGCCGTCCGGGTACTGGCGGCCCTCCACGCCGCCGCTCGCCTTGAGCGTAAACTTGCCGGTAAGGTCCGCCGCCGCGGAGACGAGGCCCTGCTCGTAAGTTTGCGAGCCCGCATCCTCCACATTGAGAACGCCCCCCATCGCCCCGAGGCCAAGTGTGAGCACCGGATCCGGCCGATAGTTCAATGAAAGCCCTCCACGCTCGTCGTTCGAGTCCACGTAGAGATCGTAATCCGCATCGGTAAGCTGCGCCGTCAGATCCAGAAATGTCTTGTCGCTGATATCGCAGCGCACATCGAGATTGCCTGTATAAATACGGCTTTGGACGCGCGCGCCGATATCGATATTCTCGTCCGCGAGGTCCTCGAATTGAAATCCGCCTTTGATCGTCAGGCGCCCCAGCAACGCCTGGCCGTCCAGCAGCGCATTTTGCTCGTAGGCATCCTGATCGGTGTGCCGGGCGAAGATTTCGCCAATCCCGGTATAGTCCGCCGTAAGATAACTTCCCTGTTTTGTTGTATAATCTCCCAGCGTGAGCCCGCCGCCACCGGTAATGAGGGTAATCAAATCGGATTGGCGATCGGTGTCCGAAATGAAGATATTGTCATCATAAGTGGAGCCTACGGATGCATGGAGATTGAGCTTCCAGGGCCGGCTTTGCGCCCCGGAACCGGCAGGCGCCGCCTGGTCCGAGGTATCGGCGCCGTAGTACGAGTTCTCGAAAGTCTGCTCCTCCTCGGGCGTGGTGGGCGGCGCCATTTGCGCCGGCGCTGCGTCCGGCGTCAGGCTGGCGGCATCATCATCGGCCGGCCCCTGCGCGCCGCTCTGGTCCGCGGAAGAGTCTGCCGTCTGGCTGGGGGCCGCCGGCGTCTGCGCTCGCAGGGCGCCGAGCGCGAGCACGCTGGCTGCAGTGATTAAACAAATAATTCTCACGGGTCTGGACTTGCGTTGGGCTGTTGTTTTTTTGGCAATCGGAGGCTACGCGGCGTGCTGCACCTCACTCGCCGCCGGCGCGGCGCATCCAGCGGCGGGCCGGAATGCCGCATTGATACTGGAACCTGCTTCGATGCCGGGTTTCTGGAATCGCGAATAGAGGCGAAGCGTGGTTTCGGCCATTTTTTTCACGGAAAATTCCCGCTCCGCGCGAAGCCGGGCGCCGTTCGCCATCGCGATCCAAAGCTCGCGGCTATCCGCAAGCTGCACCAGCCGCTGCGCCGCGCTCCGCGGCGTGCCGATATTGTACAGCCATCCCGTCTCCTCGGAGGTGACAGCATCCCGGTTGCCGGCCACATCGCTCGCAATAACCGGCACACCCCGCGCCATGGCCTCCAGCAGGGCAAGCGGCATCCCTTCCCAACGGGAGGTGGATACCATGCAGAAGGCGCGTGCGATGTAGTCGCCGGCGTTCCGGACGGCGCCGGTAAATTTCAGATAACCCGCAAGCCCGCGCGCCGCCGCCGCTTCCTCGAATGCCGCGCGCCCCGGTCCATCGCCCAGAATCAGGAATTCGAATCGCCCGGCTGCGCCCGTCTCATGGAGCCCGCCGATAATATCGAGCAGTTGTTCGCTGTTCTTTTGATAGACAAAGCGGGTCACATGAACCACGCGCAGCGGCCCGCTCAGCCGCTCCTCCGCGCTCTTCACTCCGGCAGGGATCTCGACGCCGTTCCGGATAATCTCGATCCGGCTCCGGCGCGCAGTCAACCCATTGAGGCTCTGCGCCTCCGTCCGGGATACCGCCACTGATGCCGCGGTCACGGTTGAAAGCAGATACTCAGCTCCCGCGTAAACCAGAGTCCGCAGGTCGCTGACCGGTGTTCCGCCGTGCGGCGTATAAATGCAGGGCCGCCCCGTCAGCAGCGCCGCCGGCCGTCCCATCACTCCGGCCGCGCGTCCGTGGGCGTGGATAATATCAATTTCCTGGGCATGGACAAACCGCGCCAGCCGCCCAATGGTCCCAAGGCTGAACTGGCGGTGCGGAATCTCCAGGACCCGCCCGGGCCCGCCCAGCGATTGATACCGCTCCCAGTAGGGCGCCTCCTGAGGCGCGGCAATAAAAACCGTCGCCGACTCTCCGATCGCCTTCGAGAGCTGATAGACATGCTCCGGGCCGCCGCCGATATCGCTGCGCCCCGTGATCATCAGGACGCGCCGGCAGCGCTCCGCGTGCAAATTGATAAATGGCTGATGAACAGTCATGCCGCGGATACGTAGCAACGCCAGCGCCAACCCCCGCTGCGGCAAACCCGGTCTTTTCTTTCGGATTTCTAGGTATTTTTATGGATTCACCCTCTCGGTAATCTCCCTCAATTGGGGGGGTGGCCGCGCCCGCTTTTCAACTCTTGTAATGAAGTGCCCTCTCCGTTCATCCTGCGCCCCGGATGCTCGCGCAAGTCTTCTCCGCCGCAGTCAACGGGATCGATGCCTACGAGGTCGAAATCGAGGTCAACACCGCTTCCTCCGTCAAGACCATAGTCGTCGTCGTCGGCCTGCCAGATGTGGCCGTAAAAGAAAGCCGGGACCGCGTGACCACCGCCGTAGCCAATAGCGGCTTCTTCTGGCCCCAAGGCCGCACCACCGTCAATCTCGCCCCCGCCGACGTCAAAAAAGAAGGCCCCAGCTTCGATCTTCCCATCGCCGTCGGCATGATCGCCGCCGCCCAGGAAAAAGAGCTCA
Source organism: Chthoniobacteraceae bacterium (assembly GCA_036266845.1). Taxonomy (GTDB): domain Bacteria; phylum Verrucomicrobiota; class Verrucomicrobiia; order Chthoniobacterales; family Chthoniobacteraceae; genus DATAXI01. The sequence goes on along the minus strand of DATAXI010000264.1, from coordinate 9,968 downwards.
ACGGCATCGCCGATTACTGCATCCTTGGCGAGCTGGCGCTCAACGGCGCCGTCCGCCCCGTCAAAGGCGTCCTGCCCGTGGCCATCGCGGCACGCCGCGCCGGGAAGAAAGCCCTCGTGGTCCCGGAGGCCAATGCCCGCGAGGCCGCGGTCGTGGACGGCCTGAATGTTTACGGCGTCCGCAACCTTCGCGAGACTTACGAATTCCTCACATGGGAGCGTCCCCTCGCCCCGGTGCGCGCAAATCTCCAATCCCTCTTCGAGACCTCCCGCCAATACGACGTCGATTTCGCGGATGTCAAAGGCCAGCAGCACGCCAAGCGCGCCATCGAGGTCGCCGTCGCCGGCTCCCATAATCTATTGATGATAGGCCCGCCTGGCTCCGGCAAATCCATGCTCTCCAAGCGCATCGGCACCATCATGCCCATGATGACCCTGGACGAAGCCATCGATATCACCAAAATCCATTCCATCTGCGGCCTGCTGGATAGCACCAACTCCTTCGTCGCCACCCGCCCCTTCCGCTCGCCGCATCACACCATCTCCGACGCCGGCCTCCTCGGCGGCACCGCCAATCCCACCCCCGGCGAGATCAGCCTGGCCCATCACGGCATCCTCTTCCTCGATGAACTGCCGGAGTTCAAACGCTCCACACTGGAAGTCATGCGCCAGCCGCTCGAGGACGGCAAGGTCACCATCTCTCGCGCCGCCGGCAGCATGACCTTTCCCGCGGAGTTCATGCTCGTTGCGGCCATGAACCCATGTCCCTGCGGCTACTATGGCGATCCGCGCCGCGAGTGCCGCTGTGGGACCGTCGCCGTCCAGCGTTACCGCCAGCGCATCAGCGGCCCGCTGCTCGACCGCATCGATCTCCACATCGAGGTCCCCGCCGTCACTTACAACGAACTCTCCGGCAAAGCCCCCGGCGAGCCGAGCGAACCCATCCGCGCTCGCGTCGAGACGGCCCGCCGCATTCAACAGGAGCGTTTCGGAAAAGGCAAAACCACCTGCAACGCCCGCATGACCTCCCGCCAGTCAAAAGAGCATTGCCATCTCACCGGGGAATCCGACGAACTCCTCCGCAACGCCATGTCCACTCTCAACTTCAGCGCGCGAGCTTATGACAGGATACTCAAGGTGGCGCGCACTGTTGCCGACCTGGCCGGACGCGACCGAATCGACGTGGAAGATGTGAGCGAGGCGATCCAGTACCGAACGCTGGACCGGAACCTGTGGGTATAAGGCGAATGTCGTTCTGTCATGTTCAAACGTTGCCCCATCCGCCCTGTCCACGAAGAACGAGGTTTTTTCGTGGATACCAGATGCAAATGACAAAAGGGGAACAGAGCCGCTAGGCTCCCTCTTTTTTTGCGGTCGATTTGCTCTGTTGCCGAAATTGTATGCAACCTGAGTGCATTTTTACATGTGATATATAATGTATTACACTGTGCGATACTTCTGTTACATGCCAGTACACTAAAGCCGTTCGGCATTTAACGTTCATTATTTTGGTTTGAAGGGAGGACTATTTTTGCTTTTCCAGAAGCAGATGAAATCCAGATAACTTTCGTCAAATCGTTAATGCTGCTTTCCGCATGCCGTGAGATTTGCACCTCCCATATCAAGTCTCCGGCGCTTGCAAACGGAGGAGCGTCAGATCCCAACCTGTAAAGGCCTGTCACGTTAAATCCTTCCCGGTCATCAATATCCACTTTATTTTTGACGAGCGCGGCCGCGGCGGATCGCCACGCTTCCTTCTCGGTTGGGACTTTGCTCTTGGAAAGCTGCTCCGCAATTTCCTTAAAAACCGGCTGTGAGTCATTTGAAGGGTCTCGCAATTTCCTGAGAATATTCGTATCGTCCGGCCTCTCTTGCGGGAATGAAAATGAAGGGAGAACTTCTGCCGACAGGGGGAATGCAGGGGAGTACAATTGAAGTTCCGCGCCGTGAATATATGGGTATTTATCATCCGGGGATGCCGCATGAAAATTCAAGCGAACCCGCACCTCAAAGTTTTTTTCTTGGGAAGTTTCAGCAAGGGTCAGGTGGAGCAGATCAATGGTGAAGGTATCGTCGTCAAAGACGGACCATATTTCACGAACTGCAGGTTTTTTTTGCTGTTCCCGGAGCTGGTTTTTGTTCCAAGTCTCAGTGATAATCGCTCCCGGTAGAACATTGCGGACTTTTGAATCGGTCGGAACAGCACCACGCCGTATGTTGGCAATGGGTGGAAATATGGACCCGTCAATCGGTGCCCATCCGCTGCCCGTTTTGATCTCCAGCGTAATATTTTCGCAATAGCCCATCTCGAAATCGTTGTAGCTGTTCATTTGCTTTTCCGCATTACGAACGTGGCAATGCAGGAGGGCGTTGCCGCTGTCCAGGGAAACGGACATTTGAAATCCGCCGACAGCGTCTCCCCATTTCGGATCGCTGTTACTCTGATCGGCATCAGAGGCAATTGGCAGAAAACTGAAAGCAGCAATCAAAGTCGCCAGGCAAAATTGTTTCATTCGGGATTTTCCAAATATTCGTCCATCGTCCTCCAATGACCCGTTCTCTTCGGGTTGGCAAGTGCTTTCGTTCATTTCGCCAGTTCGCTATATGCCGGCACTTCGTCCGACCATTTTTTTAACCTGCGAGGCTTACCGATGAGGTACTTTGCTTCGACTGAACCTATCGATGTAACCGCAATCTTAAGTTTGAATGGCACGGCCACACGGATTCCGTAATGCGCCCGCAAATATACCCCGCCGAAAGTGTTTTTCCCCAGTGGTTTTAGCTCCTTCACCAGATCATGAGGAATACTCCCCTGACCGACCGCATTCCAATCGTATGGAACCTCCGCTGCTCCGACCTTGCATAGCGGCTGAACATCGAGTTTCGTTGCGGTAACATTTTCGCCTTTGATCGACAGGAGTTTAAGGGACATCCTGTCCTGCTCCACGAATATCAGCAGATCGGAGCCGGCCGACCAGCCGGCCACCAGCCCGGCTTGGTTTCCGCCCGCCTCACTCCAGATCAATTCGCCTTTTCGAACAAGGCAATGTTTTCCCGTGCCGTCATCGCAATGTTGAAGGCTGAATTCGTAATTGCCGTCAGGCGATTTCAACAGCAACGGGGACGCGAACGTTGCATTGCAAATCATTAATATGAGTATCGAAAACAGCCATTTCCAGTTGGATTTTCTCATGGTTTATCTTGCTCTTAAAGCCTCGATCACTTATTCTTCATTACATGGTTTCAGAGGGATTGGTCTATTCATCCCAGAGGAGTAGACGGGATTTCGTCGAAAATGCCCCGGCATATTTTCCATCCGGGATCCAGAATTCACCTTTTCCTCATTCTGCGTGCCCGATATAGAGGGAAAACACGGTGTGTTTTCTCTTTGGATATCTCCTCTTGTTTTTCTGCTCCTACGCATTCTGTCAAGCCGTGAACCGTAGCCTAATCCAACCTCATTTGTCAAAAAGGTAACAGAGCAGGCTCCGACTTCTGTAAAATCCACTATTTGCGAAGGCGCTTTTTCGACATTTTGAAGCGCAAATGACAAAAGGGAACAGAGCCGCTAGGCCCGAACTCCTTTTGGAAGTTGTTGAAACCCCTCTATTACAAGCGCAACGGCTTTGAGAAAGCGCCCTTTTGGAGATCTCTCTCCACGCTCCCACCTAGCAAGAGAACTCGGATCGACGCCGAGTTGTCCGGCAAAATCCTTTTGGGCAACGCCAAGAGCCTTGCGATGATTGACCAACCGTTGCGCCAAAGTGTCTCCTTTTGGGAATGGGTCGAAGCCCAAGAATTTGACCACTCCGGCCATGTGATTGATGCGCGGCTTGGTGTGGTTTTTTTCCCAATTGACGATAGTTAAGTTTTCACAGCCGATCACCTCTGCTACGGTCTTTTGCAGCAGTCCCAAATCCAGCCGACGCGCCCGAATTGCATTACCAATCGACACAACATCCTTCGGATATGCCATGGCTTTCGGCTTCTCCCCCTTCAGGCGCACATAGCAAAATGGCAACGCAACCCATGCCCCTGCGGCTACTCTGGCGATCCCCGCCGCGAGTGCCGCTGTGGGACCGTCGCCGTCCAGCGTTACCGCCAGCGCATCAGCGGCCCGCTGCTCGACCGCATCGAGGTCCCCGCCGTCACTTACAACGAACTCTCCGGCAAAGCCCCCGGCGAACCGAGCGAACCCATCCGCGCCCGCGTCGAGACGGCCCGCCGCATTCAACAGGAGCGTTTCGGCGCCGGAAAAACCACCTGCAACGCCCGCATGACCTCCCGCCAGTCAAAAGAGCATTGCCATCTCACCGGGGAATCCGACGAACTCCTCCGCAACGCCATGTCCGCTCTCAACTTCAGCGCCCGCGCCTACGACCGCATCCTCAAAGTAGCCCGCACCATCGCAGACCTCGCCGGCCGCGAGAAGATAGAAGCCGACGATGTCAGCGAGGCGATCCAATACCGCACGCTGGACCGGAACCTCTGGGTATAAGTCAAAACAGAGCATTAAGGGTGATTTCGGTCTTTGCGAGTGTGAATGGATCGGCTTGCCTCTGATAACTGAAACTGCGGCGACCATGAAAGCTAACGTCTTTACCATAATCCCATTCCAATGAAATGGAGAATTCCGCGAACCGCTGCCGCGAAAAGAATTCATCCGTTGAGATTCGCTATATTTGGTAACCGGAATCGATGTAGCTCGTCCTTCACTGGCCGACTTAACCAAGCCCGGGAGTCAGGCGTTTTGCGACAGTTCTTTCACGATTTGAATGTAGTCCTTGAGCGGCTTCGAGGGATTGTCCGCGCGCCAGGCGATGGTCGATTCGCGGAGGAGTGGCGGGACAAGCGGGCGAAAGACCACCCCTTCATGCGCAAGCCCGGCGATCTGCCGAGGCAAAAGCGCCACGCCCAGCCCGGCGGCAACAAACCGGATCACCGTCGGCTCATTGTCCGCCTCCTGCAAAATCCTCCCATCGATTCCAGCCCCCCGGCAGGTTTCCGTCAGCCACTCCCGGGCGCCGGGATGAGTTTTCGCAGACATGCCAACGAAGAATTGCGATGCGAGGTCGGCAAGCCTGACATTTGCCCTTTTCGCCAGCGGATGGCGGCTTGCGAGTGCGACGAACATCGTATCGCGAGCCACGCATTCGGAGAGCAAAGAGTGGGTGGAGAGCGCGGGGCGCAGCCCGACGAAACCGAGGTCGATTTTGCGGCTGTCGAGCGCCAGGAATTGCTCGGCGCTGGTCATGTCGAAAAGATTGAGCGCCACGCCTGGCGATAGTTTCCGGAATGCTCCCAGAGTTGCCGGCAGCAGCCCGTAGCGAATGTTGGCGACGTAACCGATATTGAGTGCGGAGCTTTCTCCGTGGCTCATGCGTTGCACCGCTGCAACGATATCGGCGCACGATGCCAGGAGCTTTTTCGATTCAAACAGAAACAGCCGCCCTTCGTCGGTAAGAGTGACCCGGTTGTTCGAGCGGTCGAGCAACCGCACACCGATCTCGTTTTCCAGATTCCGCACCTGCCGCGTGAGCGAAGGCTGGGCGAGCCGCAGTTTCTTGGCGGCCTTGGTGAAGCTGAGCGCTTCCGCGACGGCGGCAAAATAGCGCAAGTGGCGAAGCTCCATTCGCGACAGTATCGCGCACCCATAGCCAATAGCTATCACAAATTTGAGCTGAACTGGGGAGGATGGACACATTGAGCTTGGGGAACCCCCGGATTACCCATAGCCTTCAGCGATGGTTCCTTGACGCCGGAGGTATTGGCCCAAACTTTCAATCCTTGGTATATTTATGGGAGTTCGAGTCTGTACGTGGCAGTCAATCAGTTCTCGGATTTCACGAGGAAGGAAGTGCCAGAACGTCACGATTCCAAAACGCAATCTGGTATTCCATTTCGGCCAATTCCGCCCCATTCGCGACCCCCCTATGAACATCGAGGACTCAACCTTCACGGAGAGGCGGAAATCAGCTACGAGCGAACCAGCCTCGATACTCGCCCGAGAGAATGACCCGGGCGCAAGTCAGATCGGACGCGATCTGCGCGTCGAGCGGGCTGAAATCCGGACGGAACAGGCAGAGAGCCGGACAGCACAGGCGAAGACGCGAACTGAACAGGCCGAAACGCGAACCGAACAGGCCGAAACGCGGATGGAGCAGGCAGAGACGCGAACGGAGCAAGCCGAGTCCCGGACGGAGCAGGCCGAAGCGCGTACGGAGCAAGCTGAGACGCGTATGGAACAGGCGGAGAACCGGACAGAACAGGCCGAGGCGCGTACGGAACGGAGCGAGCAGACGATCCGCGAATCGGAACTGAGATACCGGCGGCTTTTCGAGGCGGCGACGGATGGCATCCTGATTCTGGACGTGGAGACCGGGCGCATCAACGATGTGAACCCCTTCCTTTTCAACCTCCTCGGTTTTACGCACGCCGAAATGATCTACAAGACCATCGGCGATCTGGGTCCTTTCAGGAACGTCGAGCCCATCGAGGGGATGCTGGAGCGGATCAAACTGCAGGGAATCGTCAGCTACGACGACCTTTCTTTGGAGACGAGAGACGGTCGGCGCATTGCAGTGGACTTGGTGAGCAACGTGTATCAGTCCGGTGATAAGACAATGATCCGATGCAACATACGCGACATCACGGAACGGAAACGCGCGGAGGGCGAGATCCTGCGTCTCAATGTGGAATTGGAGCAGCGAGTGGCGGAACGCACCGCTCAATTGCAAATCGCGAACGAGGAACTGGAGGCGTTTAGTTATTCCGTCTCCCATGATTTGCGCGGGCCGCTACGCCATATTCTGGGCTTTGCGGATTTGTTGAAGATGGACGCCGGGGCATCGCTGTCCGAGAAAGGCAATCGCCACCTCGGGAGCATTTCAGAGGCGGCGGAACGGATGGGGAGTCTGATCGACGATCTCTTGACTTTCTCCCGCGTCGGAAAATCCCCGATGCAAAAGACGGAGGTCAATCTTGAGGAATTGGTAGGAGAAACTTTGAGCGATTTTCAGCAGGAGACAAAAGGCAGGACGATTACATGGGATATCCGGAAGCTGCCCGTTGTGCGGGGAGACCGTTCCCTGTTGCGAATGGTGCTGGTAAATCTCATTTCAAATGCGCTCAAGTTCACCCACGGTCGCGCCCACGCAAAAATCGAAATCGGTCACATCTCTGGCAGCGAAGGCGAGACCGTGATATCGATTCGCGATAATGGGGCAGGGTTTGATCCACGCTACGCCAATAAGCTATTCGGGGTCTTTCAACGCCTCCATACGCAGGCTGAGTTCGAGGGGACCGGCATCGGACTTGCGAATGTCCAACGCATCATCCACCGGCATGGGGGACGGGCGTGGGCGGAAGGTATCGTGGATGGAGGCGCAACCTTTTACTTTTCAATCCCGACCGGCCAACCGCCAAGCAAATGAATGGAAGCATTGCGAACGTAAAAAAAATCCTGTTGGTCGAGGATGATCCGCGTGATGTGGAACTTACCTTGGCGGCATTGCAGGAGTACCATCTGGACAGGACGGTTGCGGTCGTGGACAACGGCGCCGAGGCTCTGGACTATCTCTATCGCCGGGGGAAATTCAAGACGCGGCCAGAGGGAGATCCGGTCGTCGTGCTGCTCGATAACAAGATGCCAAAGCTCAATGGGTTGGAAGTCTTGACAACGATGAAAACCGACAGTCGCTTGAAGATGATCCCCGTCGTGGTGCTCACCTCCTCGCGCGAAACGCCGGACCTATTGGAGTTCTACCGGACCGGTTGCAACGCCTACGTCGTGAAGCCGGTGAATTTCTCGGAGTTCATCAACGCCATCAAGCAGCTTGGAGTCTTCTGGGCGATCATCAACGAGGTGCCCGTGCATGAAGAAATCGAAGAACCGTCGGCGGCAGCCGCGGGTGTGGAGGAAATCTGATAGATGGAACGGGCACTCGTAATTCTTCATCTAGAGGATGATCCGAACGATGCGATGCTGATTGCGTCCACGTTTGAAGCCGAAGGGCTCTCCTGCGCGATAGTGCGCGTTGAAACGCGCGATGATTTCGTGATGGAACTTGAGAAGGGGGGCATAGATTTGATTCTTTCGGATTTCTCGCTTCCCTCATTCGATGGCCTCTCCGCCCTCGCAATTACGCGGGCCAAATGGCCTGAATTGCCGGTTATACTTGTCTCCGGGACGCTGGGTGAGGAACTGGCCATCGATGCGCTCAAGAGCGGAGCTACGGATTATGTCTTAAAAGAGCGGCTGAGCCGGCTGGCGCCGGCCGTGCGGCGCGCGATGCGGGAGGTCGAAGAGAGGGCCGATCGGAAGCGGCTGGAGGCGCAATTCATCGAGGCGCAGAAGATGGAGGTAGTGGGCCAACTTGCAGGCGGAGTGGCGCATGATTTTAATAACATGCTGGCGATCATTATGTTTTCCAGCGATCTGCTCAGCGCGGCGCTTCCCCCGGGCAGTCCGCTGATGGGATACACAGAGGAGATCGGCCATGCGACGGAGCGGGCTGCGGGCTTGACGCGGCAACTGCTCGTTTTCAGCCGCAAGGAAACGGTGCATGCCGTCGTGCTGGATATTAATGAGATAGTGAGGGATATGGACAAGATGTTGAGGCGGCTGGTGGACGAAAATATCGAGATCACAATGGCTCTCGGCCCGGGAGTCGGAAATATCAAGGCGGATAGCGGTTATATCGGACAGGTGGTGATGAACCTCGTGGTCAATGCCCGGGACGCGATGCCCCATGGGGGGAGAATTACGATTGCAACAACAAAAGTGACGCTCGACGATGCCCAGGCACTGGCGGACACGGGAGGAAAAGCGGGCGACTATGTGCTGCTGAGTGTCAGCGACACCGGAAGCGGTATGACTGACGATGTAAAGGCCCGGTTGTTCGAGGCGTTTTTCACAACCAAGCCTAAAGGGAAAGGCACCGGCCTGGGCCTCGCGACCTGTCAGACCATCATTCAACAGTGCGGCGGTTACATCGCCGTCTTCAGTGAGATTGGCAGGGGAACTACTTTTTCTATTCACCTTCCGCGGATCGACCAACAGGCAATCCTTTCAGGCGAGCCGGTACGGAACCTCCCGATGCCCCGCGGGTCCGAAACCTTGCTGATTGTGGAAGACGAGCCGGCGGTGAGACACCTCGCTCGCGGGGTATTGGAAAGCCTCGGATATGAAGTGCTGTCGGCATCGAACGGTCAGGAGGCGCTGCACGTGGTGCGCGCGCATGAGGGATCGCCCATTCGACTTGTAGTTACCGACGTCATTATGCCGGAGATGGGCGGGGCGGCAATGGCGGAGTGGCTGAAGATAGGCTATCCCGATCTTCAAGTGCTGTTCACATCGGGCTACCCGGACGACGCCATTTCTCGGCACGGTGTGCTGGAGTCGGACGTCGCATTCTTACGAAAACCATACACGCCGGCAATTCTCGCCCGCAAGGTGCGTGAAATGCTCGATGCGAGTGAGCTAGTCCGCCCATGAGCGGAAACGGGAAACAACGGTGATCGCCCTCTGCCTCCAATGAGGAAGAGCGCCTGGAAGCTCTGCGCCGCTACCAGATTCTCGATGCCCGCTCCGGGCAGGCGTTCGGCGATATTGCCCTCAGTGCCCCGGACTATTGCTGACCTGGCGGGGCGGGGTAGAAATCAAAGTTGAGGATGTAAGTGAGGCTATCCAATGTAGGACGCTCGATAGGAACCTCTGCGTATCACGAACAATGCCGCCAAGAATCCCGTTTCCCTCACACGCCCCAACCAAAATTGACTATTCCGAAGCGAATTCCACAGAGAACACGGGCAGCGATTTCATGATGGTGTCACCGGTCACTTCAAAGTGTACCACCGCGGGTCGATTCAAAATGTACCACCCGGGCGGGTTTGTTTAAGCGGGTTTGAGGGGGTTTTGCAAGGGGTGTAATTGAGGGCTGCGTAATTGCCTCGCGTCAGCGGGGCACT
>DATAXI010000255.1:0-9839 GCA_036266845.1 Chthoniobacteraceae bacterium | reverse complement strand
GCGAGGATGTGTGGGTGTATCCTTTCCTGCCCCGGCGGCTCTACCCGCGCGAGCCGGTCCGCAACCTGGTACTCCGGGGCGCGGAGATCATTCTCAATATTTCCGCCTCGCCGTTCAATGTGGGGAAGCCGCGCCAGCGGCTGGAAATGCTCGGGAAGCTGGCGGCGGAAAACGCGCGTCCGCTCATCTATTGCAACGCATTGGGTGGCAACGATCAGTTGATCTTCGACGGCAACTCGCTGGTTTTCGACGCCCAGGGCCGATGCCTGGCGCAATTGCCGGCATTCCAGGAATGCGTGCGCGTGGTTGATCTGGCCGGGCCGCCGGTGGAGCCGGCGCATCAGGCGGAAGCGGAGGAGCTATTCCACGCGCTGGTGCTGGGGCTGCGGGATTACGCGCAAAAATGCGGTTTCAAATCGATCGTTCTCGGTCTGAGCGGCGGCATCGATTCCGCGGTGACGGCGGTAATCGCGGCGGCGGCGCTCGGGCCGGAGGCGGTGCATGGCGTCACCATGCCCACGCAATTCTCATCGCACGGCAGCCAGGAGGATTCGCGCCTGCTGGCGGAGGCGCTGGGCATCCATTTTTACACCATCCCCATCCAGCGTTCGTTTGAGGTTTTCCGGGAGCAGTTCCGCGAGCTTTTTGCAGGCTTGCCGGAGGATGCCACGGAGGAAAACATGCAGCCGCGGCTGCGCGCGATGACCTTGATGGCGCTTTCCAACAAGTTCAATCACCTGCTGCTGACCACGGGCAACAAGAGCGAGCTGGCGGTCGGCTATTGCACGATCTACGGCGACATGGCCGGAGGCCTGGCCGTGATCAGCGATGTGCCGAAGACGAAAATCTACGAGCTGGCCCGCTGGATCAACCGCGACCGGGAAATCATCCCGGCGGATACCATTACCAAACCGCCGAGCGCCGAGCTGAAGCCCAACCAGCGGGACCAGGACACACTGCCGGAATACGATCTGCTGGACAAAATTCTCCAGCTTTACGTGGAGGAATCCATGACCGCGCGCGACATCATAGCCCTGGGTTATGAAGAAAAGGTGGTGCGCTGGGTGGCCCGCCGCGTGGACCTGAATGAGTGGAAGCGGGAGCAGGCCGCGCCGGGACTCAAAGTGACGGGCAAAGCCTTCGGCCTGGGCCGCCGGATGCCGCTGGCCCAGCGGTTTGTGGATTAGGAATGCAGCTTCCCGGCGATGAAGAGGATCACCATCGCGCCGATGATCGACATGATGAGCCCGGCGGGGTGAACGGGAGCGCCGGGTTTCGGTTTCGAGAAGAGCCGCGCGATGAGGCCGCCGACAATGGAACCGCCGATGCCCAGCAGCGAGGTCATGAGCAACCCCATGGAATGAGCCCCCGGCATGATGGCGCGCGCAATCAAACCGATGATAAGACCCACGATCAATGACCAGATGATATGAAGCATAATCTTTCCTCCCGAGTGCGGGGGAAAGACTGGACCCGCGGGATTGGAGAAGCAAGCCGTTTCGGGCATCCACGGGTCCCGCGGACGAAAGGCATGGCACTGCCGGCCAGACTGGTTATGTTAGCGCAAAGACATGTTCAAACCGGATGACTTCCAGTACGCCATGGAAAATACCCAGGTGCTCCTCTCGCCCGAGCGACGGATCGAGAGTTTCGGGAGCGTCAATTTTCATTTTTACCTGATCTCCGAATTGATGGACGAGGTGAACAAGGTGCGGGTGCGCAACGGCCAGATCCAGGCGGAGCGTCCCCAAATCGTCACGCCGGCCAATTACGCCCGGCTGCTGCTGGAGGGTTTTGGCGATTCCGCCCGGGAATTTGCCCAGTGGCTGGAGGGACAGCGGGAAAACCTTTCGCTGCTGAAGTACGGCTTCCAGTTCCGCAAATCCGGAGTGGTGGAGAACATTGTGCACAGCCCGGTCGCGGACGTCATCGAGCGGGTGCGAGACCAGGTGACGGCGGCGAGCGAGCCCTCGTCGGCCATCATCCAGGGCGTGGATGATGCCTGGGAGGTGTGCCTGATGAAGTTCACCATGGAACTGGTGCAGAACTCCGCCGGAGGTAATATGGGTGACTTCCGCAAGCACGGTCTGATTTGATTGCCGCGGTTTCCGCGATGGTCTCACCCCATTTCCCATTTCCATTTCCCGATTCACGCCGCAGCGGCGGGATCATCCTGAAGGCGCTCGTCATTCTGGCGTTGACGGCGGCGGTTTTCGGGGGTGGCGCGTATTTTACCTACAAGCTCTTTATCGAGCCGGAGCAAAACCTGAAGCAGGAGACGGGCATGGGGACGCCGACTCCGCCACCGGACATGACCATCCCCGAGTACCAGCGCTGTCTCGATCTGAAGAACAGCCACCAGTGGGTGGATGCCCGGACGGCGTACGAGCACTTCCTGGAGACCTACCCGGCATCCACCAAAATGGAGGCGGCCAAGGACGATCTGGGCGAGTGCAATGTGGCCATTTACTTCTCCGAGGGCGCCTCGCCGGACAAGGATGCCTACGTCATCAGGCCCGGCGATACGCTGGCCCGCATCGAGAGAAAGCTGAAGGTGCCGGGCGATGAAATCATGCGGATGAACAATATCACCGACCCGCGCCGGCTCCGCGTGGGCGATACGCTTTACGTTTCCCACCCGGATTTCTCGATCGTGATCGACCGCAAGGCCCGCATGGTGACGCTCTACAACCATGCCCGCTTCTTCAAACAATACCACCCGCTCGCCTGGACCGCTCCCGTGCCCAAGGGCAACCCGCCGCCGCTCACCGGAAAGGTGACGGACGTCGCCTCCTACCGCAACGGGCAGCGGGTCGCCTTTGGCAGCCGGGACTATGACGACAGCACCCACGAGGTGATGATCTCTCCCTCGGGCTTTACCCTCTATACCGATCCCGCCGAGGGCGGGGAAAAGGTGAGCAGCGGCATTGCCCTCAGCGCGTCGGACATGGATGAACTTTCCGCTTTGCTAACGCGGGGAATTCCAGTCACGATCCAATAAAGGCCAGCCCCCGACTTTTTCCCCATGAAAATTCAGCCGTTGGATTTCGAGAAACCGATCGCGGAACTGGAAAAGAAGCTGGATGACCTCAAGCGTCATTCCCGCTCCCAGGATATCAATTTCGATCCCGAGGTGCGCCGCATGCAGTCGAAGATCGAAGAAATGAAGAAGGACGTGTACAGTCGGCTCAATGCGTGGCAAAGGGTTTTGATCGCCCGCCATCCACAGCGCCCCTTCATGCTGGATTATATCACACTGGCGTTCACCGATTTTATGGAGTTGCACGGCGACCGCCTCTTCTCCGATGACAAGGCGATGCCGTGCGGCTTTGCGAAGATCGACGGCATCCCGTGCGTGGTCATCGGCCACCAGAAAGGGCGGGACCTGAAGGAAAACCTGAAGCGAAACTTCGGCAGCGCGCACCCGGAGGGGTATCGCAAGGCGCTGCGCCTGATGCGGCTGGCGGAAAAATTCAAGCTGCCCGTAGTGGCGCTGGTGGATACTCCCGGCGCCTATCCGGGGGTGGAAGCGGAGGAGCGGCATATCTCCGAGGCCATTGCCGTGAACCTGCGGGAGATGATGATGCTGAAGACGCCGGTGATCGCCGTGATCATCGGCGAGGGAGGGTCCGGGGGCGCACTGGGCATCGCGGTCGCGGACCGGCTGCTGATGATGGAAAACGCTTATTACTCCGTCATCTCCCCGGAAGGGTGCGCCGCGATTCTCTGGAAACACCGCTCGCACGCACAGGAGGCCGCGGAGGCGATGAAGCTGACGGCGCGCGACCTGAAAAAGCTGAAGTTGATCGACGAACTCATCACCGAGCCGCTGGGCGGCGCCCATCACAACCACCACGAGGCGGCGGAGGCTCTGAAAGCGGCAATCGTCAGACACCTCAAGGATCTGACGGCGCGGCCGGAGGAACAGTTGCTGCACGAGCGGTATTGCAAGTTTCGCCGGATGGGAGCATTCGGAGGAGCCAAAAACGGCGATTCTGAATGAGCCAGGGTCACCACCATCATCATCACGGCAACGTCATTATTGGCCGCATGATGGTGGCAGCCGGATGCCTGCTCATCCTCGTGGCCAACGGGCTCATCTTTAAACGAGCCTCCGCTCATACCCATCCCATGCCGGCGCTGGAGCTGGTGACGGTGGCGATGCTTCTCTGGTTCTGTGCGGGCGTGTGGGGGATGTTTACCCGCATGCCGTGGACGCGGTACTTGACGCTGACAATCCTCTACGTCGGCAGCCTGGGCTGGTTTCTCACGGGGGTCGTCACTTTTTTCAGCGATGACTCGCCGCTTGCGGGTTACGAGACATCCTTTTTCGTGGCGACGGTCATTTACCTTTACGTCAGCCTGGTCTTCACCCACTCCCGCCACATCCAGCGGCTCACCAGCCGGGCGTACGAGTAACAGGGGCAACTTTCCAGCGGCTGCCGCGCCACGCTTACTGGATTCGTTTTTTGTAGGCGGCGATGGCGGCGCGGATATCCTTTGAGACGTCGGCTTCCGGCTTCGCGAAACGGGGGCGGAACCAGGGGAAAAGGCCGATGAGATCATGGGTGACGAGGATTTGGCCGTCGCAATCATTGCCGGAGCCGATGCCGATGGTGGGGATGCCCAGCGCCCCTGTGATATAGGCGGCGACCCCGGGCTGCACCAGCTCCAGCACGACGGCGAATGCGCCGGCGGACTCCACGGCGCGCGCCTCTTCGAGCAGGGCGTTTGCCTGCTCCGGCGTCTTGCCTTTGACGTGATAGCCGCCTTCCTCCTTCACATGCTGCGGCAGCATGCCGAGGTGGCCCATGACGGGGATGCCGGCGGCAATGATCGCGGCGATTTGCTCCGTGAGCGCGCCCTCGATTTTTACCGCGCCCGCGCCGGCCGCGGCCAGGCGGCGGCTGTTCGCCACCGCATCGGCGGGGGTGTCACAACTGCCATAGGGGAGATCGGCGACGACCAGCGCCTCCTTGACTCCGCGGGCCACGGCGCCGGCGTGATGCACCATGTGCTCCATGGTCACCGAGGTGGTATCCGGAAAACCGAGGACCACCATGCCTACGGAGTCGCCCACGAGGATGACGTCCACGCCCTCTTCATCCAGCAGCCGGGCGGTGGGATAATCGTAGGCGGTCAACGCGGCGATGCGCCGGCGGGCCATTTTCATCGCGCGAAATTTTTCAGGCGTGTTCACCATGGTTCGGAAATCGGCTCAGCCAAATCTCCCGGCGGCAGCGCGTCGAGCAATTCCGCGATGGTCCGGTGTTGTCCCGGCAGGACGAGACCGGGACGGATATCCGCGAGCGGGGCGAGGACGAAACGCCTCTGGGCCATGCGAGGATGCGGCAGGATGAGCGGGCCGATGGATTGCGCGCAATCGCCGGCGTAGAGCAGATCGAGATCGATGCTGCGCGGGGCGTTGCGGGCAGTGCGCTCTTCCGCGCGGCCCAGGGCCTCCTCGCAGGCGGACATTGCGCGCAGCAAATCCCCGGGGGCGCCGGTAAGTTCCGCTTCCAGGACGGCATTGAAAAAGGAATCGGAGCCGGGCGGGCAATCGACCGGAGTGGTGAGATAAATGCGCGAGGCGAGGACGGGAGGCGCGAGCAGGGGGCAGGCGAGGAGGCAGGCACGCGCCTGGCGCAGCAGCCGGAGGCGATCCCCCAGATTTGAGCCGAAGGCGATACCGGCTCTCATGATTCGCGATCAGCGCAGGCCGAGCACATCCTGCATATCGTAAATGCCGGGCTCGCGCCCCGCCGCCCATCTGGCGGCGCGGATGGCGCCGCGGGCAAAGGTATCGCGGCTGGAGGCCTTGTGGGTCAGCTCGACGCGCTCGCCCTGCGTCGCGAAAATGACCGTGTGATCGCCCACAACATCGCCGCCGCGGATGGCGTGCATCCCGATCTCGGCCGAAGTGCGCTCGCCGACGATGCCCTCGCGACCGTGGCGCACATCGCCGTTGTATTGCAGGCCGCGCACGCGGGCGAGGATTTCCGCCAGGCGGCGCGCGGTGCCGCTGGGCGCATCCTTCTTGAGCCGGTGATGCATTTCCACCACCTCCAGGTCAAAGTCCGGGCCGAGGATTTCCGCGGCTTTTTCCGTGAGCCAGAAGAGGGCATTGACGCCCACGCTGAAATTCGGGGCGAAAACGATGGGCGTCACCAGGCCGGCGGCGCGGATTTGCTCGATCTCGTAATCGGTATGGCCCGTGGTGCCGATCACCAGCACCTTGTGGGAATTGGCGCAGGCTCCGGCTACATCCGCCGTCACCGTGTGATGGGAAAACTCGATCACGGCATCGGCCGTGGAGAGCGCGGCGGCAAAATCGTCGCCGGCATCCACCTCCGCGGTCACCCGGACGGCGGGCTCGAGCTTTGCGCAGGCGATGATGGCCTGGCCCATGCGGCCCTTTGCGCCGTTGACGAGCAGGCGCAACGGGGTTGTTTCACTGGCTCCCAATTATTTGACGAGGTTGAGATTGCGGAGCGTTGCCAGGAGCTTCGCCTCATTGGCGGGGGCCATCTCGCAGAGCGGCAGCCGGAACTCGCCGGAGATGCGTCCCGCGAGGGCGAGCGCGGTCTTGATGGGGATGGGATTCGTCTCGATGAAGAGATCCCGGAAGAGGGGGTAAAAGCGGGTGTGCAGCTCGCGCGCCTCCGCGGCGCGCCCGGCGGTGAAGGCATCCACCATGCGCACCATCTCGCGCGGGATGATGTTGGACGCGACGGAAATGACGCCCTCCGCGCCCACGGACATGAAGGGGAGCGTCAGGGAATCATCGCCGGAGAGCACCGTAAACTGAGGGGGCAGCGCGGCGCGAAGCTGGCTGACGCGCTCGACGCTTCCGCCCGCTTCCTTGATGGAGACCACGTTCGGGCACTCGCGCGAGAGGCGGACGGCGGTATCGACGCTCACCTCGATGCCGCAACGGCCCGGGATGCTGTAGAGGATGATGGGGAGCCGCGTGGCGGAGGCGATGGCCTTGTAATGGCGGAAGAGGCCTTCCTGGGTGGGCTTATTGTAATAAGGGGCGACCAGCAGGGCGGCGTCGGCTCCCACTTTCTCAGCTTCCCTGGTGAGGGAGATCGCTTCGTCCGTGGAATTGGAGCCGGTGCCGCCAATGACCTTGCAGCGGCCGGCGGCGGCTTTCACGGCAAGCTGGATGACGCGGGAATGCTCCGCGTGGTCAAGCGTGGGTGATTCACCCGTGGTCCCCACAGGGACAACGCCGGTGATGCCGCTCTCGATCTGCCACTCGATCAACTGCGTGAGGGCTTCTTCATCGACAGCGCCATCCCGGAACGGGGTGACGATGGCTGTATAGGTGCCGCGAAACATGGGCGGGAAGTCTCAGACGGGGAGCGGGTCGTGTCAAATCCCGATCTGACCGTCAAAAACGAAATCCGCGGGTCCGGTGAGGCGGACATTCCGGTAGCCGTCCGCCGTTTTCTCGAAGGAAACGAGCAGCGTATCGCCCCCGCGGACCTGGATGGAAACGGGGGATTGCGCGCCGTGCTTCTCATGAAGGATGAGGGCGGCGGCGACGACTCCGGTGCCGCAGGCGAGCGTCTCGTCCTCGACGCCGCGCTCATAGGTGCGGATGGCCAGCATGGCCGGCGCGCCGGGGCCGTTGATCTTTGCGAAGTTGGCATTCGTGCCGCGCGGGGCGAACCGCGGGTGATAGCGCAGGCCGGCTCCGAGGCCGCGCACGTCCGTCTTTTCGAGGTCCTCGACAAAGACGACGGCGTGCGGGACGCCGGTATCGACGGAGTGGACCGTGACCTCGCCGGAAGCGAAGGAGAGCATTTGATCGAGGACGAGGCCGCGCGGATCGCTCATGGCAAGGCGGACGTGGTCGCCCACGAACTCGGCGCGGATGACGCCCGCGGGGGTCTCGAAGCTGAGCGCGCCTTCCCTGCCGGTGATGCGGCTGGCGAAACGCGCGAAGCAGCGGGCGCCATTGCCGCACATCTCGGCTTCGCCGCCATCGGCATTGTAATAGCGCATGCGGAAATCGGCTCCGGCTCCATTGGCGCGGTCCGCCGGGGGCTCGACGAGGAGCACGCCATCGGCGCCGACGCCGCGGTGGCGGTCGCACAGGCCCGCGATCTGGTCCGCGCCGAGCCGGAGGCTGCCGTCCCGGTTATCGAGCAGGACGAAGTCGTTGCCGGCGCCGTTCATCTTGGTGAACTTCAACATGCGGAGTGTGTAACACAGGTTGAGCGGCTTGTCAGCAGGCGGGCGAGGGATTGTAGCCAAAACGACGCCGGGCCGGAGAACGGGTTTTTGATGCCTTGATTTACCTTGATTCGGGTTGATTCGCCTGAGGCGGGGGTCAAGGCGCGGGTTTGATTTTCTTGGGGAATCAAGGGTGGAATGGGGTTTGATTTGGCTTGATTCGCCTTGATTCGGTAGCGAGCAACGCTGGGGGGTGGCGCGGATTGGGGGTTGCGTCCGCAGCCGGGAATCAGGGGCGAGCAGGCTTCGCGCAAAGGACGCCGGGGGGCAATGTTTGCGGAGGAATTTTTTGGCATTGGCTGGGATTTCGGGGACCGGCAGGGTGCTGGAGTATAGCATACGAGTCCGAACCAGGCATGCCGGTGTTGAATTCAAGTCCCGGCCACTCAGGGATCGATATTGCGAACGCGAAATTTCTCACCAGTTGGCGTTCTGATCAGCGCGTCGCTTCCTGTGACCTCAATCAGCTTGTACTGAGAATTGGTATCTGGCGGCAGCACGAACTCGGTGCCCTTCTTCACGTCGAATTGTGGTAATACCCCCGAGGGATTTTGGTGCCGTGGAACATTCCGTGGAACATTGGCTTGGATTTTCGCGCCAAAACGTAGCGGCATCGTTGACCGCACCGAAGGAGGTGCGGCATGATTCGGAAATTCACCATGAACAGAGTAAATGTCGATTTGGAAAACTGCTACGGGATCAGGAAACTGAGCTATCAATTCGATTTTTCGCAGCGACGAGCATACGCCGTATATGCCCCGAATGGGTGCATGAAATCCTCCCTAGCAGAAACATTTCAGAACATTGCGGACGGTGTAGAAACTGTCGATCGCATCTTTCCGCAACGGACCACGATTCGAAGAATCAGCGACGAGAACGGCGCAGACCTGCCAAAGGAAAGTGTTCTGGTTTTACCCCCATATAATGAGTTTTTTGGTGATCCAGAGAAGACTTCCACTCTTTTGGTAAATCATGCCCTTAGGATCCAATTCGAAAAGCTTCACTTGAGACTAAATTCCGCCAAGGAGGAATTCATTCACGCAATGGCCGAGCAATCGGGTTCGACTAAGGACATTCAATCCGAAATCACGCAAACCTTCACAAAAGACAATGGTGAGATAGCATTTTTCTCGGCGCTTGAACGTATCAAAAATGAGGTTAAGGAAATGAAGGATGCCGTTTTTGCGGAAATTCAGTACGACACAATTTTTGATGACAAGGTGCTGGCCGCGCTGGAATCAAAAGATTGCAAGACGGCAATTAAGGAATACATCACGCGATACAATGAGCTCTTAGTTGCCTCCACCTATTTCAAAAAAGGCATTTTTGAATATTTCAACGCAAGTGAAATAGCAAAAACCCTAGCGAAGAATGGATTCTTCGCCGCAAACCATACTGTAACTTTTCACGGCGACAAAAAACTGGAGATAAGCACGGAAGCCGAATTGGAGAAAGTAGTTACGGAAGAGCTTAGCAGCCTGTTGAAATAGCCCTGCTTTTTAGTCGTCGGTCATTTGAAGGGGCGGACCGGGACAGAAGAGCCGATGGGCTGAGGAAAGGCGACTGGATGACGGGCACGAGGACAAAAAGCGCGA
>DATAXI010000220.1:0-9517 GCA_036266845.1 Chthoniobacteraceae bacterium | reverse complement strand
TGAATCGGTAACATCCGTCGAATACAACATCCAGGACAGCAACTCAAACAACGACGACTCCGTGACAGGCGTGGCCAATGGCAACAACGCATGGGTGCAGGCGACGGAACTTTCCGCGACGCCGGCGGTCCAGAGCAGTTTTCCCAATGAGTGGCGTTTCAATTACGTGAACATCCCCTCGAGCGGCTCCGCCACCATCCAGGTGCGGCTGAAGAAGCTGACCTCTTCCAGTAATGATAATCTCTCCGACGCGCAGGGTCATTACACCACCATGACGGTAACGGTGAATACCCAGGCTCCGGCGCAAAATATGTATGTGGCCTATCCGCAGACAGACGGCGCCACGGTGGGCTCAAGCTATGTGATGAAAGTGTGGTTCAGCAGCTCGTTGGATGCGGGCGGCACGGCAAATTTCCTCAATAACACGACCATCGCCATCGCAAGCACAGATTCGGGCAGCCCAAATAACGCCGTGGTTCAGCCGAAGAGCCAGATGTACGTTGACGGGTTTAACGTCAATAGCAGCGGCTATGACGAACTGGCTTTTCCGCTGCCCAATCTTTACAACGCCAGCGCGCCGAATTTCCTGTACACCATTGTCGTGACGTCCACGACATCGAGTGGGCTAAAGCTCACCGCGACGCGGCTGGTCAAGGCTTACCCGCAGGCTTCCATCACGGATGTGGTGCTGACCCCGCCGCTGCAAAACAGCAACGGCACCACTTATGACATCATCTTGCCGGAGGTGGCAAACCCCACGCCGGCCCAGCGGAGCACCCCCATCGTGGTCGAGACCGATACCGGCGCCACTTCAGTGGGGATCGTCTTTACCGGCGGCCCGACTGTGAGCAGCTCCAATGTCGTACTGACCGGGACCGCGGCCAACAGTTCGGGATTGGTGCAATGGACTTACGCATGGAACAATGTACAGGCAGGGACTTATACCTTCAATTCCGTGGTGACCGAGGGAGGCGCCGGCAGCACCACCACCAACTGGAGCGCCACGGTGCTGTATGAAGAACTGGTAACTCCCACGGCGGGCAAGCTGGACAGCGACGACGACGGCATCCCGGATGCCATCGAGACGGCGCAGGTGGCGCTGCCTTCGGGGGATTCCGATTTGTGGACCGATGATCAGGTGCATCGATGGGTTATCTCCGGCAAGACGAATTACCTGAGCCCGGATACGGATAACGATGGCCTGCCGGACGGTTTGGAACTTGGTCTTACCGCACCGATGGCCCTCTCCGGCACGCAACCGGCGGATACCAATACCAGCACCAGCACCAACGGTGTTTCGCCCAACTTCCAGCCGGACCTGGATCCGCCCATTTACAATACGGATGACAACGGGAGCGCGCCTTCGGGCCAGGATTACAGTTATTACGGTAATTGGCCGTTCAATGAAAACAACTCGCGCACGGACCAGCTTGCCGGAACCATTACAAATGCGACGACCTCAAGCACCAGCTACACGGGCATCCCCGACGGTCTTGCGGATTTGACCTTCGGTATTGTGACGGGCAGCAACGGAAGCCCGATGCTGGATGGAAACGGCCACATCCAATATTACCCGGTCCATACGGGGCGCCTGGACATCATCCCCGACGTGACGGGAACCCAGACGGTTATCGCGCATCCGCCCACCAACTATAATACTTCCACAATCAATCGCACGGCGGTGCTCAGTATTTCACCCAATGCGATGTGGCTGGAGACTGATCCGAATAACGCGGATACCACCAGTTGCGGGATGAATGACGGCGCCAAGGATGTGAATCACAACGGCGTTGTCGATCTCGGGATCATCGACAGGAATCAAACCGATGCCAATGGGAACTATGTCGTGCTCGCGACGATGAGCAATCCGCTCACGCCCGTCACCGTGCAGGGCAGCGCTCCGGGTTCGACGCCTCAGACCTTCTACTATCTGGACTTCTGCTACCCCTATAACGAGCCGCAAAGCACGAATAGTTACTTCGTGAACGCATGCAACGTAAGCAACGCGCTGGCCGGAGGCGGGGTTGCGAGCGCGAATACATCGCTCTTTTACTCGACGGCGCTCGATAAGAACCGGTTGAGCGCTTTCTTCCGTCCGGACGGCACCTTCCGGTCCGATGGCCTGGATGTGATCTGGATGGAGACCGATCCGCGGCGCTTCAGCACCAGCGGCGATACCCTGCCGGATGGATGGAAGATACAGTATGGGCTCAACCCATTCGATGACGGTGTGATTGGCGATTACAACCTGAACACCGGCAAGGTCATCACCAATACCAATAACGGCCCGAATGGCGACCCGACCGGGGACGGCATCAGCAATTACCAAAAATATATCAATGGCGATAATCCGAATGTGGCCGGCACTCCGACTCCGCCGGCGCCCGGGCAGATAGCGATCGGTCCCGTGGCGGGAAATACGACTACTTACGGCTCGGTAACCAATGACCACGCCTTTTCCGGCTGGACGGCGTCGGATTTGGTGGCGCTGGATTACTATGATGGCGGCGGCGTCAATTACAGCGGAGAGGATGAATATTACGCGGGAGACGGGTTCGACTCATCCCGCGACATGGTGGCCTTCTATGCGCACGATGGCGGAGCCACGTCACAAGGTGGCGACGGCAATTTTTACTTCCGGGTGGATTACGAAGACCTGCTGCCTTACGCGGAGCAGGGCAACCTGGATGTCTATGTGGCGATCAACTTCGGGCAGCCGGGCACGGGCGAGTATGACCTGCCGGATGACCTGCGCACCGGCACGACGATGGGCTGGCAGGCGGTGGTGGCCTGCTACCAGGGTAACGATGGCAATGTCTATCTGTGGAATCCGTCGTCCGCGGTGCATACCACCGGCATTGGTCAAATTCTGGCCAATGGATTAACCCCATACGGCATCACCGTGCGCAGCCAGACTTCGACGGATTCCTCCGGCAATCCGAATGGATTCGAGGAGGCGTACTTTGATTCCACGATGTCGTCGTGTGATTTCTCGATCAGCCGCCAGGCGCTGCTGGATGCCGGCTGGGATGGCCTGAACCCGAGCAAGCTGACTTACGAAATCTATACCACGCGCGATGGCACGCAACCCGGCGGCGCGGGAGATATCGGCTGGCGCTCGAATATTCATGATACCTTCTACGATGACTGGATCGCGTCCGATTATGGTCCTGACCAGGCAAACATAGCCGGCGCGAAGAGCGTGCTGGGCCAGTGGGCGGGAATGGATGCCCGCAATGACAACGGCAAGAAGGTGAAGGTGATCTCCCTCATCCATGGCAGCGAGGCAATTCAGCCCGGCAGTTACATGCAGAGCCTGATCAATACGGGCTCCGGTGCGGGCCTCTACCGTCCGCTGGATGTGCATCAGGCCTATAACGTCCCGCTGACCATGCACATCACGCCGACTTTCGCCTCCGCGATTCAATGGGCCAGTGTTCCAGCCGGTTCATCCATGTCCTATCAGGATGGGCCGACTTTGAACCGGCGCATTGCGTCAATGATCGCGAACGGTCAGATCGACCTCATTTCGAGCACGTTCTCGGATCACATCCTCAAGTACTTCTCCAATGGCTTTAACGCAAACAACGTGGCGCTTGCCAATAAGTTCCTCCAGGGCATCTACGGCACGGCTCCCTCGTCCAATGTCTTCTGGCTGCCGGAACGCGTGGCCAACGACTCCGTGCTCGCGCAGGTACAGAGCCTCGGGTTCGGTTACACTTTCGTCGATCAGACGCAACATATCTTCGATTGGTTTGGCTGGGCGGAATCGCTGAATGACGATTCCTACCGGATCAACTCCATCAACGGGATGAACGTGTTCGTCATCAATGACAACCTTGGCCAATATCTCTTCCAGACACAGGACGGCGGACCCTCCACCTGGGTGCGCGAGCTGCTCAACCAAAAGGCCCGCGACAGCGAGCAGGACCAGGTCATTATCTTTGAGAATAACTGGGAGAGCTTTGCCAACAAGGCGAATGCCGACGCGTACGATACCAATATCGCGTGGATGGCCAGCCGTCCGTGGGTGCAGATCGTGACGCCGGACCAGATCGTCAGCGGCCAGGTCGATACCTCCGTGCCGCCCAATGGGTCCGGCACGCAATGGGGCACTGTCAATCGTGGCACCGGGCTCTCGCTGCCTACGGAATCGACGCTTTGGATTAACCACGCCTCCAACGGCAATTACGATAACTGGTATAACGGCGGCAGTCTTTACGAGAGCCTGGCGACCAAGCAGTTCAATACTTATGACAACCTTGTCGGACCGCAGGCCTGGGGCATCAATACCGGCACCGGCATTTCCGCTTCATCGTGGTCCGCGGTTTCCAGCCTGAGCGGCAGCAATAGCGGCCTTAGCACGCTTGCCCAGGCCACGCTGCATGCGTCTGTGTTCGAAACCGGGTTCCATACGGAGGATAATGACGATCTCGATCAATTCAGCACCGGGGCGTTTGTAAGTCCCAATTCGGATTTCCAGAGCATTGCGCCGTTGGCGGATTGGGCTCAATCGCAGACCCGTTTCGCCTCCATCTATAACGCTGTCGATACCTGGGCGAACCAGGCCAAAGCCGGCGCTTTCACCAGCCAGGCCGTCGCGCAATCCGTGGATATCGACCAGGATGGCGTCCCGGAATACCTGCTTTACAACGACCGGGTCTTCGCGGAGTTCAAGGCAATTGGCGGGCGCCTCGTGAATGCATGGGTGCGCGACGTAGTGAGCGGCAATGTCTTCCAGGCGCTGGGCAATCCGGTCGGGTACGCAGGGTCCATGAGCGAGGACGAGGGCAACCTGAACCTGGACTCTGTCTCAAGCAGTGGCACGGCGGCTTACCGGACCTCCGGCTTCAAGGATCTCTTTGCCCAGACCGGCGGCGCGGGAGTCGGCACTCCGAATTATATCAACAATATCTATACGGTGGTCCCGGCGAGTTCCGGCACCGGGTGGACCTTTACCAGCAGCGATGGGCTCATCAGTAAAACCGTTACCTTGGGCGTGGGCGCGAGCCTCTTCAAGGCGGCTTACTCGATCAACTCCTCGATCAATCAACTGTATGTCCGGTTTGGCCTTTCCCCGAATCTCTGTGACCTGTTGATCAACGGCCAGGCCAACATGCAAGCGGTGCAAGGCTCCACCAATGGCGAGTACAGCGTGAGCGACGTGACTCCGGCCCGCAGCGTGCGCTCGTTTGTGAAATATGGCGGCACGTCCGGTAATTTCGGCGCCGCACTGAACACCACGGCCGTGGACCAGACCACGCTGAATACCGTAGCCATGCGCAACCAGGCCCAGACGCAGCAGGTGGAAGTGACCGGCTCCGGGCAAATGACCGTGGGTGTCGGCTTCCAGACCAACTGGACCGATACCCTCACCACTGGCACCGACGGCATTCCCGATTGGTGGCGCCTGAAGTACTTTGGCCATGCCACGGGCGAAACCTCCGATGGATCGGATGCGGGCGACGATCCGATGGGAGACGGATTGACCAACATGGATAAATACATCCTGATGCTCGATCCCACCCAGGCCGAGCCGGGCGGATTGCCGCAAATCACCGTCACTTACAACGCGCAAGGTCTGCCGGTCCTCAATTTTCCATCGCTGCCGGATCGCCTTTACAGTATTTACTATGGTACATCGCCCGGTTCCGGCGCCACTTGGACCCAGGCCGGCCCGGCGCTCATTGGCACTGGTTCCACAATGCAGTGGACCGATGACGGCAGCGAAACCGGCGGCTCGCCGGGCACGGCGCAGCACCGCTTCTACAAACTTCAGGTCAGTGTGCAGTAACCCGGCGTAAATATTATGATGAAGGTTCGGCTCCCCCTCTTTGGCCTGCTTGCCGCGGCATCGCTCTTTGCGGCAACCGCGGAGGCAATCACCTTGCAACTCAGCGCGAACTCCACGGTCAGTTCAAATCCCGTGGAGGCGGATTATTCATCGACCCATCTTTTCATCGACGAGATCAATGGAGACTCGATTCCGATCTTCATCTACTTCGATCCGCAGAGCGGCAGCACGGTGGATGAGGCGGATGTCTTTACCAACCTGAACAATCGCGACCTCGCGAACGTCTCCTCATCCGGCAACGGCATTCCGGACGGCATCGTGCCGCCCAATGGCAATTACATCCTCTCCAGCAGCACCACGCCCAGTTA
The DNA here is from genome assembly GCA_036266845.1 of Chthoniobacteraceae bacterium. Classification (GTDB taxonomy): domain Bacteria; phylum Verrucomicrobiota; class Verrucomicrobiia; order Chthoniobacterales; family Chthoniobacteraceae; genus DATAXI01. The sequence goes on along the minus strand of DATAXI010000220.1, from coordinate 3,355 downwards.
CTATCAGGCTTACAAGATGAACGGATCTGGTCCGTTCACGCTGGTGCTGTACGCAAACAAGACCGGCGCGTACCGGATCACGGCGCGCTACCACGTGCAGGGCGATCCGGCCAATACCTTCCACTGGTACAGCGATTTCGTTGACGGAAACGGGCTCAATTACCGGGACGCGGCGATCGTCGTTTCCCCCACCAAGGCGCGTCAAATCGTGATGTATGAAATGAATGCGCTGAGTGTGAACGCGAACGCCCCGGCCAATGACAACGATTACACGCAGCGGAGCACGTTTGATGATATCGACGGCGGGCCGAACGCGACCACCGGGCGCCCGTGCACACTCAGTTATCTCCAGGGCATGGGCGTTAATTGGCTCTGGATGCAGCCGATCCATCCCATCGGCGTCCAAGGCCGGCAGTCGGATCCCAATGAGAGCAACGCGCCCTTCTCCGTGGGCAGCCCTTATTCGGTCGAGGATTTCTTTCAGGTCAATCCGCTCTACTCGAAGACTTATGTGCCCGGCACCACCAGTGTCGCCACCGGCGAATCGAATGCGATGGTGGAATTTCAGCGTTTCGTAAAAGCGGCGGACGCAGCCGGTATCAATATCATGCTGGACGTGCCGTTCAACCACACCTCCTATGACTGCGAGTTTGGCGCGATGGGGCAGGCCCTCTTTGGCAACGCCAATACCAGCGCCACCACGCAGTTCGAGGACGCGGTGGCCAATTTTTACTCCCGCTGGAACGGCGAGAACATCTCCGGTGCAAACCAGTTTGCGACCGACTTGACGGATTTATCTTACTTTGACTTTGGCGCGCGCGCTTACGATGCCGGGAGCATCGCCCTTGCGGCCGACCGGTTTGATTTCGCGAAATTTGTCGATGTCCACGACGTCTATTTCGGCAATTACTCCTCGTTGGTGGATTTGGACGACTCGGGAAATTACGACAGCAGTGATTCCTGGGAAAACAAATACCTGAGCGAGGCAGACGCGTTCGATTACAGCATCGGCGCCAATAACGTCTCCAACGACGCCCTCGATGCTTACACCAATTCCGGCAACGGGCATTTTGATACGGTTACCCAGAATGTATGGAAGTACTTCGCATGGTATATCCCCTACTGGCTGCAGCAGACCGGCCATGTGGATGCCAATGGGAACCTGGTGGGCAATAGCACCCTCTCCGATCCCGTCGCGCGCCGGGCCGCGGATGACACCGGGTTGGACGGCATCCGGGCGGATTTTGCGCAGGGGCTGCCGCCGCAATGCTGGGAGTATATCATGAATTACGCCCGGTCGTATAAATGGGACCTTGTCTTCCTGGCGGAATCGCTCGATGGAGGCAACGTCACGTACCGGTCCAGCCGCCATTTTGACGTCGTTAACGATAGCGTGCTCTTCGATCTCTATGGTGATCAGCAGAATAAGGACTTCCGCTCCACTTATGAGGCGCGGCGCGACGCCTACGGCCAGGGCCTCGTCATCTGGGATACGGAGTCGCATGACGAAGCCGGTTACAATGACCCCTACCAGGCGCTGATCCGCTACGCGGCGGATAGCACCATCGATGGCGTTCCGGATATCTTTTATGGGCAGGAAATCGGTATCTCCGGGGCGGTGCAGCCGCCCAATTCCAACAATTTCCTCACGCCCTACGGTTTCACGAATTACCAGGTTAATTTTGGAAAACCGATTCCGAACTTCATGTGTTACAACTCCCTGGCCGATGCATGGAACGCGCTGGGGCCGGACGCTTACGGCCAGGCGCAGCTTTATCCCGTCTATGCCGCGATTGGCTCCGCTCGGGCAAACAGTCCCGCGTTGCAAAGCTCCAACCGCTATTTTCTGGATGACACGGGCAGTAACACTCCGCCGAATATCTTCGGCGTCGCAAAATATGCCAGTGCCAACCAATCGCCGAACCTTGGCGATGTGGTTTTCGGCTTTGTGAACCTTCAGGAAACGAGCGGCGAGTCGGATGTCTTCAACGTCAATATTGTGGAGAACGGCTCCAACCTTTTTGGAATTGACCCGAACCGAACTTACAACGTCAAGAATATCGCGGCGGATACGGAGTATGACTCCAGCCGCAACAGCGTGTGGCTGTGGGGCAGCGTGGGGCGGACGGGTTCCGACGTTTTGGCAAACGGCATTTACGTGGCGCTGAACGCCGTGCCCACCGGTACCAGCGGCTGGGTAAGTTCTCCCTACGAGGCGCAATATCTTAAACTTTACGATATTACTCCGCCGCCCACCCCCGGCGCGCCAGCAACCCCCAATGCTTATTCCATCGGCAACTCCACGACGTTCACATGGAATGCGGCGACGGATTCCGAGGGAGGCATCGCCGGCTACCAGGTGGTGGTAAGTACACAGCCCAATGGCGGCGGCGCGATTGTCTATAGCGGCAGCACCTCCGCCAACTCCGTCACCGTCACCGGCACTTACGGCCAGTCTCTTTATGCAATGGTGACCACCATCAACAACGCGGGCGTTTACAGCACCAGCAGCGCCAATAGCGCCGGCGCCACCCTCCTGCTCGATCCCAACGGCGACCAGAATGGCTGCGGCCTGACCAATGCCCAGCAGGACGCCGCAGGATTCAGCCCGCTGGATAATCTCCACTGGTTCCACATCACCGCGGTTACTCCAGTGAGTGGCGGCACTCAAATCTCCTGGCAGAGCATCCCGGGCCGCACCTATCAGGTGGAATATTCCTCCGGCCCGGCCACGGGGTACGCGGTGCTCTCCGGCACCATCACCGCAAGCGGCACTTCCTCCAGTTATACGGATGTCAGCGGGGGCGGTTCACCCCGTTTTTATGAGGTGACAACACCATATCAGTAACCGATCTTTAAACATCGGCTAACGATATTTCCATAAGGTTTAGTTTGCAGTCGGCGGGGCGCTCCCGTATATCCCCGCCCATGACTACTGCGACGGAACGCTCCCGGGCACTCTCGGCTTCTCTTCGGAGCCGGGCCGCGCTCGCGTTATGCGCCTTGCTCGTATGCGGTTGCGGCAGAAGCGGCGGACCTCCGCAGCGGCCTCCCGCCACCGTTACCGTGATGCATCCGGTGGAGAAAGAGGTGACGGATTGGGAGGATTATCCCGGCCGCCTCCAGTCACCCGATAGCACAAACATCCAGGCGCGCATCTCCGGGCTCATCACCCAGACGCCCTTTAAGGAAGGGGCGCTTGTTCACGAGGGGGACATCCTCTTCGTGATCGATGACCGCCCATTTAAGGCCGACCTCGATAACAAAAAAGCGACTGTCGCGAAGGATATGGCGCAGGTGGACCTGACGAAGGCCCAACTCGCCCGCAGCCAGCGCCTGCTCCAGACCCATGTGG